>MFYY01000037.1:44386-44803 GCA_001787855.1 Candidatus Riflebacteria bacterium GWC2_50_8 | reverse complement strand
CTATCGGTGCTGCTGTTGGTGCCGCTGCCGCTGATGCGGCAGTAACCACAACCACTTACGTGCTGCAGGTCAGCAGTTACAGTATTGCAGTCAGCACCGAGTCCCCGTCTGAACTCATGGTCGCCGTCTGGAAAAGCCAGAACAGTGGCCCGCTGGTGCCAGCCGGCGATGCTTCAATCTCACTGTCAGCGCAGGGTGAAAACTGGATGACGCTCAGCCAGACTTCTGGCGTTTGTCGTTTGAACTGCCTGGTCGGTCAGCGGGCCGAAACTGCTGCCGGAACAGTGCTTCAGCCGGCCTTGATTTATGTTACCGGAATCGGTGGTGGTCAGAGTTGCTCTGCTACCGTTACTGTTGCGCCGGGCGGCGGCCCCGCCTATATTCTGGAGGTCTTTTGACATGCCCGATTTTTCGATA
>MFYY01000037.1:40957-44232 GCA_001787855.1 Candidatus Riflebacteria bacterium GWC2_50_8 | reverse complement strand
AGGGCGAAATCGTATCTGCCAGAGTGTCGGTAACTGACCAGTTTGTAAGCTACAAGAATCCAGATAAGTTCGCAAAGCCTGTGCGCGTTTATGTCAAGGCATTGCCGGTCGCTTCAGGTTCGGCGCAACTCGAAGCCCTCACCACCGAATGCAACGTTTACGTAGCCGAACCGGCCCAGGCCATGGGCTATACGGTGTCACCCGACGAATGCTGGAAAGAGTCAGAAGTATGGCTTATGGCTGATGGCCAGAGCGTATGCAAATTGACTATCTGGGTCGAGCAGGTTGACGCTGCGACCGGCGAAGTTTTTCGCGCTCCCGACGAAGACTTTGAATTCAGGCTGGAATCATCGTTTGATAAAGACACTCTTGTCTGCACAGAGCTCGATAAGGGAATCCTGCCACCGGTCAGCAACTGGTGCAGTGCGCGTGCGATGCCGGAGCTGAAAGACCCTATGCGCGGTAAGCTGATTATAAAAGCGTTTTCGCGAGTTAAGCCATCTGATCGACCGACCGGCAAGCTCGAAATTCCCATGGTGCTTTGCCCGGCCCGAGTTGCCGTTGATATAACTTTTTCGCCAGAACTGCCGGCCCGGCCTGGCCAGGAAATTACTGCCCGCATAAAATTGCGCCAGGAAGCCGCTAACGCGCCAATAGCCAATACGCCGGTGCAATTCGTCTGGGACAAAATTTCGCAGGCAAAGCCACTGGGCAGCATTCTCAGCGAAGGCGGCCAGACTGACGGCGAGGGTTATGTCGAACTGCGTTACGCTGCCCCGCCAGAGCTGGCTTATAAGGCAAAGCAGCGATTCTATGACGAAATAAAGATCATGCTTGGCGACGGCAAAAAAGCGGTGCCACTTGAAAAAACCGTTGTGATTCCAGTGGCTCCAGCAGTCAAGCTGGCCTGTGTCGCCGAAAAAAAAGGCCTGCTGCAGGATCCTGCAATAGAATCTATCGAAGTTCTGCCCGAGCTCATCACTGGCGGTGAAATTCGTGGCTGTCTGATTCTGCCGGTCGAAGTCGCTGGTGGCCCGCGCAAACTGTTTGGCGTGGTTAATGCCAGATTTACTCCGGCGGTCGGCGAAGAGGCTACACAGTTTCCGCAGCAGATCACGACCAAAAACGGCCAATGGAGTATCCGGCTGCCTGAAATCGAAGAAGCTTTCAAGAAGGCCGAACTCAAGGGCAAGGCAACCCTGCTTCCTTCTGATCCTGAGAAAAAGCAGGTGTTTACCATGCTGCTCGACCAGGAACAGGAAGAGCGCATTAAAAATTTTGAGGCTGACCTGACAGAATCCCGGCTCAAACTCTACTCCGAGGTTTTTCAGAAAAAGCTCAGGTATTATCGCTACAACTTTTGCACCCAGCTTGCATCGGGCAAAGAAGAGGATATTGATCTTGCCATCTCCGGCGTTCAACTGATGACCGTTGCCGTAAGAGGTTCTCATACGTTTTTCGGTCGTTTCAAGGGCCACGAGGATCTTGTAAAAGGCCAGTTTGAAAGCCTGGTTGGCACGCTGATGGCGATTCTTCTCAACAGTATCAGCGCCGGCCAGAAAGTGCAGCATGCCGGAGGCTGGCTGGCAGCGCAAGGTCAGAGGCTTCTCGCCTGGCTGGCGAAAAGCAAATTTGGCCGTCTCATCGCCCGTGGCGCTTCATGGATGGGTGATTTTGCAACCTCTCTCGGTGATAAGGCCAGAAAGCAGATTGTGCCGCTGGTTCAAAAGATTCGCAGCGGTATCAGTTCATTTCTTGAAGGGCTTGGCAGCATGGGCGCGCGCATTGCCAGAAGTATCGGCGGCATGCTCGACGACCTCGTAAAGGTAATCGATGACCTCGCTCTGGCATTGCACAACAAGATCGTCGCCTTCAACGAAATGCTGTCGAATTCGACACAATATTGGGACGAGCTGGTAGAATGGGCAAATAAAGCCAAAGGCGCTGCTGATGACGCGGTAGAGTCGGCCTCAAGCTGGGTTTCCAGTTTCCTGAAATCTATCCGGGAAATGTTTCAGGCGGTTATTGATCTTGCTTCGAGCCTTTTTACCAAGCTTGGGCAATTGATTGTCAAGCTTGTCACGGCTTTTGTCAGCTGGGTCTGCAAAAAGGCGAAAGGTGGTTTAAGCTGGGTTCTCGACTGGCTGAGCAAGCACAACGCCGCCGTTAAAGCCGAGGTCGAAAAAATTCTTAAGACGACAAAGACCGGCGATGAAATAACTGATAACGGTATAGAAAAGGTTCTCGATTCGCTGATCGGGGAGTTTGTCAACGGTATACTTGCCGATAAAAGCCTCGACGGCTTTAAAGATGCACGCATGGCTGATATCAAGATGAAGTTTGCCCTGCTGGGCCGCCAGCCGAATCTGGTGGTTGGTAATGTCTACAAGTATGCGACCAATCAGTGGCTTGCCCGGGACTGGGATCCAGTTCGCCGGCATTTCAGCAAAGAAATCGTCGATGTTTCGCTAAATTATAGCAGCTACGAAAAAGGCGCCATCGCAATCGAAGAAATTGCCTCAATAGTTGGAACAATTGTGAGCTGCGGAACTCTTGGCGTAGCCCTTCTTTCTATAGTGTTCTCTGGCGGCACGGCGGTGGGCCCGGCAATCGAAGCGATGAGCCTGGTCGACCAGGCATTCAACATTTTCAAGGCAACTCTGGTGGATTTGCCGATGATCGGCGCTTCTGTGTTCATCATGTTTGGCCTGGTCATCAAGTATGATCTGCTGATTACCGGCCTGTGCTTTGGAGAAACCGGAGACAGCAGCGCATGACCGTCAGAGAATCACTGGATCTGAGCGCTTTTGCGCCCGCTGTCGAGCAACTGGCTGCACAGATTGACAACGTTGGCAGCGATGAAAAGCTGATTGCCGACGCCGCGGTGGCAGTGTGTTCAGGCATTGTTGCGATGGCAGTGTTTCAAAGCGCTCCCGCCGGACCGCCAGTTGGCAACTGGGAAGGCGCTCTGGACGACCACAGTCTCTGCCTCTTTTCAACGAAGCATCAGCTGGTTTTTACGCTTAAAAACAATATGTTTCAATCAGCTGTTCTCAGCGGGCCTTCTGGCAACACCTGGAACGTTATACGCAGCGAACATGGTCTGCACGTTCAGGTTGCCAACAGCAGCGCCGAAATCGTCAAGGACCGCCTGATTAAAAATGATGGCAGCATTGTTGACACCGCCGATGCTTCAACAGCAATGGAAAAGCTCAAGTCCGAGCTGCAGAGAATCGCGAGTATTCCTGAAAACAGTTTACCTGATTATGTTCCGG
>MFYY01000037.1:30045-40919 GCA_001787855.1 Candidatus Riflebacteria bacterium GWC2_50_8 | reverse complement strand
TTACCAGATGTTAACAGCCCTTTGCCAGATGGCAACAAAGGCTCTGGGCCACATGGCGGGGGCTCACCCGGTTCGGGTGGCTCTTCATCTGGTTCGCCATCTTCTGACTTCGGGGCTTTTCCCTTCCCGAAAGACATTCCTGGCGCCAGTTCCGGTTTTGCCGGCAAAGCAGCCGATGCTGCCGGAAACCTGCTAAAGGGCGCTGCAGCAGTAGTTGCCGCTGGCGTAGCCGGCCACGCGATTAAAGCAGCTGGTCAGTCTGCTCAGAATAGACCGGTGACACCTCCAGTTTCCCCGCAAGCTGCCATGTCAGAGCTGGTTTTAGAGATTGCTGGTGTGGCTCCGGTTGCTGTTCGTGTCTTTCCGTGGGTAATCGGGCGCGGCACCGACTGTCAGATGGTTCTGGCGAGCCGCCTGGTCAGTCGCAAACATGCGCAGATCGTCATACATGAAGAACAGATCTGTTTTGAAGATCTTGGCAGCTCTAACGGCAGCTGGCTGAACGGCGAGAAGCCAACAAGCAAAGTGCCGATATACAAAGGCGATGAACTCAAAATTGCCGATGTAATTATAACAATCGTCGATGGCCCGGCAAAACCTCAGCCAGAGAGCGGCAACATGCCGACCGCGATGTTCAGCTTTCCGGAGTCATCTCAGAAAACCGGTGAAATTCAGGCTATAGTATTGCCGCCGCCGCCGCAAGCGCCGTCAGTGCTACCTGCTCCGCATGCTCCGCCGAGACCTGCTGCGGTCAAACCTTCGGCAAAGCCTGCCGCACCGCCACCGCCTCCTCCGCGTCCAGCACCATCACAGCGCCAGAGTGAGCCGCCAGGATTATCAGTGCCGCCGCCGCCAAAACAGGCAAAACCTTCTCGCCCGGCTCCTGTTGCCCCCCCTCCGCCGCCTGACGACAGTGATGATGATTATGTCGCCCGCGCTGTAATGGCTGCTCGCAGTCGTTCTGGCGCGCCCGTTCCCCAGAATGGACCAGTCGATGCTGGTCGGGATCGACGAGCTTCACAAGAGTCTGACGAAACTCCGGGCCAGATTAAACAGGCTTCACCAGAAGATTTAAGAGTGCTACCCTCCGTCAGATGGGTTTCATTCATATTCGGATTCTTCTTTATCGCCGAAAATCTCAATGTGTTGATTGTGAGCAATGGAGCGGCACTCGAACAGCCAAACTTCATTATTGCTGCCGCCTTTGGCATTGCAATGGTGTTCTGTGCTTTTATTGCCGGTAGCAGCCGAGGATTCTTCAGGTTTCTGACGATGGTGAGTTCTGGCGCTTACGTCGGAACGCGCCTGTATCACGAGCATGCGCTGCTGCTGAGCCTGATTGAGCATATTTCTGCCGCCCAGGATAACCCGATGATTGCGCTGCCTCTGTTAAGTCTGGCCACCGCAATCTGGATAACTAAGCGCGCGGCTTCGCGTTGATATCAGGCAAATGCACGGTTTGCCAGGCAAAATCGGCAAATGCTGCGGTTTCGTGACTGACGACAATTGCAGTAGTTTGAGCCTTTGCCAGCAATCTGCCAAGCATGTGGGCTGTTTTTGCTGCGGTTTCGCCATCCTGTCCTGACAGCGGTTCGTCGAGGAGCAACAACGAAGGATTTCCGGCCAATACCCGTGCGAGCTGGCAGCGCCGGGCTTCGCCACCTGACAATCCAGCCGGATGTCGATTTATCAGATCTTTTATACCAAGACATTCGATTACTTCATCGGTATCCAGAACAGCCGGTGCTTTATGGCTACGGCTTTTCACCCAGTTTATCTGCTCGCCGACTGTCTGGTTTGGCCAGAGCGCATCGCCCTGAAAGAGCATGTCAAGATCGCGTTGCCATGGTGGCAAAATCTGGTGCGTGCTGCTCCACAGAACGCCGTTTGCCTTTATTTCGCCGACATCCGGGATTTCGAGTCCGGCCAGGAGTCGAAGAAGCGTGGTTTTTCCGCAGCCTGATGGCCCGGTCAGAAGAGTTACCTGCCCGGCAGAAAATTCATGCGAAAGTTCTCTGATAATCGAGATGCGCTCGCGACTGAATGAAAGTTCAGTTGCTTTGAGACTGACTCCAGGTGATGATCGGGTTGCAGCAATATCTGCCATCAGGCATTCTCCCACTTTTTTACAATCAGCAATGTCGCAACAACTATCGGCAGCGCCAGGAGCAGACTCAAGCGTGCCACGTCAGAACCGGCACCATAATGCAGAAGATTAAAAACCCTGATTGGCAGAGTTTCACCACCTGGCGGCACGGTCAGCAGCGAGATTTCGAGTTCACGAAGAGAGAACACCGCACCGACCATGAAAACCAGCAGGTAATGCGGCCATTCAACCGAGATGCGCTGCCATAAGTGATTTCTGTGCATAAAGACAGCTTCACGCGCTGACTGGCGATGGTGTGAGTTCCACAGCGCGAGTGATACCAGCATGGTAAATGGCAATACCCGGCCAAGGTGACTCAACAGCAGTGGCATAGTTTCTGGCAGCCAGCGACAGAGTGCATGCAATCTTGCACCCCAGGCGGCCCAGGTTATTCCGGTGATGCTGGCCGGCAATGCCAGCGGCAGAAAAGTTATCAGAGCCAGCCAGAAGTGTCTTTTTAATGCAATGCATGCAGCCGCCGGCACGACGATCAATGTCGCACTGGCGGCTGTTACAGCAGCCAGTGCCAGCGAGCGCAATAACGCCGCGCCGTCAGAGACGAGGGTCAGATTGTAGGCGCTGCCAGCAAATGCCTGTCGCACCATTCCAAGCAGCGGTAGCGCAATAAGCAGCGCCAGCAGCAGCCATCCTGACCTGATGATTATCTGTAGTTTTTTCGGCAGGCAGCTGATGTTGAGCAGAGAGTGATTGAGGTCTGCCACATTGCTCTCGTTGCGGCGACTGAGCCGATGTGTGACGATAATGGCGCTTATTCCGAGAAGCGCTGAAGCAAGATAGAGCGGCCAGACATTTTGCGCCAGAGAAACCGGGTTTTCACCACCAAGAAAGCGCGAAGTGACTTCAGTGGCAAAGACAGGAAACTGCAGGCTCAAAGGCACCCCGCCTTCAAGAAGGCTTAACATGGCAATGATCAGCCATGACGACACCAGCAGTGGCAACAACAGCGGAACTATCAGTTTTCGATAAGTTGTCGTCGGCCCCTGGCTAAGTGCCATGCTTTCGAGCGCTGACAGCGGCAAGAAGTAGCGTCCCAGGCCGATCAATATTGCAGCTAGCGGTGCCATGGAAGTTCCCAGAATAATTGCCGCCCAGCTGAATCCTTCGGGAGTTCGCAAAAATGCGAGGCCGGGCGGTGGCGACCAGGCGAGTGACATCCAGCCTTGAATCAGCAGATACGGTGGCAGAAGCAGCGTAAGTAGAACAAGGCTGCGCAGTCTGAACACGATGCTTTTTGCATGCCACAGACCGATTCCGGCAGGCAACCCCAGACAAATGGCAATGCAGGCGGCCCAGAACGACAGATGCAGTGATCGACTAAGCAGACGAATAGCCGGGGCGGGCACCAGGCCGGCACTGGCAGTGTTCCACCCGGTTTCGAGAAATGGCAGAGTCATCGGCAAAAGCGTTAGGAACAGGTACATGAGCAGGGTTGCTCTGAGAGTAAGGCGACTGTAGCCGGTAACTGGATCCCAGGTGCTTGTCATTACTGCAGAAACATCCCGTTGAGAATTACGCTGGCCGAGGCGATAGCGCTGGCTACTTCCGGCAGCGAAATCTGCAGTTCTTTTACTCCGCCGGCAGGCAGCCACTCCAGCTGCGTCGCCAGATTCTTTCGAATCGGAAAAAAGCCTTCACCAAGCCGGGTCAACAGCAGTTCTCCTTCGGCGCTGGTAATGAAATCAAGAAAGACTTTTGCCTGAATCGGGTTTGGGCCGTTTTTGACGAGAGCTGCGGTATTGGGAATCAGGAGCGTGCCAGACTGATCTTCTCCCTGGTCAGGAAAAACCATGGCCACCGGATCGCCGCGCTTGATCGCGACAATTGCGTCATCGCTGTCAGTCAACCCGACAAAACTGGCGCCGGCCACCACGCGGTCGCGGGTCGCAGCATTGCCGTCGGCAAAGGCAACATGTGTATGTTGCAACTTTTCGAAAAAACTGCGCAGTCCTATTTCGCCGTCACGCGCAAAAATTGCCGAAGCGTGAGTGTTGGTGGTGCCAAATAGCGGTCGTGCCACGGTGACTTGACCGGGTGCCCACTTTGCGTCAAACAGCTCAGCAAGTGTCTTGGGCCAGTCTTCGACGTGCAGTCTGTTTTTGTTGATGATCAGCACTCTGGCGCGCTGACCTGAGCCGGTCCAGAGATTCTGTGCGTCGCGAAAATGAGCGGGAATGTCTTCAGCCTGCGCCGGCCGATATGGCGCAAAAATTCCTTCTGTCGCGAGGCGGATGGTGTGTGAAAACTCTGAACTCCAGAAGACATCAGCCCGAGGTGCGGCTGATTCAGCGCGCAGACGATTGGCAAGGCCGACGGTCTTGGCGGCTTCGGTATCAAAAACCGGTCTGACTCTTATGCCGGTTTTTTCGGTGAATGCTTTAAAAACAGGCTCAGCAAAGGGCTGGTCGACAGATGTGTAAATAATCACCTCGGGCCCGTTATTTCCGCAGCCGCTGAGCAAACCAAGTAAAAACACGCTGATCAGTATGGTGACTGCAGAAAACCGATATTTACATTTACTTCTCGACGTTCTTGTTTCATTTTCAGCGATAATCATATAGTCTCCCGTCTTTTGCGACACTTTTGAAATACACAGTTCAGTTTGCCAAAGAAGTGTCGCAAATCTGTTATTTACAATGACCCAGGCAACGCCAGCTTTTCAATGTTTGAATTCATGTTTGGCAGAGAACTTTTCTTATGGTCGAAATTGAGATCTTATGTGTTACGTCGTTTTCATGCAACGGCGTTGCACTATTTTTCTGCTGGAGCGGACTGGTTGTCTGTTGCAGTGGGTGCTGTGTTACCTCTTGCTCTGAAGTTCAGCAGCGGAAAAATACTTGAATGGCTGTCTGTCCAAGGCTGAAAGTCTGGCCAGTCGCTGATTGGCGCCCATGCGTCTCCTGAAACCTTTGCGAGATAGTTTATTATTCCCTGATCTCTGGTAAAAATGGCATATTCAGCCGGGCTACGTTCGTAGTTGGCTGAGTCGTTCTGGTCAAAGTAGTTGTCGGCCAAAAAAGTCTGGTGAAGGTTATGGGTCTTGGCGAGCGCTTGCAGGTTTGGCTGAAGGTTCAGGTAGCGGTTGGAAATATGAACGACAATCATTCCGCTGTCTTTGAGCCTGTCGAGATAAATCTGCAGTGATTCTACGGTCAGAAGATGAATTGGCACCGCATCAGAAGAAAACGCGTCGATGATGATCATATCGAAATACTTTGGCGCGGCCTGCATGATTTTGAGGCGGCCATCGCCGATTTCAACCCGGCAGTTATGGCCGAAGTCCTTGAGATAAGAGAATATTCCGGTTTTCTGCGCAATTTCGACAACCTGCGGGTCGAGTTCGTAAAAGACAAACTCATTGCCGCTTCTTGAATAAGCGGCCATAGAGCCGATCCCGAGGCCGATTATGGCAACTTTGAGGTTATCCTGACCGAACATTGGCAAAGCAAAAATGTCTCCGAGAGGCCCGCGGCGATGGTAGTAAGTAAGGGGTTCCTCGCGCAAGGCATCGACAAAGCTCTGTTTTCCATGCACGGTTGAGCCATGTGCAAGATAGCGCAGGTTGGCTTCGGTGTCGAAAAAGACTTTTTTGACACCGAAAAAATTGCGGTAGCGCCGGATAATCTTGTGCTGGCCAATGTTGTAGACAAAGATGAGGGCAAGAACTACGGCGACAATTGGTGCGAAGGCGACGCGGTAGCGTTTCATCAGAATAAAAGCCGGAATAATGGCGGCGAGCGCGAATGAAGACTGTCTGATCGCACCGTGGTTTCTGCCGATAAATTCGAGAAAGGCCTTAAGGCCCGGTGCGGTGATGTCGTAGCCAAAATATGTAGCGAGATGAAAGATCTGTTCAGGCAGGTTTACATTTGACATGTAGATGATCGCGGTGAATACATACAGGCCAACAAATGCTGAAACCATGCGAGGCAAAGGCGTTCGGGCGGGGGCGTCTGTTGCCTTTTCTGCTTGACGAAGATTAAAGTGGTCAATAAGTACACAGCTCAACACGATGAGCAGAGGGTATTCGAGATAGTCAGAAAACAGAAGAGGTGCCAGCAGTGAGTTGAAAAAACCGCCGAGCACGCCGCCAAACGATATCCAGAGGTAAAATGCGGTCAGGTGTTTTACTGCTGGCCGATTTTCGGCAATAGCCTTGTGGCAGAACATTGCTACGCAGAACAACGTGAAAAGGTGAACAAATACGCTGAACCAGAAGTAATTGATCTCGACAAACAGATATAATGACAGAAAAGAGAGTATAACCAGCAGCGATATATTGCTGAACCTGGCCGCGCGTGGTGCCAGTTTCTCAGAAAAAGCGATGATAAAAGTAATCAGATAGATCATCAGCGGAATTATCCAGAACATTGGCACTGGAACGAGGTCGGTGGTCACATACTGGGTGACAGCCAGCAGCATGCTTGATGGCACAAAAGCGGCAGCAACCCAGAATACGATTTCGCGCAGTGCTGGCGCTGGCGACTCTTCAATGCCCGTCTCAGCTGGCTGATCCGTTTGCGCGGTTTTCTTAACGCCGGCAAAGCAGGCTGCCATTAAAATCAGCAACAGAACGTATCCGGCTGTCCAGAGGCGGGCCTGACCGGCAAGGTCAAAGGCCGGTTCAATGAGTATGGGATAGGCTATCAGAGCGAACAGACTGCCGGTATTGCTGGCGGCGTAGAGAAAGAACGGACTGCTCGCGCGCTGATGCAAAGTATTAGCGAACCAGACCTGCAGCAGCGGCGAAATGCCGGAAACGACAAAGAACGGCATGCCAATTGTCTTGAACAGCTGCACAATGAGCCATGTTGACGGGTCATCTGGCACCTGACCGGAGTTGTTGTAGACGAAGGGGAGAAAAAACAGGGCCGCCAGCATCAGCGGGAACTGCAGCCATGACTGTTTTTTAACACCAATCCGGCTTATCGACAGATGTGTATAGGCATAACCGGCCAGAAGCAGTGCCTGAAAGAAAAACATGCAGGTGTTCCAGGCCGCAGATGATCCGCCAACCCACGGCAGAAACATTTTGCCGATCATTGGTTGCACCATGAACAACAGAAAAGCCGACAGAAAAATGCAGCCGGAATATAAATAGACCAAGATTTGCCCGCCTTGATAAGATTGCGCGCCTATTCTAATCTGCCCCGCCGCATTTTTCAATACAGCAATCAGCAGACCAGGACTGGTTGATTCTAAAGGCTATTGGGCAGGCATCAGGCCGTTTTCAGTAAAAATAACCGTGTCGACTGCCTGGCCGAGGCTAAACCTGACTGCTTCGGTTTTCATTTTTGTTGTTCCATGGTAGAGATAGGGCAGAGGCCAGCCGTTGGCGCAAGAACTGTCAGAAAACATATAAAGCGTGGTCAATGACCCGACTGAAACATCAACCAACGAGAGCAAATGGCGTTCAGCAGGTTCGACCGGGCTCCAGTTTCGGGAATCCTTTCCGTATGCATGGTCTTCGTTGCCCATTGGAATGCCATGATAGTATTGATTGCCGCGAGCTAGTTTTTCAAACCGATAAATATGGTCTTTCTCTACCTCTGAAAGAACCAGCCGCACCGTTTGCCGGTTTTGCACGGCAAAAACCTGTGCCTGATTGACAGCTGTCCGGAAACTGGCGACTTCATACTTTAAAATATACTCTTCACTGAAATGCCTCATCTTCGCTAATCCCCAGAATGCCATAACGGCAAAAAGCAGAGCGGTGGCTACGATTCGCAATACGGCTAACAGTGAAGTCTCCGTCAGCGAAGCTGGCAGCACGATCTGTTTTGATCTGGCGTCAGACTGTTCGGTTTTAACAGATTTCATTCTGGATTTTCTACGCGACATACTTCTCATGTTAAACCATTTAAGTTTGCCAGACAAAATAATGGCATTTGGAAGACATGAATAGACTGGGAGAGCGGTTGCTCGCAATTGAAACCAGTTTGTATTCTGCGCACAATCGCGCTTTATCAGCGTTTTAGGCAAGCTTGCTTCTGGCAGTCAGACGCTTTTGTGCTGATATTTTTTGCAGGTCTTGACAATCCAGTAAACTAATACTATATTTAAGTTAACGTTAACTAACTTATTGAATTGTGACTTTGCGCATGAGTTGGCAAGATCTTTTGCCAGAACGCAACATGACGAGCAAGCAGGCGGTGGAGGCAAAAAAATGAGCAGACAGATTTCAGGTAGCGGCAGCAAGCCGGTTGTGCGGTCTGGCGAAAAAGCTGACAGAAAGAGCGCTCGCCCAATGGCGGTGCGCACAAACGAACAGTCTGACGCCGCTCTGGTTGCTCAGAGAAAAATTGTTCGTCGTAAAAGCGGCGCGCAGCGCTGTGAGCAGATTCTCGAGGTTGCCCGCGACCTTATCTTTGCCGAAGGTTTCAGTAATTTTACGATCAGGGAAGTCGCCAGCCGGGTTGGAATCAGTGAAGCCGCCATTTATCGTCATTTTAAAAGTAAAGAAGAGCTGATGCTGGCTTTACTCGAGGCTTTGTTCGCGCCCTGGCGAGAAGCGATCGACAAGCTGGTTGCAGAGAAGCTGTCGTTTGCCAGAAAGCTGGAAGAGCTTTTTCACCTGCATCTGCACCACCTGTTAAATGAACGATTGAACCCGGTTTTGTTTTTTTCTGAAGCGATCAATCCGCAGAATCAGAAGTTGCTCGCAGTCATGCGTCAGAATCTTTCCTATCTCGGGCAGGCGGTGGCGGCCATGGTCGTGTCTGCTCTGCAAAAAAAGCAGATCAGGCCCGATGTGCATGCTGATGCTCTGGTGGCTGCTGTACTCGGATTGTTACAGACATCGGTTATCAGGTGGACGTTGCAGCGCTCAACTGATGGATTGCTTGAAGATGGTGCCAGAAACATTGCTGAACTGGCAAGAATAGTTTCAAACAACGAGGCATAATGATGAGTAAGCATAAATATCTGAACTGGCATAATGTAGTCATAATACTGGTGTTTGCAATGTTTGCCGGACTGGCAATTTTTGGCATGCTGCGCAAGAAAGCCGCGCTGGCAACAGCCCGGCCAATGCCGCAGCCGGCGTTGGCGGTAAAAACCATAAGGGTCGCTCAGGGTTCTGCAGTGCGCAGTATTCCGGCACTTGCCACGGTCAAAAGTGCTGCAACCATTCAGCTCAAGTCTGAAACTGCCGGTAAGATAATCGAACTTAAATATCGCGAGGGCGACCGGGTAGCTGCCGGCGCTGTTCTGGCCATTATCGACAACCGTGAGCAGAAAGCACAGATGCAGGCGGCGAGCGCCCGCTCTGATTCAGCCTCTGGTCAGGTTGTGGCCGTGCAGGCAAGTTTGCAGGCTCTTACCAGCCAGCTGGAAGCTGGCCAGATTAATCTGGATTACTGGAAAGCTAATTTAAACCGGGATCAGAAGCTGTTCGACGCCCGGGCTCTTGCAAAGAGCGCCTTGGATGCCACAGTTAACCGGTATGCCGAAGCAGAAAGCCGTCTTGCGTCACTTAAATCACAGATAGCTGCGCAAAAAGCACAGATTTCCGCAATGCTTTCACAAAAACAGGCCACCGAAAAAGATGTTGCCGTGTGGCGTGCCAGGCTTGATTACGCAGAGATAATGGCTCCGGTAGATGGCATAATTTCAGCCAGACTGCAGGAAGAAGGCAACCTGGTTCAGCCCGGAGTTCTGGTTTATACCATTGAAGACGCTGCGCTGACACGCCTGCAGATGCAGGTGCCACAGCAGGAAGCATTTCGAGTGCAGGTCGGCCAGGCGGTAACCCTTAAGGGTGTTGAAAAGAGCAGTTTTGTGGTCAGTCGTGTTTATCCGGTAAACAATGAGCTGAGCCAGGTTATCGTCGAAGCTTCGATGCCGGGAGGACTTGCCGGGCTGGCTTATGACATGCAGATCCCGGTGCGCATTGTCATAGAAGCCAGCGAAGGTGTCATCGTCGAGCCAGCTGCCAGTTTTATCGACTTTAATGATTCAGAACAGGTTTATGTGTATGTCATCGAAAACTCTCAGGCTGTAAGAACGGCAATTAAACCGCTGATGCGTGCTGATAATGGCATACTGGTAATGCCCGCAGATCGCCTGCCGGCTGGCACTGAGCTGGCGCTTGGAAACTACCTTGAAAACGTCAGATTGCCTGCTTCCTTTACTGTTGAGGTAATAAAATGAACATGGTAGAAAGCATTATCAAAAGGCCGGCGTGGTCTGTCGCGTTCTGGCTGATGGTCAGTGCGCTCGGCATAATATCTTATTACATGATGCCGGTAGATCTTTTTCCTGATACCGTGCCGCCACAGATTGTTACGATGACCGTCGTGCCTGGTGCCTCGGCTGAAGACGTCAACCGGCGTGTTACGACTCTAATAGATCGTGAACTGCGCGGTTTGACCGGCATCAAGAACGTAGTTTCGACATCGCGCGACGAGATGTCTTCGGTAAATGCTCATTTTGAATATGGCGTCAACATGGCAGCAGCCATGACCGATGTGATAAACGCGGTAAGCCGCGTTACGCGACAGTTTCCAACGGGAACTCAGGCTTCGCAGTTTTTCAGAATAACCGATGCCAACCGGCCGGTGCTCACCCTGGCGTTGGCCCCGGCAGCAAGTTCATCGCTCGATATTAAGGCGATCAGAATTCTGGCTGAAAATGATATAAAGGAAGCTCTGCTCAGATTGCCTGGCGTCGGCAAGGTCGATGTTTTTGGCGCCAACAAGGCCGAAGTGCT
>MFYY01000037.1:0-29974 GCA_001787855.1 Candidatus Riflebacteria bacterium GWC2_50_8 | reverse complement strand
CCGTGAGTCGTTGGTCAAAACTCTCAACGAAGCGCGCACTCCGCAGGAACTCGCCGATTTACCGATGCGTGTTCAGCAGGGAGGCATCATAAAGCTTGGCGATGTGGCCTCGGTTTCTCTCGATGCCAGCATTCCGCGCAGTATATATCACGGCAACGGCCGGCCGGCAATCGCGCTGAACATTCTCAAACCTGAAGATGGCTACGCGGTAGGCGCCTTGAAAAGCGTCAAAGCTTTTATTCCGGAGCTGCAAAAACAGTATGCCGAAATTGATTTTGCGGTAACCACCGATCAGGAACCCATGATCGCGGTCAATATCGTCGGTATGAAAGACGCTTTGTTTTCGGCAGTCTGGCTGACCATGCTGATCGTACTGATTTTTCTGCAGAATCTTCGGGCGGCCGTTATTGTCGGTGTGTCAATTCCGCTTTCGTTTCTAAGTGCTTTTGCTGTTCTCTATTTTACGCCTTTCACCGTTAACATGGTTACATTGTCGGGATTGATAATAGCAGTTGGTATGGTTGTTGACGCTGCTATTGTCGTGGTAGAAAACTCGTGGCGGCATCTGGACGCCGAGAAACACAGTTTTTCTGCGCTGGTAAAGGGTGTCGAAGAAGTAATATTTTCGGTCTGGGGTGGCATGCTGACCACTATCGTGGTGATGATTCCCATCATGTTTGTCGGCGGTTACGTGCAGCAGGTGCTGCGTCCGCTGAGCATAACCATTGCGGCAACACTTATCGGATCATTTATCGCTGCGGTAACGGTCGTTCCTCTTCTGCTGCGCAAAATGGCGGTAGCCGAGAAAGAAGAAGACGTTGCCAGAATAGCAAATACTACTGAGAATGGCCTGATAAAGGGATTCTACCGGCAGGTCGACCTTTTTCTTGAATTTGTCACCACGATTTACCTGAAGCTGCTAAGAATCGGTTTGCGCATGAGGTGGTCGTTGGTGCTCGCGGCAGTCATACTTCTCATTGTCACTGCCCGCCTGGTTCTGCCGATGATCGGGCGCGAGCTGATGCCGCGCATGGATACCGGCATGATCACAGTTAAAGCTGATTTGCCGCCATCGACCAACGCGACTGGGGTTGAGGCTGTTATCAACCGGATGCAGCAGATAATAAAGCGCAATGAGAATGTGTTAAGCATTTCGACGGTGGCAGGCGCTGAACCCGGTCAGGTCAGTTTTGGCGCCGGCGGGCAGTTGTTGCAGCAGCTCGACATTCAGGTGCGTCTGACTACGCGAGACCGCCGCGAGCAGAATATCTGGCAGATCATGCGCGAATGGCGCGATGAATTTGCGCTGATTCCAGAGTTGATAAATTATTCGGTGTCAGAATTTGGCGCCACTCCGATGGCTACCAGCAAGGCGCCGATTGATGTGATGATTTCAGGCAGGGATCCGGATACCCTTTTCCATCTGGCCAATGATGTCGAAAAGAGGCTGCGCAAAGTGCCTGGTCTCAACGATCTGCGTCTAAGCTGGAGCAAAAGTAAACCCGAAACCCACTTTATGCCTGATCTGAATTTGACCGCCAGATATAAGCTGACGCCGCAGGTGGTTGGCGAATTTCTCGGGCTCACTTTGACCGGGCGTTCGCCATCTGCACTGAAGATGCATGGTTTCATCGATCTGGGAGTCAGGGTGGAAATAGGTGTCGCGGGTCGGCGCTGGCACGAAGATATTGCGCAGCTGGCGATTCCTGGTCTGACTGGCGACCTGTTTCTCGGTTCGCTGGGTGAACAGCGCAATGTTTTGCAGCCAACCCTGGTTACCCGTGAAAATCTGCAGGAGACCATTGATATTCTCGGTATAAACTCGGTCAGGCCGCTTTCAGCCGTTGCGGCCGATGTTGAACAGGTGCTGAGTGAACTCAATCTGCCAGCAGGTTATAGCGCAAAGTTAACTGGTACAATGGCGGATATGGCGGAGACGGGCATGCGTCTGGCAAAAGCGCTGCTTTTTGCTTTTGTGGTTCTCTATGTTGTGCTGTATCTGCTGTTCGAAAACTGGTGGCGGCCGTTTCTGGTAATGGCTGCGATTCCACTCTCGCTGATTGGCGCTTTCTGGGGCTTGCTTATATTTGATAAGCCGATGTGCATGCCGGCAATGATGGGCATAATCCTGCTTGGTGGTACTATTGTAAACAACGCGATCATTCTGATCGACTTTATCGACACCTCGATAGCTGCCGGCATGCCTCGGCATGAGGCTCTCTTTGAGTCGGTAAAGACGAGGATGCGCCCAATTCTCATTACTACTCTATCAACAATAATCGGTCTTATGCCGCTCACATTCGAAAGCGCAGTTGGCCTTGAGCGCATGTCACCCCTTGGGGTTGTTGCTTCTTTCGGGCTTTTGACCGGCACCCTGATGACCATGGTCATGATTCCGGTTCTTTATGATCTGTTCTGCCCTGAAACGCGCGCGTAATCAGGATGGAGCGGCATTTGGTGCTGATTGACATCAGCGCCCATGTTTGCTAGCATGAATGCAGACAAAGTTGCTCGAATTGTACATCAGAGCGTCTGCGGTTTCAGCTTTAATCTGTCTTTTTTGAGGAATTATGACCGAAACAACCAATGCCCTGGCCATAATGTTTGCAGACATTGCGCAGAGCACCAAACTATACGACAAGATTGGCAATACTGCCGCTTATGCACTTATTTCTTCGTGCATCAACGTCATGTCTGAGGTCTGTGCCGCGCACAGCGGGACTATCGTAAAGACCATCGGCGATGAGATCATGTGCTCTTTTCCGACTGCAAAAGACGCTGTCGACGCAGCGATGCGCATGCAGGCAGCACTCGACAAGATTCCCGAGTCTGATCTTTCCGGTTATTATTCGCCAGATATCTATGTCGGCATCGATTACGGGCCGGTTATTCAGGAAAATGCCGACGTATTCGGCGACGCCGTCAACGTTGCATCGCGCATGGTCAAAATGGCCAAGCGCCGGCAGATTGTCACTACCCGTCAGGTTGTTGATACGCTGCCACCTGATTACGCTGAATACTGCCGCTGCATCGACAACGTAATGGTTAAAGGCAAGAGCGAAGAGTTGCCGGTCTATGAAATCGTCTGGGAAGCTGAAAAAATAACAGTTGCCCTGAAAAGTTCTGGAGAGGGCAAATCACTGATCAGGCACCGATTAAAGCTGCAGTTCGGCGAAAAAACTTTCGAAGTGAGCGATACCCGGCCAACCATCAGCATTGGCAGACTCGACCATAATGATGTTGTAGTTGATGACAACCGGGTTTCACGTTTTCACGCCCGTATTGAATATCGTAAAGATAAATATTTCATCATTGATCAGAGTACAAACGGCACCTATGTGACCGAAGATGGAGCCGATACAGTTCTTGTGCAACGTGATGAACTGCATCTCGGCAACAGCGGTATGCTGGATCTGTGCAGCGAAGAACCGTCGCGTTCTTCAGCAACGACAATGATCTACACCACCAGTTACTGCAAGTCTCTGGAGTCTGAAACCGTCACTGATTCAGTAGAGTAAGAGATCCTATACAAATAGGTTGTGTTACTATCGATTAATAATTGTCAGTCGGCCTTCTGAAGCGGAAAAATCTTCCAGGGTTCTTTGATCTGGCCGTCGCGGTCTGCGAGGCCAGCGCCGATGGCAACCACGTGCCCGGCAATAATTTTGGCGAAGTCGCTGTCAGCATGTTTGCCGGTGAAGCGTTGCAGTTTCTCTGCGTCGCTCTTGGCAAGAAAAGTCAGGTGCGGGTTGAATTCGCTGTAAACATTGGGACTGCCATACTTTGAGATGTATTCAACTTTGGTGGGAAATTCCTTGGCCCAGTCCGGTACGTAGTCAGATTTGGCGCGCAGCGGAGCCAGTTGCTCAACAAGAGTGTCAGAGAGTTTCTGCAGGCTGCTGTTGCGCTCGATGTTCATGAAAAACCAGTTTCCCGAAGTAATTTCGAGGCCGGTACTGTTGACGGCAAATTCTTTGGTACCGCTGGCCAGTGCTTCGATTTTGGCAAGAACTTCGTTCTGCATGCCGAGCGGGTACTGGGTCATGTAAAGGGTGCAGTGAGTCTGATAGCCCTTCACCGGAAAAGCTTCGAGTCCCTCTTCTTCTTGCAGTGCTTTGGCGGCGTCTTTAAAGGCAGTTTCGATATTATCAGAGACGACGCAGAAAACGTTGATCTTTTCCTGCGGTGGCAGGGTCTCTGTTTGTGCCGAAGCGATTACCGCGACGAGAATAAAGAGCAGCAGAACGATCGACAACAGTTTGGTCATGGCAGATTTTCCTGAAAGTTTCATATTTGTTTGCACTCCTGTCTGATGTTTCACTTGAAATCTTCGTTTATTTAAGCCGCGATGTCAAGAGTCGTACAGTCAGACTGTCTGCGCCGAATGCTGTACAGGCGTGTAATGTTCTTCTGTTGTTCGTGAAGCCACCAGACTTGAGAACTACTTGCGACGCTCAATTTTTCGGAACAGTTTTACGATGGTTCTGCCGAGATCGTCGAGGCGTTCGAAGTTTTCCATTATCGGTTCAAGAAGCGTGGGATTGCTCATGTCATATTCACTGTGAAAGCCAATGCCGATCTGCATCGGAAAAACCAGTATGAAATTGTTCTTTTCGAAGTATTTGTTGAGATACTGCGGAATTTTGGCCATGTTATCGTTATAGGAAAGGTGTCCCTTACGGCTCATAATGATGATCAGGTTATCATCTGGCTTGAAATCACGCGAAAGAATAAGAAAGTCGTCCCACTCTGAAAACTCGATAAATTCAGCTTCGATCGGAAAACGCTGATGAATTTCCCTGAGATATTCGGTTGTTCTGAAGGGCGCGTAAAAGACCAGTTTTGAGCCGGTGTTGCGGCCGATGTTCCAGATTTTGGTTATCCAGAACGGAAACCCGATTTCGCGCTCAGCATTTTCAGGCACAATAATGATATCGCGTTTAATCGTCGACAATGGCTGAACCGGCCGATAAATCATGGTCGTAGTGTTGCAGCGCGCGAGAATTCCTTCTGTGACATTGCCTAGAAACGATTCAGATAGCTGTTTCTGATGATGCAGGCCCAGGATCAGGTCGGTGATCTTGTGTTGCCTGACAATGCCGGTGATGGCGTTTACTATGTTCAGGTCGTAGCGTAGCAATCTTTTGAGCCTGGTATCGGTAGCTGCCGCCGCCTTTTTGGCGAGGTCGAGAATCTTGTTGGCTTCGCGCTCGGCAAGCTCGTCGCTGCTGGAATGATCAATTACGGTCAGAGCAAATAACCCGGCCGTATTATTTTTTGATTTTACGGTGACACTGAGGTTAACCAGTTCTTCGGCATTTTCCTGGTAACCGATGGGAATGAGAATGTGCTCTTCGGTCGAGGCGCGGTTTGATTTTTCTTCGAGATTTTCTTCGAGTGCGATGTTCTCGGCGCCTTTTTGTGCCGCAAATGAAGCTATAGTACAGGTTACCAGGATCATCAGAATCGTGCCGTTGAGTATGCTTTCGCTGAGCAGGCGTATTGGTTCGCCAGAAGGGGTCTGGCCCAGAACGACGTTATAACCGATCAGCACTGCGGCGAGAGTGGCGGCTGCCTGCGCGTTGCTCAGGCCAAAGATGAGCCGGCGTTCATCGATGCTGAATCCAAAAGTTTTCTGGGTCAGCCAGGCTGCCAGATACTTGGCGACTGTGGCTACAACAGTCATGGTCAGCGCAACCTTGATTGTCTCTAAGTCCTTAAAGAAGGCACGGTAGTTTATCAGCATGCCGACACCAATCAGAAAAATCGGAATGAAAAGCGCATTCCCGACAAATTCTATCCGGTTCATCAGTGCCGATGTTCCTGGAATCAGGCGATTCAGAGCCAGTCCGGCGAGAAAGGCGCCGATGATCGCTTCGACGCCGGCCAGTTCGACCATGAACGATGCCAGAAAGACCATACCGAGCACGAAGTTGTATTGCGATATGTGATTGTTAAAACGCTTGAAAAACCAGCGACCGATAACAGGAAACAGCAACACTATGGTCAGAGCGATTCCGGTAAATGACAGCCCCATCTTCAGCCAGAAGCCTTCAGTGATATGGCCGGTCTTTAAGCCCACTATAGCGGCAAGCACAAGCAGGGCCAGGGTGTCGGTGATCATCGTGCCACCGATAGCAATTGTTACGGCGCGGTTCTTGGCGACGCCAAGACTGCTGATCAAAGGGTAGGCAATCAGGGTGTGCGACGCAAACATGCTTGCCAGTAGCACAGAGGTTGCCATTGAGAAACCGAGAAAATAAAAGCCGGTCAGAATGCCCAGCACCATGGGGATGGCAAAAGTGTAAAGCCCGAATATGACGCTGCGCCCGCTGTTCTTTTTAAAGTCGGCCAGATCGATCTCAAGACCGGCCAGAAACATTATATACAGCAGGCCGACCGTGCCGAAAAGCACTATCGAACTGTCGCGCAGCATCAGGTTCAGTCCGTGCGGACCGATAATGGCGCCCGCAATTATCATTCCAATCAAATGCGGAATTTTCAAGCGATTGAATATGATCGGAGTTGCCAGAATGATAAACAGAAGCAGCGAAAATATCAGTACCGGATTATTCAGCGGCAGTGAGAGTTCGCTCATTTTTTCATTATCCTGGCAAGGTAATAAGAAAGATTTCTTTTCTTTTGCGTCCCGAGTCGCCTGCAAATAGCAAAACTTTGCGGCAGCGTCTCTAAATTAACAGGATACTCTAAAATTTTCCAGCATCTAAATCCTATGTGTGCTGCAGAGTTTATGCGGCTGTTGAATTCAGCGCAAAAAAAATGCTGCCGGTCAGGGCAGCAACAAAAGTTTTTGCAAAGTCTGTCATTCAGGTATGGCGATGACAACGCCGTTTTGTTCTTCGATTCTGAACCCGGCCATGGCTTCGGGAGAGTATCTGCCATTATCTTCACTGACCTTTACAGCCCAGCGATAATGGTGATCCTTCTTCAGCCAGCCTTCGTCAAAACCGATATAACCGCAAGTTGTTGAAACTCTTTCCCAGACAGTTTTCTGCTCTGTCAGGTCGTAGAGAGAGACAGCCGCATATCGCGCCGGAGTTTTCCAGGTGAATATGGGTTTGAGAGTGGCGGCGTATTCAGAAAGAGCAAGCTGAGTCGGAGCCTGTGGGGCTTTGCTCGATATGACATCGCCAATCTGCAATGATACTGTGAGATTGCCGGCCATTGGCACTTCGGGGTGCTTTGGCAGGCGCACTTTTACGTAGTAAAAAGTCGGAGTGAACACTTCGCGTTCGATGACCAGCTTGCCCATGCGCAGATCGAGCTTGCGGGCTACAAAAACGCGGCCCTGCATGGCGGCTTCTTCGGGCAGGTCAATACGATGTTCCCAACTCTGGGGCTGTTCGCCAACCTTAAGCTGGTGGAAAAAATTCTTTTCGAGGGTTTGAGCCTGAGCTGTCAGGCAGGTCAGGGCAAAGCACAGAGCCAGAAACAGAACTAATTTGGTGCGCATGATTGTCTCTCCTTGATCCACAGAATCACCCTTACAATCTACGGCCTGAGAACGCATGCCGGCAAGGTACAGTTGCGCTGCCGGCTAAAGCCCGTAGCTGCGGTCTATATGCCTGTTGTCCTGCTGTGTTGTTACATAAAATATGCAAAAGATTTTGCTTGCAGGCAATCAGGATTCTGTTTTGACAGACTGGTATTACTCGACGACGCGGGTGTTACAGACCTTGTCGTAAAGAGTCTTTTTCTCGCCGACAAAGACCATGGCCAGCCCGACAATGATAAAACTGGAGACAAGAAACAGGGCGCTGCGCTTTGCGGCCCGGCCAAACGAGATATCTGACCCGCCTTCGTCGACCACAGCCGTACCTGATGCAATCTGGCCGGGAGTCGCTTTTTTTATTTTCCAGAACAGGGTAAAATAAAGCCAGAACAACGGCAGAGGATATTGAATATTGAGTGAAACAAAAGACTCAATAATGCCCTGGTTGCGTACCATTACATATTTTCCGCCAATCAATTCAGTGCGCCAGTTGTTGATGTTTTCGCTAAACTGCTCAACCGACTGTGTCGGGCCATAAACAATTCTTTGCACTGGCCACCAGGCCATGCTCAAAACCGTCATTGCGACAAGCAGAATTACCCAGTCGATAATGCCACTTTTTATGCGGCTTAGCATCGATGCGTCCTTGAGCTGTTGGTTTTTCTCGAGAACGGTTTTCTGGCCAAAGGTTTTTGTCAGTGACTTCTGAACCTTGCCAATCTGTTCAGATGCCTTGTTGATATTGTCGCCCCAGTTCGTCTGTTTGAGAAACTTGCCGACCGACTGTTTCCATTCGTTTATCTGGGCTGCGGCCACCGACCCGGGATCTCCTTCTTTAGCATTGATCACCTTTTCGACCAGAGCAAGCAGCTGAACCGGCAGCTGGTTAAGTTTCTGTTTGTCGAACGGTATGCTGAATACTGTTACCGGATCTGGAACGCCTTTAAGCTTCTGTGGGCCGATTTTTTCGGCGATGATCTCGTTACGGTCCATGAGCAGGTAAGTTGATTCGCTTATACCGATAGATCCGCCAGGGAAGCATTCCAGTGCTTCCATGCGCGCAGTCACGTTAACGGCGTTGCCGAAAATATCGTTTTCTTCGAGGCTGACGTCGCCTGAGTTAATGACAACACGAAGATTCAGCTGGTTTGCTCCTTCTTTCAGGCGCTGGTTGTATTCCTTAAGCAGCAGCTGAATAATGATGGCGCAGATAACCGCATCGGTTGCACTGCCAAATGTACATAAAAACGCGTCTCCAATAGACTTGACGATGGTGCCACCGTAAAACTCGATGACTGGCCGCATCAGCTGGTTATGGCGCCTGATCAGGCTGACAACTTCCTCGCGACTCGAATTGGCGGTTGTTGTCGAATACCCTTGTATGTCCGTGAGCATTATCGAGAGATTCTGAGACCTTACCGGGGGCATATTCGATTCCTCTTCTTGAGATCTTGATACAAGATTATAACCATAAATTATACTTATGCAACAGTCTGTATTTGTACTGCGAATTGAACTGTTATAGCAGATGCCCGGGATTTTTCTGGCGGCCTTTCCTGGAGTCAGCAGCCTGCAATCTGTCGTAGAGAATTTATTCGACTGATATGAGCCTACAGGTGCTGGCTAACACTGTTGGTTCGCTAGAAGTCGCAAGCAATGTGATCTGTCGAGGCTTTCATTAAAAAAAACTTTTTTTAAACCTTGAAGTATTATAAACTGAAGCTCAAAGACATTATTCTATGACAGGAGAACGTCATGAAGAGGTTAATAATTTTTGTTCTGGCTGGAGTGATCTTGTGGACATTACCAGTAATGGCCTCAACTAACCCGTTTGCCGAAGGTACGGTCACCATCGAGCAGACTTCTGCGGCAGTAAGTTCGGGGGAAGGTTCGGCAACCACCGGCGCTCTCAAAAAGGCTACTGACAGTCTGGCTCAGGCAAACGAAAGATATTCTAAACTTCTTAAACAGTTTGCCGCAAATCCTGAAAAATATGGCGACGCAAAGGGTGATTACCGTGAATTCGTTAAGCAGCTTACTGCTCTTGGTAAACGCCTTGGTGAGTTGCAGAACAAGGTAAATACTCTTACCGCTCAGGCCAAGAAAGAAGACGAAAAGAAAAAAGAAGACGCAAAGAAGAAGGAAGAAACGGCTGCTGCCAAACCAAAGACTACTCCGGGAACAGTTAAGGTCAGCCCCAGCCTCAATATCAGAACCAGCCCATGGGGCAAGATTATCGGAAGCTTTCATAACAATGACAAAGTTACGATCATCGGAAGCGAAGGTGACTGGTATAAAATTTCATATAACGGGCAGACAGCCTATATTCACCAGAACTACGTCGACACACCCACCAAAAAAGCCGGCAGTACGCCGGTAAAAGAACCCAGTTCCAATAGCGACGCCGGTAACAACAATGCTCCTGTCGCAAAGGGCGGCGGACTTTCTGCAATGCCCTGCTCTCCAATGCCGTCACGCGCTTCAAGCGAATTTGGCTGGAGAATTCATCCTACTCTCGGCACCAGAAGGTTTCATAACGGTATCGACCTGCCGGTTGGTAACGGAACCAGGCTTAATGCTCTCGGCAATGGCGTTGTTATCGCCTCGGGTTTTGAATCTGGCGGCGGTAATTACATCAGGGTCAGATATGATAACGGTTATGAGTCTTTCTATTGCCACCTGCAGAAATCTACTGTTAAAAAAGGCCAGCGTGTCAATGCCGGCCAGGAAATCGCAAAATCAGATAACACCGGTACCTATACAACCGGCGCGCATCTGCACTTTGAATTGAAGAAAAACGGCCAGCTGGTCAATCCCCGCTCAGTCCTGAAACTGCCCTAAGTGAGAATAATGGTGAAATCGATGATCAAAAAAGTCCTGTTGTTTATTGTTGCATTGTTAATTGTTGTAGCACCGGTAATTGCGGCAGAAGACGCTGACTGCAAGCTTATTAATTCGCTGAACTACCACAAAGGCATGTTCGATGCGGCCAACGCCGAGATTTATCTGAAAATCCCTCTCGGCAGCGAAGCTGCACATGTTGGGGGCGATGAACAGGATCCCGAGCACTATACCGCAGGAGTGCCATTTGCTTTTCGACCTGATGCGAGTGGCGGCGTCTGGATTCTCGACTCTGTCAACAAGGCCTTAAAGCTGTTTGGCAAAGATGGTTCGCTGCAGAAGGCTATTTCTATCGAAAAGTATGGCGCCGTTGTCAGAGATTTTGCCTTTGACGGCAATAAAGGTTTCTGGCTGCTGAGCGCGCTTGATGGCTTCATTTATCGCATCGATATGACCGGAAAGCTGGTCAGTCAGATCGAAGGGTTCTCGGGCGCACGTGCTATCGAAACCGGTGTTCTTGAAGAGTTACTGGTTGATATGCCAACCATGGCTTCAATTCTGCGGTTTGGCGACGATGAGCTGCTCAGAGAACAGTATCCGTGCGATGAAAGCCTGAGCATGATCGAAGGCGTCGGTGGCAAACTGCTGGCTTTCGAAATGGGCGAGAAAAACGCGAGCCTGCTTCTGAGAAGCGTTGCTTCGCCCGCCGAGACTATTTCACTTGCCGAATTCCCTCTGGATATCGAAGATCCCGCGGTTAAATATGTCAGCGCCCAGGTGATCGGCCATGATAAAGACGCCAACCTCTACCTGAGTGTTACCGCCTGCCATGAAACCTCCGGCGCGATCTACCGCGACCGCATTTTCCGCTGCACTGCCGCCGGCAAGATACTCGCCCAGAAAGATATCATTCTGTTCCCATGCCTGGCCGGCGATCTGCCGCGCGAACGCGTTGTAACCGCTGATGGCAAGGTTATGACCTACTACGTCGACAGTGAAAACAATTATGTTCTGGCAGCCTACAGCCTGTAAAAGGGTCTGTTGACCGGCCCTGGTTCGTCGAATAACAAAGAGCACTGGTTTTACGCCAGTGCTTTTTGTTTTATAAAAAGAAGCCCGGTGTGTTACATTTTGTGGCCGCATGTTATTTTAATTATTACTGACAGATTTGTTGCAGGGAAGTGTGCTTATGACTGTTTGTGGTTTGCGTAAACCTGAGCTGATGGCGCCGGCTGGCGATATGATCAGCCTGCGGGCGGCTTTAGATGCCGGTGCCGATGCGGTTTATTTTGGCATCGTATCGATGAACATGCGCGCCAGTGCGAAGAATTTTGCCGTTTATGAAATGCGCAAAATTGCGCAGCTCTGCCACGAATATGGTGCTAAAGCCTATCTGGCAATGAACACGATAATCTACGACAGTGAGCTGGATCTGGCAGAAGAATTGATAACGCAGGCAGCATCGGCAGGTGTCGATGCGGTTATCTGCTGGGATTTCGCGATTCTCGACCTGGCTCTGCGCCATGGTATCACAGCGTTTATTTCGACCCAGATGTCAGTTGCCAACTCAGCGGCGCTGGTTTTTCTTTATCGCCATTTTGCGGTAAAGCGCTTTGTTCTGGCGCGCGAATGCACTCTCGACGAGATTGTTTCGATGCGACGAAATCTGCTGGCGCAGCTCGGCGACGAGGCATCAGCAATTGAGCTCGAGGTTTTTGCGCATGGTGCCATGTGCGTTTCAGTCAGTGGCCGCTGTTTCATGTCTCAGATTGCTTTTAATCAGTCGGCTAACCGTGGTGAATGCCGGCAACCCTGTCGTCGCGAATACGAGATTCGTGATGTGCGCGATGGTAAAGAGTTTCTGATCGGGCAGGATTACGTGATGAGTCCTCGCGACCTGTGTACTCTACCTTTTCTCGAAAAACTTCTGGAGGCAGGAGTAGACAGCCTTAAAATTGAAGGGCGTGGCCGCAGCCCCGAATATGTCAGCGAGGTTACCGCCTGTTATCGAGCGTTGATTGACTTTTATTATGATCAGCATACTGAGTCGGGTTTTGTGCCACAGCTTGCTTCTCTTAAAGAACAGTTGATGAAGCGTCTGGACGCGGTTTTTCATCGTGGCTTTTCCGAAGGTTTTTATTTTGGCCGCCAGATCGGCGATTGGAGCGGCGGTAACGGCTCAAAAGCCACGCATCGCAAGGTGCACGTAGGTGTTGTGACCAATTTTTTCAAAAAGGTTATGGTGGCCGAAATCAAGGTCGAAGGCGCCGGTTTTGCGCAGGGTGACGAATTGATGTTTCAGGGCGCGGCAACCGGAGTCCTCAGCCAGAAGGTCGAGTCGATAGAAGAAGCTTTTAAACCGGTCAGCAAAGCCGAAAAGCACAGCCTGGTCGGCGTAAAACTCGCCCAGGTGGTTCGTGAAAACGACCAGGTTTACATTATGGTGCCGGTTGAAGACGTTGAGAATGCGAGGCAATAAATGAGCGAAGAGTTACAGGTGCGTTGTCCACAGACTGACGAGGAATGGCGGCAATACTATCATCTGCGCTGGTCCATACTTCGCGCCCCATGGGGCGAACCAGAAGGCAGCGAGCGTGATGAACGCGACAACGAAACCGAACACTGCGCTGTCGTTAGCGGCGACCGGGTGATTGGCGTTGGTCGCCTGCAGATGAACAGCCACGATGAGGCCCAGATCAGATATATGGCTGTGGCTGCCGATTTTCATGGCCGCGGCATTGGCCGCAAGATTGTCGAATATCTTGAGGAGAAGGCACGTGAGCTTGGTGCCGGCCGGGTAATTCTCGATGCGCGCCAGAATGCTGTGGGTTTTTATCTGGTTCTGGGCTATAATGTTGTTGCCGACAGCTATCTGTTGTTTGGCGAGATACAGCATTACCTGATGCAGAAGGATCTTTACTGAAGGGAAACGGCGATGAATAAGAAGAACTGTTGCGGCTGTTTTGGCTGCGGGTGTTTTCTGGTGGTGGTTGCATTTTTAGTCGGTGGTTATTTTGGAGTCGACTTTCTTCATGGCAAGGGGGTTGAATTCGCTGCCAGCGGCCTCATTCATACTGTCGACAAACTGACCGAAATGGCCTTTGCCGACGATGATCGTAAAGAGCTTAATGTCATTGCCAGCGAAGTTGCCGACAAGATAAGATCAGGTGAAATCGGCCTGCTCGAGGTTATGCAGGAAACCGGGCAACAGCTCGAGACCAATCTGCATAATCAGGCAATGCTGCTGGCGTTTTATCGCCAGAACTATGAACTGGCTGAGTTGCCCGCTGCCATCGGAGCCGAAGCGTCTGAAACAGCTGCTTCTGGAACTGCCGAACCGGCAGTGCTGGTTGATAAGCTGATCTGGGGCATGATGAACAAGAAGGTGCCCAAAGACCAGGCAGCGTCGCTTACTGCCGTTCTGGTTGAGCGCTATACCGAAACAATTGAAACAAAAGACGGGAATGGCCGCATTACAAGAAGTGCAAAGCGACTGAAAAAGACTCTGAGTGCCGAAGATAAGGCGGCAAGTCTTGAGCTTATGCAAAAGATTTGTGAGTTTAACGAACTGCCGATGCCTGATGCCGATTTTAATCGTTCTGAAGCGGTTAAGAAAGAGATTATCAGCTTTTTCGACAAGCTTAAACAGGTGGGTAAAAAAGAATGAGCGGGGTCTGGAAGACTTTTTTTGACCAGATTGCCGATCGCTATGAACGGGAAATTTTCACGCTCAACACCGTTCCCGAGATTGACTTCATTGTCGAAGAACTGAAACTTGCTGCCGGCGCCAGCATTCTCGATATTGGCTGTGGCACAGGCCGTCATTCAATTGAACTGGCACGCCGTGGTTTTAAAGTGACCGGCGTCGATATTTCGTCTGGGATGCTCTCGATTGCCCGAGAAAACGCTGCAAAAGCCGGCGTGTCGGTCGAATTCGTCGAGTGCGCGGCCCAGGATTTTGTGCCGGCCAGAAAGTATGATGCTGCGTTGTCTTTGTGCGAGGGTGCGCTTTGTCTGTTCGATGACGAAGATGATATCTGGAGCCGTGACATGGCGATTTTTGCCAACATGGCCGCGGCTCTGAAAGATAACGGGCGCTTTCTGGTGACGGTTCTCAACGCTTTCAGGCTGATTCGGTCAATAACCGATGTTGATGTCGCCGCCGGAGACGTTGATCTGTTCACTTTGAGCAGCCGTTTTGAAAATGAAGTTAACTGTCGCGAAGGCGATGCACCGGTCAAGGTCAAGGGTATAGAGCGCTATTATACCCCGTCAGAGTTGACCCGCATGGTCAATCGAATCGGGCTCAAAATCGACCAGATGTATGGTGGCACTGCCGGCGACTGGCTGCGCGCGCCGATTAAACTCGATGAGATCGAATTTATGGCGGTCGGCCACAAAAAGCCCGAAAAAACCGGCGCCTGATTCCCGGAGTCCTGGAACCCGCTGCAGCTAGAGCATATTCCTCTGCCAGGCAGAGCCGTGTTGATATAACATTGCTTTAATCGGTGTACATCGCCGTTCAATTTTTTGTCATCTGAGTGGTGTGTTGTCTATATTATTGGCAATTTTCCGGCAGCGGGTGCTAAAAAACTGGCATTGCTGAAAATCTGGCCATGTACACTGATTCGGCAAAACCCTTATCTGAAGCCGATTTTATTGAGTATTTTAACTTTGGCACGCAATTTGCGTTAACATGCTCACAAGTTTGATCGATAATAATTAAAATTAGTTTATAAGTTTATCAGGAGGGTGTTTATTATGCGTAAAGTAATCATGAGTTCAGTTCTGGCTCTTTCTCTTATGGCTGTTCCTTCATTTGCTGGCAATCCCGGTCAGTCAGATAACGCTGGTCAGGCTGGACAAGCCGGACAGGCTGGTCAGGCCGGACAAGTTGGTCAGGGTCATGGTCATTGCCATAAACCCGGCTTCCTGAGCAAAGTTAAAAAGTCTTTCAAGAAGGGTTTTGAAGCTGGCAAAAAAGTTGGAACCAAGACTTTTGACGCAGTTCAGAACAAAGTAATGGATGCAGGCGTATCAGTTAAAAAGGCTGTTACCGGCAAGAAATGCAAAACCTTCGTAAAAGGTCACTACGACAAGAACGGTAGTCACACCAAGGGTCACTTCAGAAAAACCTGCAAACCCTGCGGTAAAAAATAATTAGAATTGTAATTGCATAATCAGGGTATCGACCCTGTTTCAATAAACACCTTTGGGCTCTGGTCAGAACTGGCCGGAGCCCGAAGGCGTTTTAGCGTCATGTAAAAACTGTTATGCATCGGGCCGCTCATGTTGTAAAATCAGCTGATGTAAAGATCTGCCGAGGAGGAATCAGAGGTTGTTTGAAATTATTCTGGCCATGAGCCTGATTGAAAAAGTTTTTTTAACCTGCGCGCTTTGTGGCACGGTAGTTTTTACGATCAGGATGATTCTGATGTTTTCAGGCATGCTGTCGGTCGATACCGACGGCGAAATCGGCCATGACGCCCCCGATGCCCATGGTGAAATCGCTGACGACGTTCATGATGACATCTCGCATGACATGGCGGTAGACAGTGATGCTGATCACTCGGGTGATATGACTGATTCCTCGGGCCACGATGATCATGTGAGCAGCTCAGATGTCAGCTTTCACTTTATTTCGGTTCAGGGGCTGACCGCATTTTTTATGATGTTTGGCTGGGTAGGCCTGGCGCTGATTCGCGACAGCATGATGCCTGGCTGGATCGCAACGATCGGCGGAGTTGCCGCCGGTTGTCTGATGGTCTGGGTTCTGGCGCAGATGTTCAAGTTTGTCGGGCGCCTGCAGTCTGATGGCACGGCAAGACTTCGTACAGCCATGGGAACAGGCGGTACAGTTTATCTGCGAATTCCGGCTGAAGGAAGCGGGCAGGTTCAGGTCGAAGTAGATGGCAGATTGCGCATTTGCGATGCCGTTTCCTCAAAAAAAGAGGAAATTAAGACGGGTGAGCAAATAACTGTTGTCTGGATACAGGATAATGGTATTCTGGTAGTTGAAAAAGACACAAGGGAAGAAGGAGGAAAATTATGTGGCCGGTAGTTGCTGCTGCGATTGTAGCTCTGTTGTTTTCGACGTTTATTTTTCTGGCGACCAGGTTTAAAAGATGTCCATCTGATAAAATTCTGGTAATTTACGGTAAGGTGGCTGATAACCGTTCAGCCAAGTGTCTGCACGGCGGCGGTACGCTGGTTTGGCCGCTCATTCAAGACTACGCTTATCTGAGCCTGACGCCGATGACCATCAGTATTCCGTTGCAGAATGCTTTGTCTTTGCAGAACATCCGCATCAACGTGCCTTCTACCTTTACGGTTGGCATCAGTACTGATCCCAAAATCATGAATAACGCGGCTGAGCGCCTGCTCATGCTGTCTTCATCGGCCATGGAAGACATGGCCAAAGAAATTATTTTCGGTCAATTGCGTCTCACGGTTGCATCGCTCACCATCGAGCAGATCAACCAGGACCGCGAGAGTTTTCTTGAGTCGGTGCGCAAGAACGTTGAGCCCGAGCTCAACAAGATTGGTCTCTACCTGATCAACGTTAACATCACTGACATTACCGATACTTCTGAATATATCGAAAGCATCGGTAAAAAGGCTTCTTCAGAAGCTATTAACAAAGCAAATATCGATGTGGCCCAGCAGAAACAGCTTGGTGATATCGGTGTTTCAGCGGCAAACCGTGAACGTGCCATTCAGGTTTCTCGCAACCTGTCCGAAGCTGACCAGGGCGAGAAAGCTGCTGAAGCCGACCGCCGCATTTTCGTGCAGAAGAAAGAATCAGAAGCGGTAATCGGCGAAGCTACAGCGAACAGCGAAAAGACCATTCAGGTCGCCAAAAAGCTTGCCGAAGCCGAAATGGGTGAAAAAGAAGCCGAGGCGCAGCGCCGTATTTATGTGCAGCAGCGCGAAGCTGAGGCGATCGAGGGCGAAAACAAATCCAAGGCCTCGATTGTTATTTCGAATTCAGAACTGGTTGTGAAAGAGGCTGAAGCGCGCAAGAAAGCCGAAATTGCGGTGCGCGAAGCCCAGGTTGAAATTCAGAAGGCTCAGTATAAGGCCGAGCTCGAACGACTGAATGCCGAAGAAATCGTTCAAAAAGAGATCGATAAGCGCAAGATCGAACTCGATGCCCAGGCTGAAGCTGGCAAAATAACCATTGAAGCCAAGGGTAACGCCGATGCGTTGCTGCTTAACTATCAGGCTGAAGCCGAAGGTGTTAAAAAGGTTCTCGAAGCCAAGGCGCTTGGTTATTCTGAACTGCTCAAGAGCGTAAACAATGACCCGAGAGCATTGGCAACCCTGCTGATGGTCGAAAAGATCGAGTCTATTGTCGAAAAACAGGTCGAAGCGATCAAGAACCTGAAAATTGACAAAATCACCGTCTGGGATTCCGGTGAACATGGCAATTCATCGACCTCGAACTTTGTTTCGAGCTTTGTTAAGTCACTACCGCCACTGCAGGATATCGCCGGTATGGCAGGAGTCGAGCTCCCGGCCTATCTCGGCAAGGTAAAGCCTGAGGAATTTGAGGCGCCAGCAGTTAACAACAACCCCGCCCAGCATGTCGAGCGCAAGGCAAATCGCCCGCCAACTCCGCCTGCCGGCAAGTAAAGCCAGATAAAATGAAAAGCCCGCTGTTGTCTGACAGCGGGTTTTTTTTATGGCCAGGTCAGCAATCATCCAGAGGAACTGTTTCAGTCGGCAGTTTAGCTGTTCTGGCTGATTATCTCGGTTTCAAGATTCTCAAGCTGGAAAAAGAACTCGGTAAATTCTTTTTCGAGCTGGGCTTTGCATTTGTGCGCCTGTTCTGCGTCGTTGCTTTTTAAGGCCTGTTCAAGCTGCGAAGCGAGTGCAGCGGCGCGGTTGCCGCCAAGATTGCCAAGCGAGCCTTTTATTGTGTGAACATTTTGGCAGGCTGTCGCAAAATCCTGCCTGGCCAGTGCTTCTTCGATCTCTCTGCTCAAGCGGGTATAGTTGTCAAACGCTGCTTTTACCAGACGACTGAGTGACTGGGGCTTTTTGCCAAAGATCCTAATAATGCGCGCGCAGTCTAATACAAGATCTGTGTCTGCCTCATGGTCATCGATTAGCGCAGTGGCTTGCGAGTTCCCCGAAAAGTCCGTTTCTGTGGCGGGTTTGCTGATTCCGGAGATTCTTTTGAGAGCTTCGATAAGCAGTTTTGCTTCTATTGGTTTGGCAAGATAGTCATTCATGCCAGAATTTAGACACTTTTCACGGTCTCCAGGCATGGAGTGAGCTGTCATTGCGATAACCGGCAGATCTTTGTGCTCTGGTCTGCTGCGAATAATTTTTACTACTTCGAACCCATCCATTTCCGGCATCTGGCAATCAAGCAGAACCGCATCAAACTTGACCTGCTCGAGAAATTCGAGGGCTATTGCGCCGGAACCAGCCAAAGTGACAGTGCAATCAAGCATTTCAAGAATGCCTTTGGCTACTTCCTGATTGATGTCGTTGTCTTCGACCACCAGTATGCTCAGGCCGAGCCGTTCATAAGAAGTCTGGGGTACGATGGAACTGAATCTGCCAGACTTTCGCAGCTCATATAATCTTCGCTCAGGGCGTTGCAGAATTTCGAGCATGGCGTTATAGAGCTTTGAAGTCGTAACCGGCTTGCTGAGCAGAAATATTGCAGAAAAATCCTGGTCGCTGCTGTTGAGCGAGGCCAGCTGGCGAGGGGTCATTAAAAATATGCTGCCGGTTACATTGTCTGGTTTATGGTAATTGATGTGTTCGGGCAACTGCTCTCCTGGCGGAAAATCAACTATGGTAACCACCGGCTGGTCAGGCGGTCGTGATTTTACTTTTTCCTTGAGATCTTCGAATCTGACTTTATCGCAGTCAATATTCCATGAGCTGACTATTTCACAGACAGTATCTATGATATGGCTGTTGTTGCCGGCCACAAAAGTTTTCAGCTGCCTGGGAAACTCGGTTTGAATCGCAGGAACATTCTGGCAGAGGTCGAGCTTGAGGCTGAAATGTATCTTAGTGCCAAGACCATGTGCGCTTTCAAGCAGAATCTCTCCGCCCATGATTTTGACGAGTTCCTGGCTTATGGTCAGGCCGAGTCCAGTGCCGCCAAAACGGCGGGTAATCGATGAGTCTGCCTGGCTGAATTTTTCGAAGATCAGCTGCTGTTGATCAGGGTTCATGCCGATTCCTGTGTCTTTTACCGAAAAGTTAAATGTCGCAGATTTGCCGTCATCAAGGATGATGGTGGCAACTTCGACAATGATAAATCCTTCTTCGGTAAATTTTACGGCGTTGCTTATCAGGTTGATCAGAACCTGGCGGAGGCGCCCGCCGTCAATGACGGCCTGATCAGGCGTTGCCGGCGGGTATTTAAGAATTATTTCGATTCTTTTCTTTTCGGCGAGAGGCTGCATGAGGCTTACCACTTCTTCAAGCAACCGTCGCAGATTAACCTTATCTTTTTCCAGCACTATTTTTCCGGCCTCGATTTTTGACAGGTCAAGCACTGCATTGAGAATGCCGAGAAGTGATTGCGATGAGCGGTAAATCAGACCGGCGAATTCGCGCTGGCGATGATCAAGGCTGGTTGCCATCAGCAGTTCAAGCATGCCCATGATGCCATTCATCGGAGTCCTGATCTCGTGCGACATGTTGGCAAGAAATTCACTCTTGGCCTGGCTGGCCTGCTGCGCTCTGATGGCCATTTCCTGGGCGCGGTTGCCGGCTTCGAGCAGGTTCTGCTGAAGTGCACGGGTTTCAGAAATGTCGATAATAATGCCATAATATCTGAATTCATCAAGCTCAGGATCGTTTACCTTGGTGCCAATATTGACAAACCATGAGTAGCTGCCATCGAAATGCCGCAGCCGGCAATCAAATCGTAATTCGCAGTCCGTGGCGAGAAACTTGCGCACAGCGTCTTTGGCGTGGGTCAGGTCGTCAGGATGAATGATCTGGTAAACCGACTGGATATTTGGCGAAAAAATCTCAGGGTTGTAGCCGAGCAGCTTTCTGATGTGTCTCGACCAGTAAAATCGGCGCTCTTCTGGCACGAACTCCCAGCTTGCTGCGTGTGCTGCCGCCAAGGCATGAACGTTTCGCCCTTCTTCCATGCGCAGGGCCATGTCACGCTGGTGCTCTACGCTGGTGTTTCTGAAGAAGCCGATGATGCGCAGATGCGCGTGGCTGGCGTCAAAATAGTTGCGGCCGATAAATGAGTGCCAGATATATTTGCCGCTTTGGCTCAGAAGCCTGACTTCGAATTGACAGTTCTCAGCATCAGCGATGTTGCTGATCAGGTGACGGTCTTCTTTGTGCAGTATGTCAAAACCGAGCTGGCGCTGCTTTTCGATCTGCTCGCGGCCAAAATAGCCAAGATTAAGGTAGAGGTCATCGGTGGTTTTGTTTAAACCGGCTTCAAAATCGTATTCCCAGAGGTAAAGTCCGGCTGAATCAAGTGCCAGCTTCAGGCGGTCACGGTAATTCACCAGCTGAATAAAATCGTTACTACGCTCGATCATTGATCCAAAAATCTCGGCAGCAAGTTCGAGTGCTGCCAGCTCAAAATCAAGCCAGGAACGGCTGCTGCTCAGAACATGAACTTCAAGACAGCCCCAGAATTTTTTATGTACAAAAACCGGTATAATCAGCAGTGATTTGAGCCCAAGTTCGTTGAGTGCCAGAACTATCGAATCCGAGAGCTCCGAGCTGTTACGGCCAACGCCATGCCCTGCCAGCAGGCTCGAATAGTTCTCGTTGATTATCTGTTCGATTATATCGGCGGTGTCGCGATGGCAATGATGCTGGCCTTTGCAGTAACACGAAAAGCAGCGAAACAGCGGCTGTTTATCAGCTGTGTTTTCACTGCTTTCAGTTCGCCTTATCATCCCGATGCGGTCGGCACCAACTGCCTTGGCAATCGCATCAAGCGCGGCCGGCATGGATTCTTCTACTGATGACTCAGAGCCGACGATAAGATGAGCTGCTTCCGCAATGCCTGAAATCAGCTTTTCACGGTGTTCCTGAAGCTGCCGTGCCCGATGGCTGACTGAAATGTCTCTTACAATGCCGATAATTACAGGCTCTCGCAACCCGTGCAAAGGACACGAAACCTTGATAATCTCGCCGAAAATAGTTGATGAATCTGCCAGTTCGATTTTTATGACAAGCTTATTGTTTACTTTCTTTTCATAAGTTGAAGTAACAGCATCATCGAGAAATGGCGGAACCTTGCCAAAGAGCTCAAGATCTGATTTGCCGACAACCTCGTTGGCATCCAACCCGAATGAGCTGGCAAAAGACTGATTGCACATCAGGTAGCTCCCGTGGTTGTTTTTGACATAAATCATGTCGGGAAGCGAATCTAACAGGTGTTTAAGAAAGTTCTTGCCGCTGGCGAGTTCATCGGTGAGATTGTGCAGTTTGCGGTTAAGGCTGAGAAGGTAAAAAATAACCGAGCCAAGGGCCAGCAGTGTAAACAGCAGACCGGTTAACCAACGTTTCAGGCGGGTTACCACAAGATTAATCAACGAGTTGTCGGTTTGGAAAGGTTCCATGTTGAGTGTCTGCATCAGCTGGTGAACCTGCGAATAATTGGCCGGAAAGCCCCAGGTTATCTTTTTGGGTTCGTCAACATTCGACATGCGCAGCAGGCTGAGCGTGACTTTCTCGACGAGATTGGCTGAGGTATGCTGAACACGGGCAAACGACCACTCCGGGTAAAGTCTGGTGGAACAGGCAAATGGCAGGTCTTCGGTATGCAGGTAGAGCTCGCGGCTGTAGGTCAGGTCTGCCAGATTGATTTTGCCCTGACTTGCCAGCATTTCCAGGCTTGAGGTGCGGCAAATACCAAAGTCAGCCCTGTCGCTGAGCACATCCTCGATAATCTTAAAGGTGTCGATATGATGAAAAACCCGGCGCGCGGCATTATTCATGTCAATTCCGCGTTCTGCAAATTCTCTGGCAGGTGCCAGCCAGCCACCAATCGAATTCTTCGGGCCGGCCGAAATAGTTTTGTTCTTGATATCCCACAACGATTTGATTTCCTTATGGTCGGCCCGCCAGAAAATTACCGAGCCAAACAGGTTGTCAAATGCCTCTAACTTCTCGTTCTCGCGCCGCAATGTTGCTATGACAGTCAATTTTCCAGCCATATTGAGCTCAACATTAAAGATCGGGCTGGCAATGACAAAATCGACCTTGCCTTCATCGACAGATTGTTTAAGCTCGGTCCATGACAGCATGACAGCTTTGAATTCATAGCTCTTAGCCTGAGTGTTGAGAAAATCAACTGTTTCCTGCCACTCGTAGTCCCAGCCGCCGATACTCTCTTTTTTGAGAATGCCAATCTTTACAGTCTGTTTAACCTGATCGGCAAACCCTGTTTGAATGAGTATGAGAGCGCTCAGAACCAGCAAGAGCAAAAGTCTTGTTTTATTTTTAAGCATTTTTATTCTTTTTTTCTGGAACCTTTTTAGAATACCACAGTCAAACACTTACGGAAAAAGAAAAAACCCGCCTTTCGGCGAGTTGATTCAATGTTTTGTGATTCCCTCTCTCCCGCTAATCTCTAATCCCCTTTTGTGGTCGCGCTGCACGGCGCGGCCACTTTGCTTTGCGCGAGAGCCGGAAATTTCTAAGTTGGTGTTCCGCAGTCAGGGCAGCCCTTCCATTTTGAGTCAATGGCGCGCCCGCAATTGCGGCAGGAATGCCTGAGATGGCCGAGGCAGAAGGGGCAGAAGGTGAAGTTGCGCCCGACCATTTTGCCACAGTGAATACAGGGCATCATGTTTTCCTGACGAACATGCGCTGGCAGAGCTACTTTTGCTGAGCTTTCATCGCGATCGCCAAACTGGCTGAGTGCCAGAATTGCAGCGGTTCGAACTTCTTCGGACTCATCGTTGAGCAACGTCATCAGCGGAGCCAGCGCGCGTTTGTCGCTCAGGGCGCCGAGCGCCTGGCAGGCTGCCGAACGCACTGCGGCCTGTGCGTCCTGCAGGCATTTGACGATTTCTTCGAAAATGCGTGGCTCTTTAGACTGCCCAAGCAGTTTTACTGACCAGTAGCGGGCGTCGACGTTGCTGCCGTTGATTGCCGAGATCAATTCTTCTGAAGCACCGAGTCCCTGTGAATAAATGGCATCGGCTGCAGTTTTTCTGATTATCCACGACTTGTGTGCCAGATAGCCGACCAGAATGCGGTGTGCTTCGGTATTTTCGATCATGCTCAGGGCCTTGATGGCCTCAAGTTTTGATTCCATCGGGCCGGTTTCAATGATTTTGGCAAACTTGCTGGTCAATTCAGGGTTGGCCTGTTGCGCCAGCAGTTTGATAATCCAGAATTTGGCTTCTTCTGAGCTGTTGTCGAGAGCAGTTACTACTGCGGCCTGGTTATTGGTATATATTCTCTCTAGGCTGTCGTAAGCGGCTTTTCGCACAGGCCAGCTCTGCTCTTCCAGAAGATGCAGAAGCGCAACGACCATGCGGCCGTCGTTAACATTCTGCGCTGCTCTGACCGCTGCCAGGCGGATCTTCTGGTTCGGGTGCTTGAATACCCGCACCAGATATTGCACTGCTTCGCCGCCCATGTTGCCAAGAGTCTGCACCATCCAGTAATCGACGTCTTCTTCGTTCTGAGGAATCATTTCCATGAGCTTTTTGAGCGAACTGGAACCGAGTTTTCCGAGAATAAAAGAAGCGGATCGGCGCATTGACCAGCTGTCTGAAGTCAGCGCCTTTACCAGATAGGGCAGTGCCTCATCTTTGAACGACAGCATGGTTTTGCTGATGTCGAGAAGTACATCATCGTTTTTGGATTCAATGGCCTCGGCGAGTAGGGTGAGCGCCTCAGCTGGTGCCCAGTTCTTGATTTCGGCAAGTGCGTTCTTGCGCGTTTCAGACTTTTCGCTGGTGATATCGAGGCGAATGCGGGCGAGATCTTGCTTGCTCATTTTATCCTGCTTCCTTGTCAGTAAGACATTGGCATTATGACGTATTTGTATTCAGATTCGGGATTGCCGGTCTTGAGGAGCCCCGGATAGTTTGGCGTGGTCATGTCGAGTATGATCTGGGCGTCACTGACGCTGTTGACGAAATCGAGCACGAAATTGATGTTGAATGAAATATTGATTGGCTCGCCCGACAATTCAGAGCTGATAAACATCTCTGCGGTGCCTTTTTCAGCTGCTTTTGCCCAGATTCGGGTTTCGTTCGGACCCACGTCGAAATTGACCAGATCGCTGTTGACGCGGGCAATTGGCGCAACCGCCTTGAGTGCCTGAATGAAATCCTTGCGGTCAATTTTTAGACTGCGACTTGATTCTTTGGGCAGAACTCTGTTGTAATCAGGGAATTTGCCGTCGACCAGTCTGGTGATCAGCTGAAAGTGTTCTGAGCAGATAACCAGCTGTTCCTTATAAAGGCCCAGCCTGATGCTGTCGTTGGCGTCAAGAAGCTTGGCCAACTCGGTTACCGCTCTTGACGGAACAATCAGCGTTTTTCTGAGTCCTTCAGGAACTTCGACGCCATGCAGAGAGGTCACCGCCAGTCGCTTGCTGTCTGTAGAAGCCAGAGTTGGCATTCCAGGTGCCGCAAAATCGATGCAGACGCTTTTCTGCACCGGGTTGCCTTCTTCAGTATTTACCGCGATGCCGGCTTCTTTGAGGCCCTGTTTAAGAACCGCCGAGCTGATTAAAAAAGAAGTAAATTCTTCGCCGTCGATGACCGGAACCGGAGGGTAATCATCGGTGGGCTGTACCTGCAGAGAAAAGCGGCTTCTTCCACAGCTTATCGAGACTTCACGGGTGTCTTCGTTGTCGAGTTCAAAAAGCACGCGGCCGTCGTCTTCATCGGGAATGCTCGCAACGATTTCCTGAATCAGTTTTGCCGGTATCGTAAAATGGCCATGCTCTTCAATCTCGGCGGCCTGGGTTGAAATCATCATTATTTCGAGATCAGTACCGACAAAGCGCAGAGTGTTGTCGTGAGCTGTCATCAACAGATTCAACAGAACCGGCCGCGAAGTTTTTGCGGCGACGGCGCGACTTACCACGTTGACTGCGTCATGCAGCGTTTTTTTGTCGATCCTGAATTTCATGCCGAAAGCTCCTTTGTAATGCCCAGTTTAACCCTTATACCGTTGATGTTCCACTCAGTACTCTCGCTGCTGGCATTCTTATTGATGCTTTTTGCCAGGGTTTCCTGTGATATGTAACTGCCAAACTGGTTGATCGTATCGTCAATGTCTGTTTTCTGTTCAGCGTCAATTACTTCATAAGCAACCTTGATCCGGTCAATTATATCAAAACCGAGTTCTTTACGCATAAACTGAATTTTATTGACGAGCTCGCGCGCCAGACCTTCAAGAACCAGATCGCGAGACAACAGTTTCTTGAGGGCAATACTCAGCTTGCCTTCGGTCTGCACTGCATAGTCTTCGCTGGCAAGCGCCTGCAGGTCGACCTCTTCGGTTTTCAGACTGACCGGTTTGCCGTCGAGCATGAATTCGTAGCCACCGTTTTCGAGCTGCTTCTTCACTTCATTGCCGTCGACGCCATCAAGATGAGCCTTGATCTGCGGTATCATGCCCTTGAGCGGGCTCTGTCCGAGCATGCGGAAATTCGGCTTGGCGACATACTTTATCAGACTGGCTGAATCGTTGATCGCGCAGATATCCTTGAGGTTCAGCTCTTCCTGCAACAGATGTTCCATGTCTTTGAGGGTGTTACGCTCGAATTCGTCGCTGACAACAACCTTCATTTCGGCGAGCGGTTGTCTGACCTTGAGATTCGCTTCGTTGCGGGCAGCGCGGCCAAGTTGAACGATTTTCATAATGAAATCCATCTTGCGCTCAAGTTCTTCGTTGATCAATTCAATATTGGCAGCCGGGAAATCAGCGAGATGCACGCTTTCTGGCGCACTTGCGTCGGCGCGGCTGACCAGATTGCGGTAAATGTCTTCTGCTATGAATGGGGTGAACGGCGCGGTAAGCCTGGACATGCCTGTCAGAACTTCGTAAAGCGTGATAAAGGCACTGCGCTGATCGTTGCTCTTTTCGCTGCTCCAGAAACGGCGGCGACTGCGGCGGACATACCAGTTCGACAGATCGTCGACGAACTTTTCCATGTGGCCGGTGGCCCAGACCACTTCATAGCGATCCATGGCTCGTTTAACTTCGTCAACTGTGTGGTTATAGCGCGAGATGATCCAGCGGTCAATTTCACTGCGTTCAGAAACCGGCATGGCAGCCTGCTTCGGATCAAATTTTTCGATATTGGCGTAGAGCACGAAAAAGCTGTAAACATTCTGCAGCGTGCCAAGATAGCGTTTCTGCGACTCGGCAATCGCTTCTTCATAAAATCGACGTGTGTTCCATGGTGCGGTGCCGCTGTAAAGCGACCATCTGACTGCGTCAGCACCATACTTGTCGAATAGCGACATGCAATCAAGCACGTTGCCTTTTGATTTGCTCATCTTGACGCCGTTTTTGTCGCAGATCAGGCCAAGTACGACAACGTTTTTGTAGGGCGGTGCCTTGTGCAGGAAGGTCGAAGTGACGAGCAGACTGTAAAACCAGCCGCGCGTCTGGTCAACCGCTTCACAGATAAAATCTGCCGGAAAATTATCGGCAAAAACGTCTTTGTTTTCAAACGGGTAGTGCCATTGCGCAGTATGCATGGCGCCTGAATCGAACCAGCAGTCGATTACTTCGGGCACGCGCTTCATCAGGCCTTTGCACTTCGGACAGCTGAGTTCAAGCTGGTCGACGTATGGCTTGTGCAGTTCGATATCATCTGGCACGTTGCGGCCGAGTTCCTTAAGATTGGCGATGCTGTCGACAAGGTGATGGTGGTTGCAGTCTTTGCAGACCCATATCGGCAAGGGAGTTCCCCAGTAGCGGTCGCGCGAAATCGCCCAGTCAATCATGTTCTCAAGGAAATTCAGAAAGCGCCCTTCCTTGATATGGGCAGGGAACCAGTTGATCAACTCGTTGTTGCGCAGAACTTCTTCTTTGAACGCGGTGGTTCTGATAAACCAGCTGTGGCGCGCGTAATAGAGCAGAGGGCTGTCGCAGCGCCAGCAGAACGGGTAGGTGTGCTTGATTTTAGCAGAAGCAAACAGCTTGCCGCTCTGCTTGAGATCCTTGATGATTGCGGGATCTGCCGCTTTAACGAATTGGCCTTTCCAGGGTTCAACTTCGTCTCTGAACTTGCCATCGAGCCCTACCGGCTGCATGACTGGCAAATCGTTTTCTTTGCCGACGCGATAGTCGTCTTCGCCGAAAGCCGGGGCAATATGAACAATGCCCGAGCCATCTTCGGTCGATACGAAATCACCGGCAATCACGTAATGTGCCTTTTTCTCAGCCTTAACAAAAGGATACAGCTGCTGATAATCAAGACCGACCAGTTGTTCACCTTTAAAGGTCTCGACCACTTCGCCTTCGCCTTTGAGCACTTCCAGGCGCGCTTTGGCGAGAATCATGAATTCGTCGTTAAGCTTGACCTTAACATACTCGATATCCTTGCCCACGGCCAGAGCAACGTTCGAAATCAGCGTCCATGGCGTGGTTGTCCAGACGAGAAAGCTGGTGTGGGGCTGGTCTTTAAGCGCAAAGCGCACGTAAACCGAAGGATCTTCGACTTCTTTGTAACCCTGTGCCACTTCGTGCGAAGACAGTGCAGTGCCGCAGCGCGGGCAGTAAGGCACCACCTTGTGCCCTTCATACAGCATATTCTCTTTCCAGAACTGGCCGAGAATCCACCAGATACTCTCGATATAATTGTTGCTGCAGGTGACATAGGGGTCATCCATGTCGACCCAGAATCCACCACGGGTAACCATGGCGCGCCATTGCGCTTCATATTTGAATACGCTCTCACGGCATTTCTTGATGAAATTTTCGATGCCGTATTTTTCGATATCCTGCTTGCTTTCGATTCCCAGCTGCTTTTCGACTTCGAGTTCGACCGGCAGTCCGTGCGTATCCCAGCCAGCCTTGCGCCCGACATGATAACCACACATGGTTTTATAGCGCGGAATCAGGTCTTTCATTGCCTTGGTCAGCACGTGCCCGGGGTGTGGCGTGCCGTTGGCAGTTGGCGGGCCTTCAAAGAATACAAACTTCTTGGCGCCTTCACGGTTGCTCATCGACTTTTTGAAGATGTTTTCCTTTTCCCAGTATTTCAGGATTTCTTCTTCGCGCTTGGCAGATACGGTATTTTCGGGTTTTTCGAAAAGCATCAATGTTGTCCTTATGTGAAAGTTTTTGTTAACTGGTTGTTGATAAAAGCTATTCTGGCACTGTGTTCCAGGCTGCTGGTGTAATGAAATCCTTCTTCCAGGCTGTTGCCGACCGCAAAAGTGCCATGTCCGCGCACGATAACAATCGGAAACTCGCGCAGTACCGGCACCACTTTGCTGGCAACCTCTTCCGAGGCGATGGCGTTAACCACCTCGATTACCGGCACGCCGCGCTTAAAGAAGTATTGCCCTTCGGCATCAATCGGCATGAAATTATGGCAGTGCAGGGAAAGCGCAATCAGTGTCGGCGGGTGCGCGTGAACTATCGCGCCGGCGCCGGTCTGCAGATATATCGCACGGTGGACCGGGCGTTCGCGTGAAGCCAGCGGCGTCTGCGAATCTTCGCCGTCAATAAGGGTTTCGATAATGTCTGAGTATTCAAGCCGGTGCAGCATTGAGCCGCTGCGCGTTATTGCCATCATGCGGTTATTGCGCACGCTCATGTTGCCTGAGTGTGAGTTGTTAAGGCCGGCGGCGAAAAGATCATGCCCGACTGTCTGAAAATCACGCAGGATCGTCATTCTGTCGCCTCGAATCGCTCAGGTTTGATAAATTCAGGTATGGTGTCACGATAAATCGGCCTGATAATGCCTTTGTTGGTGATTATAGCAGTTATAAGTTCAGGCGGCGTCACATCGAAAGCCGGGTTGTAGACCTTGATGTCTTTGGGAGCAATTTGCTGCCCGCCGATATACCTGACTTCGTTATGGTCGCGTTCTTCGATTTTGATTTCTTCGCCGTATTTTATGGTCATATCGAAAGTCGAATCGGGCGCGGCGACATAAAATGGCACGCCGTTGTATTTAGCCAGCACCGCCAGCGGGTAAGTGCCAATCTTGTTGGCAACAAAGCCGTGCGCGGTTATGCGGTCAGCACCGACTACTACTCCCTGTACCTTGCCATCTCTGATCAGGCCACCGGCCATGTTATCGCAGATCAGCGTCGCGTCGATTTTTTCCTGCATCAGCTCCCATGCTGTCAGGCGAGCGCCCTGCAGCAGCGGTCTGGTTTCGTCAACAAATACCTTGAATTCTTTACCCTGTTCCTGTGCGGCTCGGAACACGCCAAGTGCCGTGCCGTAGCCTGCTGTCGCCAGTGCGCCGGCGTTGCAATGGGTCAGCCAGGTGTCGCCGCTCTTGAGCAGACTGGCGCCGTGACGGCCAATCGTGCGGCACATCTCGATGTCTTCTGCTCTGATCTCATCAGCTTCGGCCAGGGCAACTGCTGCTGCGCCAGCAAAGTCACAACAACCGGCACTTTTAACGGCCTTTTTAATGCGGGCTATCGCCCAGAAAAGGTT
>MFYY01000036.1:658-30613 GCA_001787855.1 Candidatus Riflebacteria bacterium GWC2_50_8 | reverse complement strand
GCGTTTGCTGGCAGCATCGTATTCTATCGAGAAATCGGGCATGTCAGAATACCTCCAGAATATAGGCGGGACCACCGCCCGGAGAGACAGTGACACTGGCCGAGCAACTCTGGCCGCCGCCACTTCCGGTAACGTAAATGCACGATGGTTGCAGCACAGCATTGGCTGCCATGTCGGCGCGCTGACCGACCATACAGCTGAGACGGCACACGCCGGCAGTCTGGCTCAATGTCATCCAGCCGTCACCCTGCCCGGAAAGCGATATCGAAGCGTCGCCGGCCGGCAGCAGCGGGCCGTTATTTTCGCTTTTCCAGACGGCAACCATGAGTTCAACGGGAGCTTCAGGCGTTACCGCAAGATTATATGTGCTGACCTGCAGAACATAGGTTGTCGTGTTTATGGCGGCGTCTGCTGCTGCGGCGCCGATTCCAGCACCTATTGCCGGAGGAACGCCAGCTTTCATCAACTCACTTGAGCCCTCTGCTTTAACCCACGAGGTAATCTGGGTTATCAGTGGATCATTGGTGTTTACGTTTTCCCACCAGCCCTTGTCGTGTGCAAACAAAGCCTGATCACACAACATCACCATAAAACCGGCAAAAGCGGTAAAGCTTAAAAACGAGGCAACCCGGCTGCTTACCGGCAAAGGTTGTCCGGTTCTGGTAATAACAAGGTAAAGAGTATAGAGAGCGAGAGCCCAGCCGAAAGTAGGCCCGTATTGCCAGATTGAGACAGAAAACATGCCGGCTGACACACCAAGAAACATCAACTGCGCCAGACCGGCGTAAGAAACCTGCTTGAGTGCAGGCTGCCCAAGTTGCCCGGCCATCTGCATGCCAAAGCGGGCAAGCCATGACCCCAGTGCCAGTGGAATAATTGAACCCACCAGACCAAGACTGATAAAGCTCAACATATTCTGCGACTGGTGTGGCAGCTGGTCGCTTAACCAGCGGGCAAAAACAATCCCGATGCCCAGTGCCGCCAGATTTAAGCCAAGATGTGGCGTGCAGGATGCTGTCACCTGCTTTGGCATGGCCAGCAGGCGGCGCAGGCCGTTGATCAGGCCATTGCTGCGAAAGCCACGCCACATGCCGAATACCATTGCACCACCCAGAAGCCAGCCAAAAGTTGCCGGCCATTTATTGCCGATAATCGCAATATGGCTGCCAACCTTGAAATCGCCGATAGTATAGTCGATATACCAGGGTAACTGACCACTGAAAAGAGTTCGGTTGTAATTCGCCAGTCGGCCAAACATCATGCTGATGTTGCTGTTTTTATCGTAGCCATCGTTACCTACTGCTATCAAAAATGTATGCAGCAGAAACGCGATCACCCCGAAGGTGATCATCACCCGAAAACGTTGAAATGTGTTGCGCAGAACCTGCGATAGCAGGCCGCGCAGATCAAAGCTGACAAAACCCGGTAACTCCGAGGCAGATTTCGGCTCATTACCGGCATAAACCGGTCTGGCATTCGGCGCAGCAATATGCTCGTCATGCTGGTGCCGCTGGTGCCCGACGGCCGCATGGTCATTTTCTGATGATCGCACGCGCGAGCCGGTCTCAAGGTACTGACCGGCTCGTGGCTGCACCCAGCTCGAACCATTCCAGATCAGCCACTTTCCGTTATCGGCAGAGATTTGCCACCAGTTTCCATCCTGATCCTGGCAGCGCAGTTTGTCGACTTCCTGCACAAAATAGTCGGCGTCTATCTGACCAGTTTTGAGTTCCTGGCTCAGTCGCACATATTTTTGTTCGAGTTTCTGCCGCAAAAATCTTTTCCTCTCTTAACCAGATGATTATAATCTCAGACGTTTGCCAGAGCAATGCCCGGTCAACGAAAAATTGCCAGAGATGATGAAGCGATACGACACAGACCCTTTTCCTGTCCCAGCCAGAGATTACCGGCAGGGTCCTGCAGCATGCACATGATCTCGTTACCAATCAGACCATCACTTTCTCTTATCACCGAAAGGCTTCCGTCTCTGGCGACCCTGGTCAGACCATCAAGTTCAGAGCCAATCCATATTATGTTGTCACGGTCTTCAAAAAATGACCGCCCCTTGTTACCCGCCAGTCCATCGGCCTGACGCATAATTTCTATCGTGCTGAGATCGCCTTTTTTCCAGTCAGGAAAAAGCGTAACGCCGCCGCGGTCGAAAAAACCGGTTCCAACCCACATTCTGCCGAAAGAATCTTCGAACAGCGCTGCAACATTGGCATGCGCCAGCAGATTTTCGGTAGTATACACGACCTTGCTCTCTGCAGACCAGTGCAACAACCCTCCAGCCGGAGATATATAACTGCCAATCCAGATGCCGCCGGCAGAATCAGCGCTTATGGCGCGCACCAGTTCGCCAGGCAGCCCATCAGCAGCGCGATAATGCCGCCATTTCCCTTCTGGCGAGAGAACAGCCACGCCACGCCAGGTGCCGACCCAGAGTTCGTTCTGGCGAGACCAGCACAGTGCCATGACTTTCGGGTCAGGCATGTCAGCAGTGTGATCATGCCAGAAACCTTGCGGGTCGAGACGGAGCAAGCCCTTTTCATGGGCAACCCAGAGGTTGCCAGCAGGATCAACCAGCAGAGCCTCAATTCTGACCAGGTTCACCGGCGGAGTCGCGATACTTGCGCTGGTTTCCTGGCATTCACGCCAGTCATATCGCTTCAGTCCAAATAGCCCGCCAACCCAGAGATGATCTTTGTCGAGCGCGAGACCTCTTATCTGGTCGCCATGGCAAAAGTGACTCCAGCCGGCGGGCAGAATGCGTTCTGGCGGCGGTGGTGCAGATGAAGGCCACAACCACCAGGCAAGAAAAACCATAAGCAGCCAGACCAGTGGGTGCTGCCGCCTCTTTTCCGGTGCATTGTCGCGTTGAATTTGTTCTTCACTCATGTTAATCAGCAACCTTCATCTGTCACAGCCTTGGCGTAGCCCGCTGAGCAGTATACCAGAAGATCAATTTTTGAAGTCATTTTTGACCGGGTAAAGTATTCCTCTGTGTTCCTCGCGCTAATTGCAGGGCTATACCTCGAATCTCTTAAATTGTGGACAAATGATAGTGGCGAGATTAAAGTGAAATAGACACAGCCCGGCCGGAATGTAGAACTTATTGAAAACCGGCATTGGCTCACAGACAATCGTTTCGAACGAGGAGCAAACCATGAGAAAGAGTCTTCTGGCGTCTGTTTTTATCGCAGCCTTGCTGCTGACCTGTCAGAGCGCGCTATACGCGAGCTATGGCCTTAATGTCATTGAGAATGACAGCATCGGCGTCATCTATTTTAACCTCGGCAAGGCCTACAACGTTCTCCGCGATCAGGTCAAAAATTTTGACAAGACAGCGGATACCAATACAAAGAATCAGGTTGAGGAAATGCTCAAAACTATGCCGGCAGACAACCCGCTCGGCAAAGACTTGACTGTCAGCAAAATCAACGAAGCCCTTGAAAAATGGCATAATGATGCAGTTTTTATCCCGACCGGCGGCGTCTGGATCTCTGTTTCCAAAGATCTGCAGCCCAAAGTTGTCATCGAAGCCCAGATCAACGTCAACAAGATTGCTGAATTCCTTAAATCGGCACCGAACGCACAGGGAACCAACTTTGAGCCCAAAAACAACGTCATTAAATTTGATGTTCCCGGAATGGCTCTGTCGGCTGAAATAAGCAATGAGCGCATAGTTGTCGGCAACGTATCTGCAACACCGCAACAACTTGGCGAAGGCTGGCAGCCATTTTATAAGCGGGTCAGTTCACCTGACCAGCACCTGGCAATCGAACTTGAAGTTCAGTCAATCATAGAAAGTGTTCTGACTTTGAACCAGCAGCGTTCTGCAGCTACCAGCGAAAAGGCATGCGCTGCAAACATGCGGGTAATGCTTGCCGCCACCGAAATGTACAACATGGACAACGAAAAAATGCTGCATGAGCTTGACATGAAAGCACTGGTCGCCGACCAGTATCTAAAAGAAGCGGCAGTCTGCCCCGACAGCGGCACCTATTCAGCGCGAGGCGACCTGGCTGAAAACGGAGAAATCTGCTGTTCTATTCACAACACCGCGGCCGACCTGAAAAAATTCGACGGCCCGGCAAAGCCACAGCCCAAAATCGATGTGGTGAGTCAACTACCAGATCCGCGTCTGCAACATATCGTCCGCGCCCGGATTTTTGCCGACACGGCTGGTATGTTACTGGCTATTGCGGTTAAAGATGAACCAACCAGGCAGCAGTTCAAGGAAATGCTGCAGCAGAACCTCAAGATGGCCGAAGAACAGCTATCACAGAATAAGGGTGACGCCCGCGTTGAGACTGTTAAAAAAATGTTTGCGGCCCTGTCGCATGTCGATCGCGCACCCTGGCTTGGCATATCGATCAAGCAGAGCGAAAATGAGCAGATCCTGGTAGGAACAGCAATCGTCGGTGTTCTGGCAGCCATCGCCATACCGAACTTTCAGAAAGCACGCCTGGAAGCGCGCAAAAAAGCCTGTTTTGCTAATCAACGCGTACTGCTCGGGGCCACTGAAATGTACAACATGGATAACGAGGTCATGCTCAAAGAACTGAATATAGAACCTCTGTTAAAAGGTAGTTACATCAGATCAGCCCCAGTTTGCCCTGAAGGTGGTGTTTACGGTTCTTCTGGCAATCTGGCCGAGGGTGGCAAGATTGAATGCAGTATTCACGGTTCAGTCGATTAATAATCAACTCGAACATAATCGCCACTACGTAGTCTAATACGTAGTGGCGATTTACTTTTTCGGCGAACTTTAATAATCAGGCAAGCGGCAGACTCATGTCGCTGCAACAAACGCGGTCGTGAAAATCGATTATCGGGTCTTCTGCAATGCGCGTGCCGAGAACTTCGAGCAGGCGGCAGACGGCATAGTTCTTCGACTGTTCCTGGTAGTTAGCCAACCATTCATCATATTTTCCCTCAACATCATCAGGCAGCGGGCAGGTAAATTTGAGGCGATCAATATGCAGGCGATGAGGCTTTGGCGTCAAACGCGCGCGATAACAGTTCTGTTTAGCACACAGCAGAGTATAAAGCGGATCAGCGTTGATTTCGCGGCTGAACTGCTCAAAAGTTTGTGAAGAAGGGCTTAAATACTGGCCAACCAGAATCATTCTGATGCCTTTGCAGGTTTCATAAATGCGCCAGCTGGTATCGCGCTGGCTACGCTTTTCAAAGAGACCGCGCAGGTTTTCCACTATTGCCGTTTTTTTACCCTTCTTTGCGCCAAACCCGAAAAATTGCCAGAACGAGCGCTTATAGTCGTCTATATCAAAAATACTGACTGAAGAGCTGTTTAAAACCAGCGCACCATAGCGGTTGCGCGTCACGATATTACATTCGTCTATCTCGTGGGTAATTTCTTCTCTGACTGGCCTTTCATAATTATTCTCACGTTCTATGGCACCGTCGATAATTAACTGCACACGCTCTGCCTTCGCTGCGCACAAATTTTCGGCAGCATCCCCGGATTCATTTGAACCAGCTGAACAGGTGATCATTACGGGCTGACCATCTATGATTATCTGAAACTGCCCTGAGCGCCAATACCTGAAAAGATGCATGCGGGCAAGTGCTTCGACACTGGCAACATGTGTATTGTTCATAGAACCTCCATTCAGGATGAGGATTGATCAGAAGCTTCTGCATATCTGATCAGAGTCGCTTCACCTGCAGAAAGATGGTAAAACCACATGGCGACCAGCATGATGCCGGCAGCCTGCACGAGACAAACCCGGCCTGGACTCATCAAGTCGCCAAGATAGCCGAAAACCATGTAAGCAACTGGAAATGAAAAGCCGATAATGGCCTGCATTGCCGCAAAAAATCGGCCTTTAACCGGCCCCGGCACTACTCTCTGAAACAGAGTCACAAATTTGACGTTGGTGATACCAAGAGATGCACCAGCCAGCATCAGCGCCAGACCAAAAGTCCATGCGTTTATCAGCAGGCCGGGCACTACCATGCTGACACCGTATATAACCATGCTCATCGACCCCAGGCGAATAGTTCTGCCATGCGATCTTACCAGCGCTGCAGTGAAAGTGCCAAGAAGAATGCCGACCCAGAGAGCGGCTTCGAGCAGGCCCATGACAGTTGCGTTGCCATGCAGGCTTTTCTGTACATAAAGAGGAACAATGACCAGAGTGGGCGTCGCAAAAAAGTTTACCAGACCGAAGCCAACCAGCAACTGTTTCAGCAGGGGAAATTTTTGCCACAGCGCACTGGTATTATCATTATCAGCTGTTTCGGCCGATGCCGGTGATTCGCCAGCGCTGGGCTGCTGCCCGTCATGATTCTCAGAGACTGTGGCAGTTTCGGCGGCTGGAAACACCAGCGTCATTTCGATCATCGCTGAAAAAACATAGGTTATCGCGTTAAGCATTACCAGCAGCGGAATACCAAGCCAGGCTATCAGCATGGCGCCAAGCACCGAGCCGCCAAAACTCGCCAGATATTGACTTGAAGCTTGATAAGCAACTGCCTGTTCGAGATATTCCTCAGAAACCAGGCTTGGTAGACACTTGGTGATTGCAGGATTAAAAAAACCCTCGGCAACTGCGATCAGAAAGCCAAACAGATAAGCCTGCCAGAGCGTAAAGGCTTCAGTGTGCAGACTCCAGGCAACATAACCCATAAGCGCTGCCGAAGCGAGATCGCAGCTGACCAGCATTACTTTAGCCGGCATGCGGTCAACAACCCGACCGATAAGCTTATAAAGCAGCAGGGCCGGCAAGGCTCCGGCTACCATGAATACGCCCAGCGAAAACCCGCTGTTCTCAGCGCTGATCATCAGTATCCACCAGACAATTGCAATCTGATAGACTCTGGTGCCAGCCTGGCTGGTAACCTGACCAAGCCATAATCTGAAAAACTGACGATGTGCGAACAGAAACGATCTTTTACTGTCGGGCATTAACTGGTCCGCCATTTCGTAAGAAAAAAAAACGTTAATTCAGCCTGTTTTATCATATTGGAAATGCCGGACAATTTCAACACAGGATAATTCAATGCTTTCTGTCGAGAACTTTGCGCATGATCAGCCAGGTTAACGGCAGAATCAGCAGAACCGGTGAAAAGATCAGCAGTTCGACAAAGTCGAAAGCCGTAAAAAAAGGCTTCTCGGCCATAAAAAGCTGTTCATATTTCCGGTAAACTTCTGAATCCTGTAATGGTCCATGATAAACACAATACAGCAGACCCTCATTGCTCAAATCGCCTGCTGACCTATAACTGCAATTGTGGGTGGGAGGAATCGGCATTGGCCTGAGATAATTTCCCAGGGGTGAAGCTTCGTTAAACAGCAGTTCATCATCAAGTCGGCGCAATTTCAAATTTTCGCCAGCCTCGCGATATCTCTGAAGCGATTTTTCTATGCGCTTCTGCATTTTGAAGCAGTTCATGTAACGTGGTTCTGGCCTGACGCCGGAAATAAACTCAAGCCGGAAAATTATTTCCTGCCTGATATTGCGAAGAGACAGGCTGTCAGCCTGTCTGAAGTAGGTCGGGTAAAAAAAATCTTTTGTCATCGAAGCCAGTGGCGGCTCAGCCCTTTCGTATGCCGCAGCGTCAAAATCGGCAAACCCCGGCAGGCAAAGGCACACCAGCAGCAGCACGAGACCCGGCAGTTTCATTTTCCCAGCTCCGCAAATCTTTCAGCTTATGAGTGTTCTGACAATAGATTATCAGATCTCAACCGGTTAGTGCAGTTTTTTTGTGGCTGCCGCGAAAATGTTCTGGTAGATTGTAACTGATACAACATGGCAAGGAGACGGCGTAATGGGCGATAGCAGACCTGTTCTTCCGGGGCGTTGTTACTGGGTTATCCCTGAGCGCTTTCTCGCCGGCGGGTTTCCCTATAATCCGGGTATCGACAACCCGCACGACTTTTTGCATTGCCTGCTCGACAACGGTATCGACGCCTTTATCGATCTAACCGAAGAAGACGAACTCGTTCATTATCAGCCAGTTCTGGCGTCATTGACCAACCGTGACATCATTTACACACGCTTTGCAATCGTTGATTATTCAGTGCCGGAACTGGCAGAGATGCAGCAGATAGTCACCAGAATAAATACTCTGCTGGAAGCTGGCCGGCGCATTTATCTGCATTGCCGCGGCGGAATCGGGCGAACCGGCACGACAGTTGCTTGCTGGCTCCGCAGTCAAGGCTTTTCTGGTGACGCTGCCCTCGCAGAATTGGCCAAATTGTTCAGCGTCAGCAACGCCGCGCGTTTTACCAGCAGCCCTGAAACCGAAGAGCAGAGAGATTTTGTGAAGAATTTTGTCAGCGCCGAGAGTAAACCTTCAGCAGCTGGGTAAAAATTTTACTGATCTTGTCGCGACTTTTTTTGATCGCAGTTACGTCATAACTATGCAGGCCACCAATAAGTGATTCGGCTTCAAGAGCCAGAATGCCGAATGAATGCTGCTGCGAAACACGCTTGACCTGCTCGGCAAGCTCAGTGAGTTCATCAATCAGAATCGCGTTATCAACTGGGGTGAACTTGCTCATGAATTCTTTTGACACTATTTCACAAAGTTTCCATGGATTTGACAACTGTTCAAAGGCTTCTGGTGGCAATCTGAATTCAGTCTCTTTAACCTGCTCGCAAGCACTCATTGGCTTCAAAAACCTGCTGGCTTCAGAAAACAACCTGAGCAGGCTTACCGGCTTGACAATAAAACCGTCGAACAACCCTTTCAATTCTTCCAGTTCAGCAAAACTGTTGGTGGCGGTAACCGCAATAATCGGCACCGAAGCAAGCTCCGAGCTACAACGCAGTTCTCTTGCGGCACTGACCCCGTCTTTCTGCGGCATGCGCAGATCCATGAAAATCAGTTCAGGCAGTTCTTTTTTTGCCAGTTCGACAGCTTCGTTGCCATCTGAAGCACAAAGCACGGTTAATCCGGCATTTTTCATGGCTTCAGCTACCAGCTCGCGATTAGAAGCGGTATCATCAGCGACCAGAATCTTCTGGCCAGCGAACCTCAAAACCCCTTTGCGAAGAGAATCTAATTGAACCGGCTTTTTGTCGAGTTCAGCGACTTTCACTTCTTTTAATATCACGTCGAACCGCGTACCATGATGCAACTCGGTTTTAACTTTGATGCTGCCATTAAGCAGATCTACCAGGCGGCGACAAATCGCCAGACCCAGTCCGGTGCCGCCGAACTTGTTCTGAGCACGACGCCGTAACATTGGATCAAAGATATCTTCTGGGTTTTCACAATCAATGCCGACGCCAGTGTCTTCAACTGTTATCAGCAGGTTTATGGATTTCTCCTCCAGCGAGTGGCTCAGAGATACGCGAACCCAAACTGAACCATGGTTGGTAAACTTTATGGCATTGCTGACAAGATTAACCAGTATCTCGCGAATACGAGCCTCGTCGGAAAGAATGACCGGGGGAACCTCAGAATCAACCTGAGCCCAGAACTCAAGCCCCTTGTGCGCAGCTTCGTCGGTAAACATCGAATCTACTTCGGCAATCAGATCAGCGACATTTACCACACCTTCCAGCAATTTGACTTTGCCGGCCTCCAGTTGCACGAGATCGTGGATACCGTTGATAATATTGATAAGGCTTCTGCTCGCTGCAACTATCGAGGCGGCATACTGCTGAAGCCTGGGACTTTCGGCCAATGAAGACAGCAGTTCACTATAACCAATAATAGCGCTTAAAGGCGTTCGGATTTCATGGCTCATGCTGGTAAACAACTCGGCAGTATCCATATCGGCGAATCTGGCACTTTCACCAGGCCTGCGTAGAGACGCATCAGCGCTTTTCAGGTCGCTGACATCAACCAACACACCGCGATACGGTTTTTGTGGTGAGGAATAAACCGCTGTTGTGACTGCGCTGAGTATGCGCATGTGGCGAATTTCTGTTTTCCCGGCCCGGTTCAGTCGGCAAATGCGAAAATCCAGCGAGTGAAGTTCTTTTGGCATTGTGCTGCGACCAGGCATTTCAAAGTAGGATTTAAAATGCTGCAAATCCTCTGAATGTACAAGTTTGCAGAAGTCTTTAAAGCCGGCATTGGATTGTACATTTTCACCCAGCAACGGCTTAATAGCGCCAAACAACAGCAGCTGAGCATTCACCGGCTCAAACTGCCACGCCACAACACCACCCGCCTCAATGCTCTGGCGCAGAAATTCGTCGTGGATACGCAGTTTCTCTTCTGCCTGTCTCTTGTCGGTAATATCAACAAAGCACCCTTCACAATATTCACGGCCATTTTCGTAAAAAATCCGGCCATAAGCCGCTGCCCAGAAAACTTCACCATTGGCGCGACGAAATTTCATCTCAAGACTGCGCACCTGATCTCGTTTCCGGAGCTCATCAAAAAAGAAAGTGCGATCTACCGGAGTTATATAAACCTGATGCTCAATGCTTTGAACCTTGGCAATCGCCTCCTCGGGCGACAAATATCCAAGAATTTCGGCCATGGCACGATTCATACTGACAAATTTGTCGTCAAAACTTCGCCACAGGCCAACAGGCAGATTAAGATAGATACTGCGAAAGCGTTCAAGTTCAGTCTGCAGAGCTGTTTCAGACCTCATTTTGTCGGTAGCATCGGATATCACGCCATAAATAACCGTTTTGTCGGCAGCGCTTTTCCAGTTGAGAGACACCTTTACCCAGCTTACCCCAGAAGATTCCTGTTCAGAAACAGACCTGGTATTGGCAAGTTGCCAAACTGACTCCCTGCGGCGCGGCGCAACGTCATTAGCCAGAATAGATTTGCGCAGCTCCAGCCAGCGCGTCCGGACCGGTTCCTGCTGCTCAGCAGGCAGTACTACGAGAAGATCATCAACTTTTTTAATACTCTCAGGATCAACATTAAGCAGCCTGCGAACATCGCCGGTCAGTCGAACAGACTCATTGCTCGGGTCAATCGTGAAACACACTATTTCTGCAGCATCAGCATAGTGCTTAAGCTGCTCGAATTGTTCTTTAGCGTTTTCAACAATCTTTGCCACCCGGGTGCTGATTTCGCTGAACTCATCATTAACCGGATCTACAGCCTGTTCAGTGCAACTTTCATCGGTTGCAGATTGCAGGCGCTTGATGAGACTGGTAATACGACGGCCAACAGTAATCTCTATGGAAAAAGCAATACCAACTACTGCTCCGGCAGCCATCAGCAAAACTATCATCAGCTGATACAGCATAAAGTTATCGGCAAGGCCTGACAAGGCATTCGGCCTGATCCGCAACCTGATCTGCCACTCTTCGTTTTTGCCTTCTTTATCAGGAATCATCAGATTCTGCTGATACGAGATGCTCGGAAACATGCGCGAGCGAACTCCATTACTGTGTGAGGCCACAATGTTCTCTTTTGCGTCAATTAGTCTTATGCTGCTGGCATCAAGAGATCTGGCGATTCTGGATACAATAGCCTGAACCTCGCTCTGTTGCTCCGAAAGAATAGCTATTCGCAAATCTTCAGAGCACTCGCCAACCAGTCGACCGAGCTGCTGCTGATATTGCAATTCGATACTGTTGTGGGCAAAACGGGTCACCACCAGAGTAACTATACCAGCAATAAGAAGCATGAAAGTCAGGGAATACACAACAAAGCGCAGCTTCAGAGAGCGAAAGGACTTGCTGCCTCTCGAATCCGCGACAATACCTTTTTCGCGAGCAGTATTCATTGTGGTTCCCACGGGTTGGTTTCTCATGATCTCTCTGCGGCAGAACAGTATCTATTACTGTATTTTATCTATTTATCGGGGTCATTATAATAGATTTCGCTCCTGCGAGTCAATCACAGGGAAACCCTTTTCCAGTAAAGAATTTAGAAGCCGGCTAAAATTTCAGCGGCTTCTGGGCAGCTCAATCTTTGGTGGCTTTTCGGAAAACGGCCGATAAAGCACGATAACTCGCCCGATTATGCGCACAAGCAGAGCGCCAGATTTTTTGCAGATTTCGATAGCGGCTTCTTCTGCTTCAACAGGAGCTGAGTCGAGCAGCTTTATTTTTATCAGCTCGTGAGTGTTGAATGCTTCAACCACACTCAGAATAATTTTTGACGCAAGCCCCTGTTTTCCTATGCGGACAATCGGTTCAAGGTGATGGGCCAGGCCTTCGAGATGTTTGCGTTGGTTCGAGCTGAGCTTCACAGTTAGTCTCCAGATTTCAGATTAGCAATTTATACACCAGACCGCCGGACTTTGCAAACAAAGCCGCTTACCGTAACAACCCTGCGACAATTTCATAAATCTGTTGCGGATTATTGACAATATGCGCGTTAATACCCGCGCTGCGTGCGGCAATAACGTTTGTTTCGCTGTCATCAAAAAAGTGAATCAGGTGCGGTTCTTTATGCAGACAGCTGCATACCTCTGCATAAATCTCGCGGTCAGGCTTGACCATTCCCATTTCATATGAGAAAAACAGATGCTCAAATGGCTTGAACACCTCGGTGCTGGCGCGCAGCATCTCAACATGAACAGCATTCGTATTAGAAAGCATCGCGAGAATGCCATACCCGCGTAATAATTCGAGTATTTTCAGGCAGTCAGGCTTAAGCGGGCCTATTATACCGGCAAATTCACTCTTGAAATCGGCGATACTTAGCTTGCTGCCAGTTTCAGCAACGAAAGCATGGTAAAATTCTGTAAAATCAGCCTTTCCCGCTTCGTAGGCACGGGCTGACTCAAGTTGCAACCATCTTCGCTTGAGCTCTTCCGGGTCCTGTTCCTGCGTAAACAGGGCGCGCGCACGTTCCTGCCAGTGCAGATCAATCAGCACGCCACCAAGATCGCATAGAATAACAGAATCGGCCATTTCAGTCACGCTGACAATGGTCTGGAATCTTGAACCCAACCGTGTCGCGCTGGCGCTGTTCTTCTACCCGTCGCAGTCGTTCAGCCTCGATCTGCCTGAATGCCAGCCAGATCAAAAACGGCACGATGATCAGATCGTCAAGATAGCCGATTATTGGTATAAAATCAGGTATCAGATCAAATGGCCACAGAAAATAGGCAACCGCCGAAACCAGCAGAATTTTTGCAGAAAGCGGCGTTTCATCGCTTTTCGCGAGATCGAGATATCCATGCACCTTGTTGGTGAATTCGCCAGTTTTGCTCATATTGACTCCTAGCAGTCTGTCAGCCAATAATAACACAAAACCGGCGAATTAGCACCAGAAACCGATGGGCGGCAGCAGGACACTAAAGAATCTGAATTCCTTCAGCCTCGCAGCGCGCAACCTCGTCGGCAGGCCAGACACTGACCTGAACCTCGCCAATGTGGCGTTTCTGCAGCAGCAACATGCTCAGGCGCGACTGGCCAATACCACCACCGATTGTCTGCGGCAATTTTCCCGCCAGAAGCATTTTGTGCCAGGGAAGCTGCGCCCGTTCTTCACAGCCGCGCGCTTTCAGCTGCTGACTTAAAATCTCAGGACTGACCCTTATTCCCATCGATGAAAGCTCAAACGCAGAGTCAAGTATCGGGTTGAAAACAAGAATGTCGCGTTCAGTCTGGATAAGGGTAAGCTTGGAAGTCGTAGCCATTTTTAATGCAACCTCGCGCATAGATTTGTATTATTCACTCGACAAGCCTATTGACCGCGCATTGTCGACCTGGAAAAGCAGACAGTCTAGCGCTTGTTGCGGGCAATGATCGAAGCGCGAACCATTTTTACAAAGTAAGATATGACACGGGTATCATCGGTCAGCTCGGGGTGAAATGCGCAAGCAAGCAAACTTTCCTGTCGCGCCATTACTATTTTACCATCGTGCTCACAGAGTATTTCAACACCTTCACCAACTTTAACGATGTGTGGCGCACGAATGAAAACACCCGGAAAATCCTGACCGATGTCCTTGATGTTGAGGCTGGCCTCAAAGCTCTGGATCTGGCGACCGTAAGAATTGCGGCGCACCACGATATCCATCATGCCAATGTGGTTGTCGTCCTGACCTTCGATGCTCTGCGCCAGAAGAATCAGCCCGGCGCAAGTGCCAAAAACCGGTTTATCAACGCTTATAAAGCGCTTCAGCGGCTTCAGCATATCGTAAGTGTCGATAAGCTTTCGCATCGTAGTACTTTCGCCGCCAGGTAGAATCAGGCCGTCGATATGCTGCAGTTCTTCAGCAGATTTAACCTCGACCGCTTCTACACCGCACTTTCTGACGGCAGCGGCATGCTCTCTTACAGCGCCCTGAAGTGCCAGAATACCGATTTTCGTCATTTCCGGCTTACCATCCACGATCCTGCATGCGGTCGGCTGATGACAGCGATGAAATCTCTATGCCAACCATCGGAGCGCCAAGGCCCTTGGAAATCTCGGCCAGCAGCTTGTAATCTTTGTAGTTAGTGGTAGCTTCAACGATTGCTTTGGCAAACGCTGCCGGGTTTTCAGACTTAAAAATGCCTGAGCCGACAAACACACCGTCAGCACCGAGTTCCATCATCAGAGCCGCGTCAGCAGGCGTTGCCACGCCACCGGCAGCAAAATTAACCACCGGCAGACGACCATTTTTCTTGATCTGCAGTAAAATTTCATACGGCGCGCCAAGCAGCTTGGCTTCGGTCATCAGCTCATCTTCGTTCATCGCAACAACGCGGCGCACCTGGGCATTTACTTTGCGCATGTGGCGCACAGCTTCAACTATGTTGCCGGTGCCGGGTTCGCCCTTGGTGCGCAGCATGGCAGCACCTTCGCCGATGCGGCGGGCGGCTTCGCCAAGATCGCGGCAGCCACAAACGAATGGTACGGTAAAAGCGCTTTTCAGCAGATGATATTCTTCATCGGCCGGCGTCAGAACTTCGCTTTCGTCGATATAGTCGACGCCCATGGCTTCGAGAATCCGCGCTTCAACTATGTGGCCAATACGGGCCTTTGCCATGACCGGTATCGAAACAGCTTTCATGACCTCTTCGATAATGGTAGGGTCAGCCATTCTGGCAACACCACCAGCCTTGCGTATATCAGAAGGAACACGCTCGAGCGCCATTACCGCTACTGCTCCAGCTTTTTCAGCTATGCGGGCCTGATCGGCGTTTACTACGTCCATAATGACGCCGCCTTTCTGCATTTCAGCCATGCCACGCTTAACCAGAACTGTTCCTACTTTGTTTTTCATCTTTTCACTCCATCATTCAAACATTACAATATACGGGAAACAGTTAAATACCGCATTGGCCGCTAAAAGGCAACAACCTTTTTTGATTTTCTGAACATCGCAACATAGAGCGCCAAGTTATCGATACCAGTCCCTTACTTCAGAACTTTCCGATAAGCTTTTGAGCAAAGCGGTTTGCCAAATGCAAAGATCATTTGCATAACCCAGCGGAGCAATCAAATTAGCTTAAAAAAACTAAAAATACGAAAGAGCCAATTATGCTGCGCCAGTCGTAGTTGTCGAAAAACCTCAGTATTAACAATAAATTTGTTGTTTTTTTGCTTGATCGAAAGCTGTACAGCCACAGTTAGTTTTCAGCTTTGGATTCGCTCCTGCATTAAGAAGGGTTGATATTATTGCAGGATTTTCACAGAGAGAAGCTTGATATATCAATGCCGTATAGCCATCGTTGTTACTGGCATTAACGTCTGCACCAGCCTTTACAAGTGCTTCTACAATTTCAGGCGACTTTGCATAACGCATTGCTGTCATACCATCTTTATCACGGGCGTCAACGTTTGCTCCGGCCTTGACAAGCGCTTCTATTATTTCTGGTGATCTGGCATACATTAGTGCCGTGGAGCCACTTTCGTCACACGCATTGATATCGTTAGCCAGCATGATGGCAGCTGGAATCTGTCTTCTTTTTAAAGCATCTGGAGATTTGCACAACTCAATCAAATCCGTCTGTGCATACGCCGCCATCGCAAAAAAAACGACCATTGCCAATATTAGTTTCATTATTAAAAACATATATAATTGTGTTCCTTCTTCCATTGCACCTGGATCAAGTAATAATGCCCAAATCCTCGGCGACAACCGTCATGGTGCGCTCGCCTTTACTCGTAAAAACCAGCTTCACACTGTTAAGTTTAAATTCACTACCATACATATTCCGTTTTTTATTGATAGCAATCTTCTGAATTACATCCTCTCATAAAATTGGCTTAATTTCATGAAGCGTTTCAACGGCCTAGATCAGCGGATGTCAGAACGATTGCCGTTATGGTGTTTTCGGGATGTAACAATGAGATTTCATTTAATGAAGCTGGCAATCCCGTCAAATTTGAGAAAGGGAAGCTTCGAATATGTTGTCTGGCTGGTCGTCGGAAAAACGAAATCAGAAATGCCGCTTGCAGAAGATATTGCATCAGTGGCGGTCCTGAGTGCTTCATCATCCCTGGCATATCCTGCAAACTCAAAAGCCCATTTTGAGTTTTTTTCAGAGATGATACGTAAATTTGTCAACCAGATGTCTATCTCGTCATTACTTTGTTGAAATTTGACTCCAGGCTCGAACTGAGCCCTTTTGAGAATCTCTTTCAGTTCAGCATTTGGAAAGAATTTTTTCGCTTCATCTGCTGCGGGAGAACAAAAGATACTGGCATACATCACCACTTTCACAACGATTTTTCCGTCTTGTCGAAAATCAGCAGAGGAAAAAATCGCCATACTGGAAACTCTCAGGGAAGTGTCTGATTCAAAAAAGGACTCCCGCTCTTCGGTCAGATCAGGTGTTCTTTCAGGTTCGCACATGAGAAAACCTAATAATTCGACTTCTTTCGCAAAACAACTATGAGAAAATATAACCCGAGCACAAAATATAGTATTCCCATCATGTAAGTAAGTGTTACTCCATGTCCTTCTAATGCTTCGAATTCTACGAAGATAAATCTACGCAGATTTGCCGGATCCACCTTGATTGCCAGTTCGCAGCCCAAAGGCCTTTCCGCAGAAAATCTATTGACATCATCTATATTAGTCGATCTGATTTGTCCATATTCAATTGAAATTGTTTGTGTACCAACCGACCAGCTGTAGTTCAACACCAGAATATTTTCATCTCCGATTTCAGGAACATATTGATGTGCAATACGCTTGCCGGTTACAGTAGCAATCGCAGGAATCCAGTGGCTCGTTTTTGCGTCACGCGCTCTTTCAAGAGGGGCTTCCCGAATCCAGGCATAACTGGCATAGAATAGTAATAATGCCAGCGCCAGGGCTCCGCATTTTTTTATGAACTCTTCAGATTCCATTTCTTGCGACCCTCCGATTATCAATTTTCGGTAAACTACTGAAAAGTAGAAGCATGCAAAATTCTTATGAACCCCAGTGTAATTGCAAAGAATCGTTTATAAATAGCATATATAAAAGCGAAAAGCTCAGCTAATTCAAGATACGAAAACTCCCGGCGATCTGTGACATCTTTTAATGTTTTAATAACTCAATTCCCGGTTTATAATGAACCTGTACAAATATGTCACAGACAGCATTGATCTTTCGTATTCATTGGCAGGTTCACATTCAATTTTATTTTTGCTTCACAACCAACGCTTGGAGCAGCCGAGGAAATGTTTGTTGGAGCTGCCGGTTAAAAAGTAGCCTGTTATTCTTGCGCTAAACTGATAATTGAAGGAGAAAATCTTATGAAGATACAAACGTGGCGTATTCTCCTGTTACTGGTATTTGTGACCATGATATTATGTGGTTCCGCCGCGATTGCCGAAAATGACATTTCCGAGTGGAACACAGATAGTGGCAAACCTGACTCGGAAGCAGATGGCACCGAAGGTTTCGGGATAGATTTAGGACTGAAGAAACCGGCGGCTGACACATCAGACAAAACACCTGATATCAGCGAAACCGATCAGACTGCCGAGCCCGAACTGGAAGGACAGAAAGCCCTGGAAAGCGGAGAAACACTGGAAGGCGTTATTGATGTAGACACTTATTTGAATATCCGCAACGGCCCATGGGAAAATATCATCGGAAACTTGAACAGCGGAGATAAGATTAAAATTGTAGGTAAAGAGGGCGACTGGTTCAAGATTGTCAACGGCAGCAGTTTCGCTTATGTTCATGCCTATTATGTGAATGCACCAGGCTTTCCTTCACATCAAGGTGTTGAGCCACCGATCCTCGGTTCCAACGAGTCTCCGTATGGCAATAAAAGCAGTTCAGCGGGTGGCACAGCAGGCGGTAGTGGTGGAGCTGCCCTTCTCGGGTATCTGCAGCAGGCAGGTCTGACAGGAGAAGAGTTAAAAATGGCCTGGGCCATCGGCATGGCTGAATCGGGGGGTGCTCCCGATGCCTATAATGGTGACAGCTCAACCGGCGACATGTCATACGGTTTATTTCAGATTAACATGCTCGGAGAGCTTGGGCCTGCGCGCATGGCACAATACAATTTGAGCTGTTATGAGGACCTGTTTGATCCGATGACCAACATTCGCGTAATGATTCAGATGAGCGCAAACTGCTCTGATTGGAGCCCATGGAGCACTTACAAGCGCGGCGACCATGAAAAATTTCTCAGCCAGTTTCCGCAGTAGCAGAAGCGATTCGAAAAAATCCCGCCAGGAATTCTGGCGTTTATGGAGAAAGCAAGATGAGAAACAAGATAAGTTTACTCGCATCAGTATTCATTCTCTTGGTGATATTTAATGGCTGGGCGGCTACAACTGCCATAGACAGCCGAAATGAAGGCCCCATAAAAATTACCAGTTCTATTTCTGCCGTCATCAAACATTTCGCCCGTAAGATACCTCCTCCGAAAATGGCAAGAAAAGAGACTGTAGCTGCAAACATTGACATTCGCTTTCCTGAGCTGTCTTGCCAAACCGGGGTTAGTGTTGCCGTGAATGCCATCAATGAAGCCATACAAAGTAGGCTATTGAAAGTATTGGACGGGAAGCATTTTGAAACAGTGGAACAACTTATGGAGGCTTTCGGCAGCGACTATGAAAAGTCCACGAAAGCGACTCCAGAAATGCCGGGCGCATGGCTCCTGAAGTTTGCAGCAACAATCAGCTATCACGATGAAGACCTGTTTTGCCTCAAGATACTCCAGTCAGTTTTTACCGGCGGCGCTCATCCAGCTTCGCATCTTACATACCTGGTGTTTTCCATAAAAACAGGTGAGCTTTACAGTCTCACCAACCTGATTCATAAAAACAGCCTGGCGAAACTGACCAAAGTAGCAGAAAACCATTTTCGCCAGATTCGGAACATGAAACCTGAAGAGACCTATAAACAAGCAGGTTACTGGTTCGAAAACGGACAATTCTCTCTTAATCGGAATTTCCTGATTTCCAAGGATGGGATGTCATTCTGTTTTAATCAGAGCGAAATCGCACCATATTCCAAAGGAATTATTGAATTTATTGTTCCATGGAGTGACCTGAAGACTATTGGAGATCCCAAAGGCCCAGTCGGCAAATTTTTGAAAGAATGAGAAATTACTATTTATCTTTCAGCAACAGGATGGCTATATGAGAAATCGCATGCTCATGCTAAGCCAGGTTGTATTTTTTATACTGATATTTTGCCTTGAGCTGACTGTTGCCGGCGTTTATGCCTCAGGCTCCTGGGATGAAACGATCAAAAAATACGGGCCGGTGCCAAAGGAAATTCTTGAGCCGCCCTTAGGAGAGGAAGAAGACTCGCGGCAAAATGATTCTGTTGTGAATCAAATTTTGCAGAAGGTCGGCTTGACTCACCGAACTCACATGGCCCATTATTGCATTTCCAATCAGGATTGGGTTATGCATGCGATTAATTGTTACAACTCAGAAAACAGCGTCCTTTACAAAGAGCTTAATCCGTCAGATCTCGTAGATCCAGAAAGTCCTCTTTTGAAGGGCAAATATCTCAAATCCAAAATAGTGAATGTAGATGACAATTGTGTTCTTCGCAGTTACGGCGACTTATCAGAATATGGCATAATCTACTGTGAGTACCATGGCATTAAAACTGAATATCAAAATGAATTGCGTGCGGTGAGCGGATATATCCCGAAGGTCGGAATACAAAGACACCCTGAACTGCTGGTCATTTGCCTTTTGATGCTGGGTTTGGGTTCGTTGCTTCTTGTGTATAAAGTTGTCAGCTTTTTGCGGAAAGCCAGTTGAAGCTGCTTTATGACATATTCAGGGAGTTCAAATGGAATTTTTAATTGTATTTATTTTAGGAAAGGGCTATTGTTCGTTTGAAGATTATTTGCGCTCGAAAGACCTGTCGAATGCCAGAAGCAGACAGAAATCGGATACAATACCGCTTGACGCGATCGCCTGCCCACTTGACACTATGTTGCTAATCTTGAGTGCTGTTGCTATTCTAACATTTATTTTTAATTTTGTATTCGGATGTTACGATGGCTTCGGTTCAACCCATATTTATTTCGCAATCAGCAGTGCCATTGCTTCGGCGCTTTTTCTATGGCTGCTTCTTCATTGCGATTCTCGTTATTTCCTGGACATGAATAACCGGCGCATTGTTTATCGGCTCACATTTTTTGCAAAGTTGTCCGAGAGTGTTCTTGCCTCGTTTTCTAACATTCTCTCGATCGAACTTGACTCGAGAGAAGTAGGCGATACTGCTGCCGGATCATGGGTATATTATCTGGTAGTCGTAAAAAAAGACCTGACCCGGGTGTCAATTTCCAGATCCAGCTATTCAAAGAGCGGTTTGCCCGAGACCGGTCAGCTTATTGCTGATGCGGTTAAATGCGCATTTCGCGTCGGCAACCATATCGAGAAGTTGCGCATCATGGGTCTTTAAGGGATGCAGGCCATATACATGAGTTTTAATTCCGTCGCCTGAGTTTTTCAAGATGCTCTAAATTAGCGCTCTTAAAGAACTTTTAATCCCAGTTTAATTGGGGTTTAATAAATGCCGGCATCATTATTTTTTCTTCCTCTGTCGGCTCATCACCTACGTGTTTGTTCATTTCATCAAGGTTACTTTCAAGCATTTCTTCTATAGATAAGCTAGTAGGCTTTACTAATTCTTTGATCATCATTTTGGATAGCTCTTCGTTAAACTCTAAACCTCCCCACATGTTTTCAGCGGATACGCCTATAGCACCGGCTACTTTGCCGACACCAGCTCCAACCAGACTGCTCAATCCCTCTTTCAAAGCTCCTTTGGCAAATTCGTTGCTGTATATCTCTAGAAGTTCCTTGTCACTGGCAATAGCCTTGTCAGCGGCCGTAATAAGCGCAGAACCTGCCGACTTTATCGTAATTGCAGACCAGGTGCAAGCTTGCTGAGCAACCGCTGCCATACTGCCGACAGGGACGACTAAAGGAGCAAGAACAACAGACGAGGAAACCGCTGTACATACAATCACGACGCTGGAAAGCGCCAACGCAGCAGTTTCAAGAGCAGCTGCAGCAGCCAGGAGTGCGTTACCGGCTTTTTTTAATGCGACCTGATATACAGCCAGTGCGCTGGCACCTTTTTCAAGACTGTTATAAACGTCAGTTGGATCAGTTTCGGCCGCCTTTTCTAACGAGCCATTTTTCAAGGATATTCTCGTTTTTATAGCATCCCATTTGAGTTTTCGTATATCTTCATTGGCCCTATTGATCTGAGCAATGTAACCTTCAAACTTTTCTCTCTCCCTTAGGGCCTTGGCATTTTCTGCGCCAGTTTTCAAATCTGCGGGAGAAATGTAGGCACCATTGGTTGAACTTTTTTTTTGCTCCGTGTTCTCATACATCCAGAGATTCCAAAGAGTAGCTGCTGTGATGCTACCCAGTTTAATCTCCTCAACAGCCATTATCTCTTTATAGGTAGATTCAAATTCTTCAGCCGCCTTGTTGATCTGTTCTTTATGAACGGCTTCCTGGGCAAATGTTGCTACCGGCAAAAACAGCCGCAGTAAAAATGCACACATGATCACCATGGCAATAGTTCTGTAATAATGGCTCTTCATAAGCTTCTCCGTTCTTGTCTCAAAAGTTGCTCTTGATGTTTTGCAGTCGAAATCAGACAGGCCAAGTCCTTCAACGATACCGCAAGGCTATCAGCCCATGGTGAAAAATGGATTCACCATGAGCTGCTTAAACGCCGTGTATTCACAGAAATATATCAGGGCAGGGCAAATGTGATCGGAAACCAGGACTTTTTGTCACTTCGAAAACCAAACACCTTGCCATCTGGCGTGATAGCTTTTCTTCTGGGGTAAAGGAATGCAATCGCGAGTAGATCAGCCTGACCAAGAATTTTTCCTTCGCTGCTGAGCCGAATGACCCGATATTGGTGAATAACACCTTTTTTGTCACAGGCAATCAGCTGAAGATATACGTTCTTTTTCGCATCAGAACCGATCAGCTGCGCCGAAACATAATGCGCCTTACTCTCTTTCGCCAGCTGCAGCGGGAATTTTGCAAGCGATACGGTTACTGTTGGCGAAGCATTGTCAGCCCTGAACAGTTCCGCTTCCACATCATTGAATTTAACGCCAAGAGGCTTGTCGTTAGCGTCAACAACTGTAGAAAGAAAAGTCTGACCATCATAGCGTTCAATCAGTTCGCCAGCGGGATTGAAGCGCAGCAGGCTTTGCATTACCGGGTTTGCCACCAGCAGGTTTCCCTTGCTGTCAACGCCGATTTCACGAGAGTCAGGCAAACCTTCGATCTGAACTTGCGATATGCCCTTCTCATTCACGCGCGACACAATTCCCTGAGCTGCGTTATAGAGATAGAGATCGCCAGCCAGAGCCATAGCCATGTCTTCCATATAAATAAACTTTTCAGAACTGCTCTCGGGAAATGCGAATGAAGAAATCAGGCTTCCATCGGCAGCAAAATGTTTAGCTTTCTGGTTGAGCGTATCGAGAACCCAGAAAGACCCGTCGGCCAGTGGGCAATAAGCCGTAGGCGCACCGCCAATGCGATGTTTATTGCCCTGCTGGTCACCGCCCACATTATTGTCTGCTGTGCCATATGCGATTGAGCAAACGTCTTTATGAGCTATGGCCGAAGAGGCAAGACCGGCTTCATACTGCAATCCATTAACCAAAAAACCAGCAGGCCTGGCAACTGGCCCCGCAGAAACGACTCCGGAAACACCTAGAGAGATCACGATTAAGAAGGCAATTAGATTTTTATTCATATTATTTTCCTTATCCTTACTCAACAAGTGGGGGGAATTCGAGGCCGGGCACATCGCGTGGATTAACGCTCTCACCACTCGCGTCAGTAATTCCCATGTGCAGATGTGCGCCAGTTGTCCACTCGCCGGTATTGTCGGAGAGAGCAACATCCTGACCTATCGCCACTCTCTGGCCTTCTGCGACGCTGACGCTCTCAAGGTGGCAATAAAAAGAAGAATAGCCATTGTCATATCTTATTCTCACAAAATTTCCGCCACCATCACTCCATCCGGACTCGGTTACAACTCCATTGCCAAGAGCATTGAGACGAGTGCCATTCGATACTGGCAAATCGATTCCTTCGTGAAAAGTGCTGCCAATTCCTATATCGCGTGGACCAAAATCTGAGCTGACTGAATCTGGCATGGGAGTACATGGCTCAGCGCCGAATGTACCATTATCAACAGTGGCGCTTGCACCAGGATCGCCAGTAACTGGCGCCTGATCAGAACCAAGAATCGGCGGCTCAACACCCTGATGCGACGGGAAACCCGGCGCATTGATATAATATGAGTGAATATACGCTTCGGCACCATTGTGGATAATCTTGAACCAGTCACCTTCTTTACCAAGGATTTTGATCGGAGCCTTATTATTCAAGCCACCAATTATTTTTCCCCATGGACCGGTACGTATATTTAAGTAGGTGTCAACATCAACAACCCCTTCCAGAGTTGCTCCACTTGCCAGGGCTTCTTCGCCTTCCAGCGCTGTTTCGCCTTCTTTAACGTCAGCGTCAGAAGCTTTATCATCTGAAGACGCCTGATCAGGCTTGGGCAAGCCGATATCGATCCCAAAACCCTCTGTTCCATCGGGATCAGCGTCGGGCGTAGTATCTGCATTACCCCACTCAGAAACCTGCTCTTCAGCCACCACATCATGGCCAAATAGAAACATGACCGTAAGCACCGACAACAAGAGAATACCCAGAGTCTTAATTTTCATTGAGCTCTCCTCCTTCTATTTCTGTTTCATAAAAAAATACGGAAAAAGCCACTTTTTGTGACACATAAATCATTTCAACCTGGAGCTAATTCTGATCTCTCGGACAACTCGACTTTGGCTTTGAGTCTTGTCCAATGCCTGCCGATGCTTCTGGCTCCCGTGGTTTCAGGTCTGTTTCCGGAAAGAAGCCTTTATTACCGCTGTCGCTGATACGCACTGAAAAATTGTGGGCTAATTTGATGGGCGGAACAGTTTTCAGCTCAACCCTAAGGCTCAGTGTATTCACCGTGTTTGGATCCAGGACAAATTCCAAGGATTTCTGAACATCCTCCTGCTCGCACTTAAAGGGATAAACAGAAACATTTCCCTCCATGTTTCTGTTGATATCACCGGTTACAGTGGAAATATTGTAGTAAATCCGGCCTTCAATACGTTCAATGGACAGAGAATTACCTACTCGCAGTGCAACTGTTTCCGGCGCGTTTGGATCTTCAGGAATCTCCCAGCTCCTGCAGCCGGCGAGATCTCTTTCCAGCTGCTCGCGAATCATTGCAAATGAACGCTGGGAGTCTACTTCTATATTCTGTTGTTCATGCACTCGTCGCGTTCGCCAGAACATAAAGATAAAAAATGCCAGAACCAGGCTTGCCACCAGAGCATAAATAGAGAGTTCGACTATAGACATTCCTCGTCTGTCGCTAAAAGCGGGTTTTACTGTAATTCCATCAGGGTTTTGGAAACGCATAACCACGCATACCAACCTTTCGCACTACTTCATCTGCCGACCCGGGAAAGCGAAATTCAGATTTCACATCAATCATGAGCATCTTAGCTTCAGCACTCCTGCTGATATTAACACGCGTCTGAATATTTAGATTGTTAACAACTTTTCCACCACAGTATTTTTTGAGAATGCTCGAAAAAGTCGCACCTGACTCTGATAACAAATCGTCGTAATCAAGCATACGAAGCTCTCCGATACATGATGTCTGGAAGGAATTAACAATTACGGCATCTCTTGCGGCCAGAGAAACCCGGCGTGTGCGAACAAAGTGCTGCGTCAGAGGCAATAGGAATACGGCGAGAATAAACAGCGCTATGGCGATCTCAATCAAGGTGAAACCAGCAAACTTTTTGTTATCTGACCAGGCACTCTTAGTCTTACTCACAAAACACCTGCTTTCAAGCCGTTACAGAAATTATTCTCGACACCAGACCTACTCTTTTACCAGCTCCACACGACGATTTCTTGCCTGTCCCTCAGCCGTTGAATTGTCAGCAATTGGCTTAGTGTGACTCATGCCGACAGCCCTGATCCGCAAGCTGTCAACGCCGCGCTCTATCATCCAGTCCCTTACAGCATCAGCTCTGGCCTGGGAAAGGGCAGGGTTGAGAGAGGTATCTCCAGAAGTATCACAATGCCCTTCGATGGCGATTCGAACATCCGGGTTGTTACGCAGATAACCGAGAACCGCATTAAGTGAGGGCAGCGATTCGTCAGCAAGGTTCGCGCTGTCAAATTCAAAGTTGATTCCATTAACAATAGCCCTGCCTACCGCATCAATAGTCGCTTGTAAGCTCTCAGGAGTTGGAATTACAGTAGTGTTGGGAAAACCGTCTTCCATCTGTGGAACCATATCCTCTATCCCAACCAGCGTTTCAGGAGCTGGTTCAGGGTTTGCGGCAGGAACAACAGTCGGAATATTATCCGAAACTGGAAACGCAGTATTCATCTGAGGCGAGGCAGGTAAAGGCATCTTAGCTTTTGTAGAAATTACTCGGCCCGGAACAAGAGGAATTTCCATTACCTCGTTTTCATAGCCGACAATGGCCTTGTAGGATTTCGCTTCACAAATCGACGCAGTGAGACATAAAAATACGAGACTGGTAACTGTCAGTCGCAGCGAAAATCGTAGCATCTTTTGCGAAAATGTATTCATGGGTTTGTCTCCTCTACTCTGAAAATAAGAGGGCTGCCATTCCTATTCGGATTCGTAAACCTGAAAACTTTCTCAATCCCTCGAAACTCTCGTTCAATAGTATTCTCTTGCAGCGAATAAGTAATTGACCCTGGATTTCCATCGGGATTGACAAGCAGACTCACTCCGTTCTCATTTGGGCATACAGCCTTAGCCATGGCCAGATCATTATAAAATGTTTCGGTAAAAATCCCTATATCCAGATAATATTGAGAAGATCTGCTATCACTGTTTGCCTGATTTGTCTGACGATCAAACATCAGATATGTCGCCCCCGAAATTATTCCCACAAGGCAGACAGCTACGGCTATTTCGATTAGTGTTACGCCACTTTTTTGTTCACTTTGCAGTCGGTTAATTTCCACCTTCAACGTAATATTCCTCCTCCTGCGACAATTGATAACGGTAAGCTGTCTTTTCACTCCATTTTTTGCGGTCATTGTAAGGATCATGTGCCGGCTCAAAAGTTATAGATTTTTCATTTGCCTTCATGTTTGAAGTGTCAATGGAACGGGCAGCCAGACCGCCTTTGATGTTGAAACCATTGGTGGCCCGAAATTTTCCCAACAGACAAATCAGATGGGCTTCGATGGGTCTGTTCGATTCAACAGTGATGTCTTTCAAAGAAACTATCGTGACAGGATCGGGATACCGTGATTTCACTGCGGATTTGATGATAACGTTACCGCCACAGATAATCATTCCCGGACTGGTTATCTGCAGATCCTCATCGATGATTAAGTCATCCTGGCCAAGATAAACAATTCCAGGGAGTCTTAGCTGTGAAGTATCTTTATCAAAAAAATCCTTTTTAAGTTCAGCGAAAGATGGAAATACTGCGGTTATCTTGGCTTGAAACTCCTTGCAGCCCGAAATGTCAGCAAGTTCGCCACTGTAAAGGATTGTATTATCAATGCCAAATGAGCCATTTGCCTTAAACAGAGAGTCTCGATTGCCGATCCAGGGGCTGGTAGTAGGAGAAATATTACCATCTATCATTTTTGGGAGAGGAATATCATATTCTTTTGGTGGTTTTGGCCTCAACATGGTCCCTTTTTCAAAATCTCTCAAAAAAATGTAATCAAGCGCATCAAGATACGGCCTGCTGGCAATCTGGGTCATGATTTGCGAGTAATCAGGATAAACAGAAGATGCATTATTTCGATCAGGAAACTGCAGAACGCGGGCAAAACCAGCCATGTTTACATCATCTGGCACACTCGGCCTGAATGCCGCCGTAAAATCTGCCTGGTTAAAAAAACCTGGTATAAGAACATTCGAATACTTATGTTCGCCATTTTCCCCGGCGTTCTGAAATATAACATCCATGCCCCGCAAAATCAGATACTGCATATAAACTGGTCCAAACACCATAGTTGGTGAAAATTTGGTACCAGTCCCAAATAGCCTCAGCAAAGAGATTTTGGGAGGAGCATTTGGAAAAAGATAGCGAAGATAGAGAACATCACTGGGCTTTTTCCGGACCTCGCCATCTTCAGATAGCGTTTCATAATCTGTTTTCATCCCCTGAAATTTTTGCCACATACGTTCAATTACTTCACCCGTAGGAGCTTTTGCCGGAAAAATATTTGCCAGACTCTTCTGTTCGTACATACCGACGCGAAGCAGGAGCCTGTCGTCAAATTCACTGTAGTCACCGCCCCCTGACAGATTAAGAGTCCATGGAACCGTCGTTGCAGAATTTAAAAACACCCACCCGGAACTTTGCACGAGCTTTGCAAAGTTGCCATTTGCGACCCGCAACAGATCAAATTCTTGCGTACTCGGTGTAATTACAGGGTATGAAAGGTTTTCTCCCTTATTATTAAATCCCTGATTGTTCAAAATAATTGGCGAGCCATTATCAAAAGCAAAAGTCGACGTTTTTCTTTCAAGAACATTCAAATCCTGCCCATCCAGCATTTCCCGTATAAAAAGCGTAAACTTTGACACGACCGGATGAACGATCATGACAACCTTAAAACCTTTTTTGATGCGAACTTTGCGACTTGCTTTGCCAACTTTTCCGATAGAAGTAAACTCTATTACTCCGGATTTCTCGACCGGATCCTGCTGAAACCCTGCCAATCCCTCTGGAACTGCTATTCGAGTGACATCATAGATCTTCATCTTCACCGCAAGCTCGCCATTCAATTCGTTATCTACATAGTCCAGCAACTCTCCCGGGTATTGAAGTTCAAATTCACCGCCCGCTGTAGAATTACCAAAAAGTGCTTCACAAATAGGGTTATCAGGCTCATACGACCCGCTGGCATACTTGGTTACTGCCCAGTCTGCGCCCGCCTTGGCTATGGAAAGAGAGTGGGATGAATCAATAAAATGACTGGCCACCATGGTCTGCCCACTCGAAAGAAAGCTCATGATAAAAAAATACAGAGTCAGCACTGCCATTGCGCCAAAAACAAGCGGCAGAACAAAGCCCCTTCTGGCTCGCCAGAAAACGGCATTCCCTTTCAGGAAGCCGTTGTCAATATCACAGTGCTTTCGCATCATTTTTCATTTCCGCTTTTTAGACCTGGTCACGAATGGTTTAATCGTAAAAACCTTCTCTCCCGATAAAATCAGGTTCTTCTTCAGTTTCTTCAGCCGAACTGGCAGGTTCAGTTTCTTCCGTGGGCGCGTTATCTGGCTCTGTTGAACTATCAGGAATGATTTCCAGTGCAGGCGCATCTTCGGCACCTTTCTGGTCATGCAATGCGCTCGATTCGCTGCCCGCAACAGCAGGCTGTGGTTGAGAATCTGTTGCAAGATGTCCGGAAGAATTGCCATCCGGAATGCTCTGCGATTCTGGCTTAGAAGAAGTCCATATATTATTCGCAAGGACAACGCGTTTTCCGGTTTCCAGACGAATGGCCTGCAACGAAGTGTCGTCAGGAATAAGGTCAGCCGCCCCTTCTACCAGAAGAATGTCTGCAGTTGCCGGCTGAATATCAAACTGAATCTCAGTTCCGCGAATAGCAAGCACCGCGCATGGGACTCGCACTTTCATAACACCTGCAAGATTCTTGAATTTGGCGTTGAACTTGCCGGTTTCAACATTGAGCCCGTCTTTCAAAACTTTCATCTGGCCAATACCGGTCAAAAAGACTTTGCCGCCATTCTGATATTTAAGTTCAACAGGCTTAGAAGAAGTAGTGAACTTTATTTCTGTTTCCTGGGTAAGAGACTGCTCGGAAGCCAAAGCAATACTTTCGCCCTTTCCGTCTGCAGAAAGGATGGTTGCGGCTCCGTTTAAAACAGCGAATGAATGGACTTCTGGCGGCAAGGAAATGGGGGTCTGGCGAAATAGCCTGGAAGACCCAAGGAAAAGCACCAGAATAAACGCTATCAATGCAAATGCCCATTTCAGGTTCAACCAGAAAGGCGTAGACATCTTTGTGATATTGCGTGAATCAGGCCTCTGAGATTCGGCCAGAGCGCTTTTCTGAAATGTTTTCATAAATTCTCCTGTTTCACTTGCGGAAAGAGATCGAAAGCCCTTATCCCGGGGAAGATCGCGAAAATATGTCACAAGTTGGCGGCAATCCGGGCAGGAATTGATGTGTTCGGAAAGAGAAACTGGAATTTTTGTTAAATCAGGGGGTGGATCCTTTTCAAGAAACTCATTCACCTTGTTGCAAAGTTTCATTGGCCACCTCCTTCCTGATAGCTAGAACAGCTCTCGAGACGATTTTTCGCAAAGCCTCTTGCGATTTGCCGGTAATCCGGCTCATTTCCTCGTAGGGGATCTGTTCAACATACCGCATGTAGACAATTTCCCTCTGATTAACAGGCAGTCTGGAAAAGGCAGGGAGTCCTTCGGGCCAAACATCATCTTCAGATCCGGCAATATTCTCAGTATCGCTTGTCATGGCTACAGCTTGTTCTATCTGCGCCCCCGCATATTGCACCGCCGGTGCCCGGCGTTT
>MFYY01000036.1:0-607 GCA_001787855.1 Candidatus Riflebacteria bacterium GWC2_50_8 | reverse complement strand
CCTTTAAAAAAACATCCTGGGCAATATCGCTGGCATCTTCATTTCCACGCGTCAGAAAGCTTACATATCTGATAACACTGTTCAAATGAGTCTTTACCAGAACCGAGAATTCAGTCAGATGCTCCTGAGAGGTCATGCCCGAACCACCTTACCACAATAAAAATGCAAATAGCATAAATAACTCTAAGTCCCAATCGCTGCAATAATGCTTTGTTACATGCTTTTAAACAAACCACAATCATTCTCAAACGCCTGGCCAGGCATCCGATAGAAAGAACAACACTGCGAGCAATACAAACATGAAGTTCATATTCCAATCCGTTTGCCAGCACTTACTACGAAATAGTGTCAGCATTTGTGACACCTGAATATCGTCTAAAAAACAACTGCCCTTTGCGAAGCTCTTTGATGAGGTATCCGAGCTGTCTTTGGCTCGTATCAAGACCCTGCTGGCACATTTCGCCATGAATCATGCATTTCTCAAGAGATTGTAACTTGTGTAAAGAATGCAATCCTGTATCAATGCTTATCTATTATTGGCTGAAGATACTACTCTCACTTTTTTGAGTCAAGTAAAGCTAAAATTACTTATTCAATATCTAAAGAC
>MFYY01000035.1:14796-15643 GCA_001787855.1 Candidatus Riflebacteria bacterium GWC2_50_8 | reverse complement strand
GACACTATGCCGCCAGTAAAGTGAACGAATTTGCGGGTAGCTTCCTGAGAACAGGCACCAGTACCGCGCAACAATTCGCCGACGCCGACCAGCGCCAGAAAAACGGCGGCAACAACCATTGCCGATCCGATTTCGCTCTCCCAGGTTAACATTCTTTACCGCCAGAAATGTGTATGCAGGTAGATTCTAATCAGGCAGACAGATAAATGCAAGGCTGAACTTCGATTGGTGAATCATTTCCTGACATGCAAAGCATATGCAGAATTTTCAGATAACAGCTTTGCTGCACTCGCGATGATCATGTGATATAATTTTTTCATGAAGACATCCACCTGGTTGATAAATTGTCTGCTGATCGCCACATTGGCCATTTTTCCAGCCATTCAGTCGTTTGCTGAAAACACTGATTCAGCCGATAGGCTTGATTCAATAGTGATTACCTTCGACCCGCCGATAATTAACCGCTGCAATCGCGCGGTCGATTTATACAATCTGCTTGTAAAAACGGTCAAGGCGCCGGAATATGGCATTCAGAATCAGATCGACAAGAATGGCACCCTGTGGTCAGCCAGTCACAGCCTCTGTGGTGTTCAGTTTTCACTGTTTCATTTTGACGAACCGGCAAAAGCCGCGCAGATATGCAGAAATCTACTGGACCGGCTCAGAGCTGAAATACCGGCAGTTCTGCAAAAGGACAAACACAGTCAGGATTTTGCCGACTACATACACGCCCTGCTGCAACGGCCCGGCAGAGAAGAATCCTCTTCACACAAGCCGGTCAGCGTTACCATGACCAGAAATCTGGCTGCGTATGCCGACGAACTCAATGCAGCCGCCAGCAGAATTG
>MFYY01000035.1:11837-14745 GCA_001787855.1 Candidatus Riflebacteria bacterium GWC2_50_8 | reverse complement strand
TACGGTATTCAGATGGCCAGAAATGAGTGCCAGATCTTTTTTTACCGCAAAATACCTCGGCGAGAAGTTTATCAGGGAAGCTGGTCTCGATTCTCTGCTCAATTACGAGATTATTTATGGTGATGCATCCCTGAGCCTTGTTGTATATATTTCTGGTAGCGAAGAACAGCTTGCCGAGAACATGCAGAAGTTCAGACAGATTGAAAGATATCGCCTCGGACGTGAACCGCCATCTGACTGGCTGCCCTTCAGCCTATCTCTGAGCGAAATTCTGGCCGACGATCAGCGCGACCTCGCAAAAAAGGCGATGTTTTCAAGTTGGCTGCAACATTGGCAGGGTTCGCTCGACAGTATTGAAGTCAGCCTTCCTGCGCATCCTGAGCACAGTCGCCCGGAAATCTGCATGCCCGAGGACTATCAGCATCACCTGAGTTTTTCAAGTAACCTGTTTCCTGACTTTGCTGCTTCCTGGCAGTCTGATGGTGGCAACATCTGCGACATTACTCTCGTCATTGGCGGCGACAACAAGGTTATCATCAGAGAAATTCACCAGGATCTTGATGAAAAGCCTTTCTCGATGATGCCGTTAACTCTTACTCTTGACCATGATCTGCTTAAAATCGTTTTTTCATGCAGTTCCGAAGAAGTCAGCGGCAACCTTGCCCGCCTGCGCAACCATATATACAATAATCTCGTCGAAAAGGGACTGATCAGCGAACCGATTGACACCTTGAAGATCGGAATCGCAGGCATCAGCGGACTCCCCCCTTTCGAACTGCGTGGACTGTTGCAGAAGGGCTGGTCACCGATTGCCGACGGGAGACAGATAACCACTCTAACCGATTATGCAGGCCTTTTAAGCATGAAGAATGCCGCAAAAGAAAGCCTGCATCAACGCTGGCAGTTATATCTTGCCTCAAGCCGGGGACGTTCTGAGCTTTTGGCCATCATTGCCGCTGCCGGCCATCAGATTAAAAATTTCAGCCTGCCACAATAGCCGTAGGATCAGCTGACAGCATTCAGCCAACTGTTTAAGTCAGTTGTATGCTTACGCTTATCAAAAACCTACGAACTGCCGATAACTCTTCTGAACTGTATTTGTAGTAAGTTCAGGAGATAATATGATTGAAAATCGCTCTGGAATAAGAGAACTGCAGATCGCCCGTGGCCTGATTACATTGCGTTGGGCGAGTATTCCGATAATCTTCGGGTTCAGTCTGATCAGTCTTAACCTGTTGGGAATGAGCTTCAGAATTGAGCCAATATATGTTTTGTGTTGCCTGCTGGCTGTTCTGAACGTATTTTTCACGCTGCACTTCTCTTTGCTTTCCAGACATATGATGCTGACTCACGGCATGAGCAGCCTCAGAAAGCTCCTTCTTAAAGTCACCTCGAATGCTTTTTCCGGCATTAAGAGGCGGGGACTCTTTGGCATTTTGCATGCTCCGACAGCAATCGCGCGGGTATGCGCGGTGCTTTACATGATGATGCTGGAATCACTCAAAGACCTCTCGTTCAACATATTTTCAATCAATAACGTCATGCATACGCAGGTCATCGGAGATCTGCTGATCATAATGCTGCTGACCAGATACACCGGTACGACCGAAAGCCCGATGATGTTTCTGAGTGTTGTGCCAATAACTGTTGCCGGTGCCGTAATGGGTTTCAGAGCAGGAGCCGTCTACGCTTCGCTGACTGTTGTGGCATGGTCGCTGGTCAGCATGCTGGTCAAGTATCAGTTCATTCCTCATATCAAGTTTTATCCGCCCCTTTATGGCGACCTCAGTCAGAATACCGGCTGGGTAATTTCCAATGCGATTGTTGTTACTACCGGACTAAGCGCCACTGCCTACCTGGCCCATAAGCTGACACTCGTCTTCAAGGAAAGAATATTCTTTCTCAATGACATGCTCTACAAAAGTAATACCAGGGCGATATCTTCAACGCTGGCAGCTGAACAGACCAATTGTGCCTGGCTGATAGCAGACGCTAGCGGCCGGGTTGAAAAAATCAAGGTTGACAAAAGTGGCGTATTTTCAGCTGATCTCGTTGACAAAAACCTGTTGCAGGCTTTTCCAGAGCTTGAACAATATGGCATGGCTTATGTCATACAGGCCGTCATAACCAGCGGAAGCCGCCGCGTGCTTGAGAAAATCAAGATTCGTTCACGCGAAGGAACCGAGCACATTTATAATGCACGAATAAGTTCTTTCAAGGACTGCGATAACCAGACCCGCATTCTTGCTCTGTTTGATGATCGCAGTGAAGAAATATTCATCAAAACGCATCTTGAAGCGATGAAAAGAGAGTTAACCGAGCTGCAGACAAGCTTTGAGAAGATTTCTCTTGAGAATCGCGACAATCACCGACTTTATGAAGAGATGCAGAAACTGGCTAATGACAGGGCAGTTGAAATTGAGCTGCTCAGCCACAAAATCAAGGCGCTCAAAGCAGAAGAAGGCAATGCCAGCAACCAGATTTCGAGCCTGATGAACGAACTGGCGGCACTTAAGGCGGCCAATGACCAGCTGACATCAGAACTGCAATACAAGCAGATTATTCTCGACGAGATTTCTGAACTGGTAAACGTCTGCACCGAACTTGACGGCCTTACCACGCTTATCGAAAAGAGAGCCCGCGAACTTTTTAAAATCGACAACACCTGTCTGCACATCTTCAAAGCCGAAGATAACCAGCACAGACGCACAGAAATTCTCGACATAAGAACGGCTTCACCACGGCTTCTTGATATTCCACGCAACAATCCTGATGCGCTCAATCCAGTATTGGATGAGGGACGACCGGTAATGATCAATGCGCAGATAACTCCTGAAAAGTCAGCTTCAATGGAGATTACCAACGGTTCGATGCACCGGCTGACCGCTTACATACCGGTCAGACATCA
>MFYY01000035.1:7736-11792 GCA_001787855.1 Candidatus Riflebacteria bacterium GWC2_50_8 | reverse complement strand
TATCTTAAACACGCTTCAGCTGCGATCAAAAATGCAATTGCCTTTCGCGATTCGCAGGGCAAGAATGACCGTATGCATAAAAGCATCACCCGTCTCTATACACAACTTGACAGCATCAAGGCCATGGTATTTTCACGGCCAGCCGAAGAAGAACAGCCGTTCTTCAAAATACTCAGCGAAATCATCAAAATTACCCAGATCAGAGATGTCATGCTGGTACGCTTCCATAATGACGGCAGCGCCGAAGCAAGTTGCAGAGTAGACCGCTCGCGCCAGCTCAAACTCAGTATGGCTGAACTTGAACTGCTGCAGACAGTTCAGAAAAACCCGAGGCACAAAGCAACTCTTGAGCAGCATGAAGACGAAACAATCTGTACGGCATATCCGTTGATGCATGATACCAGGCTTTTTGGCGTCGCCATGACTTATTACACCAGCGATTCGATAGCGCCAGACGAAGCAATAACGGAATTCTGCATAAAACTGCTGCGTGACCGCCTTGCGCTGTTCACCCTCAATGAAGAAAAAGAAGTGTGGGAAAGCTTCTATCACGAGAACCTGTCGGCTTAAGAAATAACCGACAGCGTGCGAACATCAGGTGACGCACCCGATCGCGAGCATTAAGCAGAATCAGATCTGGTAATAACCTCTGAACCAGTCGACGAAGCGTGAAACACCGATTTCGAGAGCGGTGTTTGGAGCGAAACCGGTATCGCGCATCAGATCATCGACATCAGCGCAGGTGGCCGGCACATCGCCGGGCTGCATCGGCAACATTTCCATAATCGCCTTTTTGCCGATCTTCTTTTCGATAATTTCAATAAACTTGAGCAGCTCAACCGGCTTGTGATTGCCAATGTTGTAAAGCCGATAAGGCGCCCGGCTGCTCGCCGGATCAGGCTCGTCGCCGTTCCAGGACTCATTTGGCATGGCAACCCGATCACAAACCCTGACAATACCTTCAACAATGTCATCGATGTAGGTAAAGTCACGCTGCATCATGCCGTTATTGAAAACCTTGATCGGCTTACCCTCGATAATGGCTCTGGTAAACAGAAAAAGCGCCATATCGGGACGCCCCCATGGGCCGTATACGGTAAAAAAGCGCAAACCGGTTACTGGCAGGCCATACAAGTGGGCATAAGTATGAGCCATCAGCTCATTAGCCTTTTTGGTGGCTGCATACAAAGAAACCGGATGGTCGACATTGTGGTGAATGGAAAATGGCATTCTGGTGTTGGAGCCATAAACAGAACTCGATGACGCGTAAACCAGGTGTTCGACCTTGTTATGGCGGCAGGCCTCAAGAATATTCATGAAACCAACGATGTTGGCATCGATATAGGCGCGCGGGTTTTCGATGCTGTATCTTACCCCTGCCTGTGCGGCAAGATTGATCACACGATCAAAGTGATGATCGACAAAAGTCCTGTCGATGGCAGCGCGATCGTTGAGGTCAGCTTTGATAAAGGTGAAGTTCTGGTGGTTGCGCAGAATGTCGAGACGACCGTTCTTAAGGTTGACATCGTAATAATCATTGAGATTGTCGAGACCAACGACATCATCACCACGCTTCAGCAGATAAATGCTGAGATGAAACCCGATAAAACCGGCGGCTCCAGTAACCAGAATCTTCATGTTGACGGCTCCTGCGTTTTTCTTGATCTTAACTTCTTTTTGCCGGCGCTGCAAGCCCGAATTCTATTTTTGTGCTATACTTTTTCGAGCAAAAAAATTAAGTGCAAAAGGAGAAAGGAATGAAGCAATCATCAAACCGGGCATTTCTCTCGGGAAATGCTGCCATTGCCCGTGGCGCCTGGGAAGCCGGCGTCAGGTTCGCAGCGGCTTATCCGGGGACTCCATCGACCGAGATTCTCGAATATTGCGGAACCTATGCCGAGATAGATGCCCAGTGGTCGGTTAACGAAAAGACTGCCATGGAAACCGTTATCGGCGCTTGCTACGGTGGTGCCAGAGCATTGTGCGCTCAAAAGCATGTTGGGCTGAATGTGGCCGCCGATCCTTTTTTTACCGTAGGATACACCGGAGTAAACGCTGGACTGGTGATCGTTTCTGCCGATGACCCCGGCATGCATAGCTCGCAGAATGAACAGGACAACCGCTACTACGCAATGATGGCAAAGATACCGATGTTTGAGCCTTCCAACAGCCAGGAAGCAAAAGACATGACTAAGGCCGCCGTCAAGATGTCAGAAGAGTATGACACCCCGGTAATGCTGCGCACGACCACCCGCACATCACATTCTGAGAGCATCGTCAGCCTTGGCGAACGCGAAACCGCACCTGAGCGCGAATTTGTTCGCGACATGGGCAAATATTGCGTGCTGCCGCACAACGCCAGACGCCTGCATGTCAAGGTCGAAGAGCGACTCAAAAAAATTGCTGAATTCGGCAACAACTGCGAATTTAACCGCATCGAAAGCGGCGACAAACGCATCGGCATCATTTCGTCAGGCATCAGCTATTGCCACGCCCGCGAAGTCTTTCCAGACGTATCCTATCTCAAGCTCGGACTGACCTTCCCCATGCCCGTCGAGCTGATCAAAAAGTTTGCCGAAAGTGTTGAAACCCTTATCGTTATCGAAGAAAACGAACCCTTCATTGAAACCGTTGTCAGAACACTCGGTATCAAATGCATCGGCAAAGACCGGCTGCCAGTATGCGGCGAGCTCAATCCCGACATAATTCATGAGTCACTCAGTGAATTCATCGAAAAGCCAATGCCAGCGCTGACGAAGCCGCCGGCAGTTGACATTCCGGTGCGCCCGCCGGTTCTCTGCCCGGGCTGCCCGCATCGCGGCGTCTTCTTCATGCTGCGCAAGCATGACTGCACGGTTACCGGTGATATTGGCTGTTACAGCCTTGGCGCCTTTGCCCCGCACAATGCCATGCACACAATAGTCTGCATGGGTGCTTCGATCACCAATTCATTGGGCATCGAAAAAGCCATGAAAGAAAAAATTCATGGCAAGCTCGTTGCCGTTCTCGGCGAATCGACCTTCATGCATTCGGGCATTACTGGTCTGCTAGATACCGTCTACAACCAGGGACGCCATGTCACAATAATTCTCGACAACTCGATCACCGCCATGACCGGGCATCAGCAAAACCCGGCCAGTGGCCATACGCTCAAGGGAGCTCCTGCCAAGGTTCTTGATTTTGAAGCAATCTGTCATGCCTGCGGCGTAACTAATGTTTACACTATCGATCCATTCGATCTCAAGGCGGTAGAATCCACTCTCAAACAGGCTCTCAGCGAGAGCGAACCCGCGGTAATTATCGCCAGACGGCCATGCTTTTTGCTCAAAAACTACAAACCCAAAGTACATCTCGTCTCAATCAAGCGGGATAAGTGCGTAAAATGCGGCATCTGCTGGAAACTTGGCTGCCCGGCAATCGAAGTTAACCAGCAGGACGGAAAAACCCAGATCAACCCCACCCTCTGCGTTCATTGCGGGCTCTGCGCCGCAGTATGCAAACCCGGCGCCATTACTCAGGCGAAAGAGGAGGTTTAAGACATGGCTAAAAACATTCTACTCTGTGGCGTAGGCGGTCAGGGCACCCTTCTTGCCAGCAACCTGCTGGCTGAGTGCGCCATGGAAGCCGGCTTTGACGTAAAAAAATCCGAAATTCACGGCATGGCACAACGTGGTGGCAGCGTTGTCAGTCACGTTCGTTTTGGTGACCGCATCTGCTCACCAATTATCCGAAAAGGTGAATGCGATATTCTGCTCGCCTTTGAAGAACTCGAAGCGCTGCGCTGGACCGAGTATCTCAAGCCAGGTGGCCTGGTGATCAGCAATGCACAGAATATTCTGCCAATGTCGGTTTCGGCCGGCAATGCCAAATATCCGACCGGGATCACCGAGGCTCTCGCCGCAATATCAGCTGATGTAACTTCGGTCGACGCTATAGGCAAAGCCCGCGAACTCGGCAACCAGAAGTGTCTCAATGTGGTTCTGCTTGGCGTACTGGCGCGCAGAATCGATGAGATCAAGCCCGAGATCTGGCCTGAAATGATCCGAAAGATGGTTC
>MFYY01000035.1:5832-7716 GCA_001787855.1 Candidatus Riflebacteria bacterium GWC2_50_8 | reverse complement strand
CTGGCCTGACAAGCTGTCATCCATCAGAGCCGGCTTGCGAGCCGGCTCTGATGCTTTTAGCTGATAAACCTGCCTGCGCGCACTTGTAACGCTTCAGGAAATATCAGTTCGGCTCGCGCTTTTTGATGTTGGCAATGACGAGCTCGATCTTTTTTTTGCCTTCATCAGGAAGCTGAAGGCTTCTGAGATTGGAAAAAATCTGCTCGGCTTCCCGGTTTTTTTTCTGCATCCAGAAAACTTCTGACAACATCAGGGCAAAAACAGGTTTTTGCTGATCGCCAGTCCGATAAATCATCTCACCGCTGACAATTTCGGCGCGATTAAACTGCCTTTCGTGGCACAACCTCTGAACATCACCAATAATGCGACGTTCGTGTTCGTTGAGATTAAGCTGCAAAGCAAAAGGATCGGTAGTAAGCAAGGTATTTCCGCCCCGTGGCGGCATATCTGCCGGTTGCGGTGGCATGCCGTCAGGCGTACCCTGTGGCATCCCGGGTTGCGCGTGAGGCTGGCCTGGCAGCGGCAAAATCGGCTCGTGATAAGCCTGCGCACCCGTCTGCCCCGGTTGTTGCGGCGGTATGGCCCTGTTTCTGCGCGCGCCAATGAAGTAGCCAGCTATCAGAGTAAACAAAACAAATGCGCCGATAACAGCAGCAGCCAGCAGTTTTTTATGAGCATCCGAGAGTGCGACGACCGACGAACTGGCCGGAACCGGCTTTTTGGCAGCCGACACCGTCACACCGGGCGAACCGTTCTTGAGAACCTTGTAAATCTTGATCTCACGCGTTGCGTTTTTGAGTTCCTGGGCGCCAAGGTCGACTGAGCCGAACTCGTTGCGATTCATCGCCAGATAGGTAGATTCTGAAATAAAAACGTCATTGGTATCGGCAAAAGTCTGAATTCGCGCGGCGATATTAACCGGATCCCCAAAGAGGTCGCCGTTTTCATCCATACCGACCTCTCCGGTATTGATGCCTATTCTAAAGCGAACGATGCTGTCGGGATTCATCATCTGGGCATTGCGGCCTTCGAGCTTTCTCTGAATCTCGATACCGGTCTGCACAGCGCTTGTCGGCGAATCGAAGCGCACCATAAAACCGTCGCCCATGGTCTTGACCATTACGCCACCGCGCCGTTCAACAATATCAGAGACGAACTTGAACATCTGATCGTGAAAAAGCTTCATTTCATCTATCGTCTGGGTAGCAGAGCGCTTGGTGTAGCCCTGCATATCGATAAAAACGATAGTCATCAGGCGATTTTCCATGACTACTCCTTTATGCGCATCACACCTTCAAACGTTCAAGCAGATCGCGCAAATTCTTCAATCCAGGTGAATCTTCTGGCACTTCGCTGAGTGAGCGCTGCAACAATTGTATGGCTTCTGCTTTCCTGCCGCTCTTAACCATGATCAAAGCAAGGTTGTAATAAATACCTGCATCACGCCCATCGAGTTCAAGCGCCTTTTCATAACAGCGGGCGGCTTTTTCAAAATCGCCGTTTTTCTGACATGCAAAAGCCATGTTGGTAAGAATTTTGGCATTAGGCTCCTGATATTTGAAGCCTTCTTCGAACTGCCTGATCGCGTCTTCCCAGCGATTCGCCTTGAGAAACAGACTGGCGAGATTAAACCTGATCACCGACAGATCAGGCTTGAGCTGCAGCGCTTTTTTGAAAAATTCAATCGCTTCCTGAATCTTGCCACTGCGGTAATAAGCGATTCCGAGGTTACTGTGCGCCTGAACATGGAACGGATCCAACTCAATGGCCTTGTTGAAATGTGCTATCGCCTCTTCGCTGCGGTTCAGCTGAAAGTTCAGGTTTCCTGCAAAAAAAACTGCCATCAGATCATGCGGAAATTTTTTCAAAAACACATTAACACCA
>MFYY01000035.1:0-5821 GCA_001787855.1 Candidatus Riflebacteria bacterium GWC2_50_8 | reverse complement strand
TTCGTGGCGACCTTCCTGAAAATCGGCAAGAAAAATCTTGCGCAATGACTCTTTGTCTTCAGGCAAAGGTTTCGCTTCTGCCGACAGCTGGGAAGATGCCGCGCCAGCCGGAGCCACATCAGGCCTGGCAGCCTCGACCGCCGCCTTTTTCTCGAAGGCGGCAACAGCATCTGCTTCCGGGTTTTTAATATTCTCAAGACTGCTTTTTAATGGTGACAGCAATGGCGAAGTCTCTAATTCGCGCAACGCCAGACCAATCTGGCCCAGTGCGTAAGCTGCCGAAATCCGAGTTGCAATCTCGCTGCTGGTCAACATTTTCTCGAGTTCCTGAAGAACTTCGACATCGCCAAGCCTGAACAGAGCCTTGGCGGCATTCGATCTGGTGCGGTTATCCGTGTCGCGCAACATCGGTCGCAACACGTTTATCCCGGATTCGCTGAGCACTTCTTCAAGACTCTCTACGGCATTGGCACGCACGCGGGAATCGCGATCACGCAGGGCATTTTGCAAAGTCGGAATGCCGGAGCGGTCGCCAATACGGCCAAGACTGGTAATAACTGCCGACCTGATCTTGAAATTGCGGTCGGTTTTCAGCATCTTGACCAGCCACGGAACTGCGCTGACAATGCGCAATCGGCCGAGAGTAATAACCGCCTGCAATTTAACGAACGGGATCTTATCAGAAAGCATGCGGACAAGAAGTTCAGTCTGAGCTTCTCTTGCACGATTAGACAGCGCCAGCGCCGCGTTTTTGCGAACATCGGCATCGTCGTCTTTCAGCAGTTCAACGCTCATCTCCAAGGCCTGATCATGGTCTATCACCGACAAAACGTAGCCCAGTGTAGCTCTGATCCATTTATCGGGGTCTTCGAGCATGCTGCGCATTATCGGAGTGAGGTCAATGTTACCGAGACTGGCAGCGGCCACCATGGCGTTACCGCGCACGCGGTTATTAGGGTGCTTCAAAAATGGCTGAATCAGCACCAGCGCCTTTTCGGCCGGCAGACCGAGTCTTGCCAGGCTTTCCACAGCATTGGCCTTGACGCGGTCATCGGTATCACGCAGAGCTTTTGACAGGGTCGGAACCGAAGTCAGATCACCAATAGCACCCAAAGCCGTAATGATTGCCGAGCGCTTACGCTCATTGCGCTCTTTCAGATAAAAAGCAACCAGCGGATTAGTCGCACGATGTGCGCCAAGACGCGCCAGGGCGTCAACGACATTAAGAAAAATCCATTCGTTGTTTTCGCCGAGACAGCCGAGCAGATGGGAAACCGCCGAACTGTCCTTGAGTTTGCCAAGTGAGCTGATACTGCAGAAGCGGACATTGGGATCAAGATCGCTTAAGCCTTCTATAAGAGCGTCAACCGCAGTGCGGTCATGAAATGCCCCGAGAGCAAGCGCGATATTAGGACGAACCTCGCGGTCTGCTTCCTTGAATGCTGACAGAAGTGGCTGCAATGCTTCTGGGTCGCCTATTTCAGCGAGAGCCAGCGGCATCTGTTCATCCTGACGCTCATGCAACAATGATTCGATCAGGGGTTTAACCGCCTCTGGATCGCCAATTTTGCCGAGAGAACGGGCGCCTTCGCCACGCAGGCGAGAATCCTGATGAGATAAAAAACCGATGAGCTTACGCGTACATGGCTTCAAAAGCCAGAAGCCATTATGTCGCAAACTATGATTTCCCAAGGTTAGTCCTCATTCTTCCAGATTTTTCTTAAAAAAAGACCCGGACTAACCGGGTCTTTTTCTAGCTGGAAATATTTTATCAACCCATCCGCAGGTTTTTTACTCCAACCTTTTCGAAAGCAACTTTCATTCTGTTGATTCCGTCGTCGGTTGTACCTGTTTCGATAACTTCACCGGTGTCATCCCATATTTTGTGATACACGACGTCACCCTTGGCGAAAGTATCTGTCATAGAATACTCGCGAGCCTCACCACCAGTCGCTTTACCCTTTTTCTTAATTACGGGTTCTTCGCTGACTGCACCAGCTTTTTTGATCGTCTTTGCACGTGCCATAATCTACCCTCCCTTCAAGGAAGTTTGAAAATAAACTACCATATACTTCTCTATAAGTCAAAATATTTATCTTGCGAACAGTAATTCTCTGTCAAAAAATAAGAACCGCGGATTACAATTTGTTTTTTTCGGCTGATAACCATGTTATTTTCTGTCACACAATTGACACTCTCTGTACAGAACCGTATAATTAAATTGCTTAGTCAGCGCTGGAGGAAAAGTGTGGATAATAACAGTATAAGAACCTCGACAGCTTTAATCATTGCAGTTCTGCTTTTCGCAGCATTTTCGCCTGCCTTCTCGGCCGAGCCCACAGAAAAAGAATGGACCTTCATGGTCTTCATGGCCGCCGACAACAACCTTGAAGCTGCAACTTCTCTTGATATCAACGAAATTGAGAAGTTTGGCTCTACCGACCAGGTAAATTTTGTCGCGCAGATTGACCGCAACGGCAATTATTCAAACAATTCCGAACTCAAGTGGTCCGGCGCGCGGCGCTTTTATGTCACCAAAGACAACAATCCTGACAAAATGAGTTCAGAAATGATCGAAGATCTCGGCGATGTTGACATGGCCGACCCTCTTGCGCTTACCGACTTTGTTGGCTGGGTAAAAGAAAATTACCCGGCGCGCCGCTACGCACTGATCCTCTGGAACCATGGCACCGGCTGGAAAGAAATTCAACCCGGAACCATGGATGCCGATGTTGGCGAAATCGGACTGCCGACAGGAATGCAGGCAGCCATTAATAATATCTCTTACAACATTTCATATGATGACACCTCGAAATCTTCGATGAATATACCTACTCTCGGAGAAACTATGGCTAAGGTAAAGGCGACTCTCGGTCAGTCAGTTGATCTGCTTGGTTTTGACGCCTGTCTGATGCAGATGGCTGAAGTAGCCTGGACCGTGGCGCCACACGCACTTTATCAGGTTGGCTCACCCGACCTCGAACCCGAGCGCGGCTGGCCTTACGATCTGATCGCGGGGGCTCTCACTAAAAAACCTGAAATGGAAGGCAAAGAGCTTGCCGACACCATAGTCACCGCCTACAATAAGTCCTACGTTGGCGGCTCTCAGGGCAACACCGCCGTGGTGCTTTCTACCATTGATTCTGCCAAAAGTGAAGCTTTTAAAATAGCGCTGAACAATTTCTGTAATTCAGCGCGTCGCAACATTCGCGAGATAGATAAATACGAAAATGCCAGAAATGCGGCGCTTAAATACTCTTACGGCGACTACGTCGATCTTGGGCATTTCCTCGAACTACTCATTGAAGCAAAAGTTAACGCCGAAACCAGAGCAGCTGCAGCGAAATTACTGAAGACCATCAAGGGCGACCGCCGCACCGGTGGCTATGTAAGCAAACTTAAGGCAAGTGGCGATAAATTTGCCGGCAGCAGCGGACTTTCGATATTTTTCCCAACCCGGCAGGGCTTTAAAACTTATCACAACCGCTACAAAGTTCACTCGCTTGCCCAGGACACCGAATGGTATAACTTCCTCAGCGAACTGGCCGTTCCCAACCTGGCTTACTTCAAACTTGAAGACATAATTCTAGAAGACAAAAACAAAGACGGGCGAATTGCCGCCGGCGAAGAAGTGACAGTGCTGCTCTCAGTTCGCAACCTGGGCCGCAAGGCTCTTGAAAGCGCCAGCATAAAAAGCGTCACCGACAGCACCTGGCTGGACAACACAGAATTCACATTAGACCTCAAGAAATTGCCGGCACCAGGCAAGGTTGAGTTAATTCAGGGTTTCAAGTTCACGGTTTCCGAACAGACTCCGGTGCATAGCGAGGTCAGTCTGAACATAACTCTATCTGGAGAAGGGCTCCCGGACTCGACTATCAAAACAACCTTTTACATCAAAGAGCCTTTTGCATCTACCGGATACGCTCTTCTTGTCATCACCGACCACTTTTCGCCAGCCAGCCCAGTATTACAACAGATGCTGCAGGGAGCGGGAGTCAAGTTCGATACCTGGGATCGCGTTTTCGACGGCGAACTCCGCCCGGAAGTTCTTAAGCGCTACCTGAATGGCTGGGTGTTGGTGACCTCACAGGACTCTACCCCAGAACAGTCGCTCAGCGAAGAAGAATTGTCAGCACTCGACAGCTTTCTCAAGTCTGGCGGCAGACTGGTGCTCAACGGTCAGGATATTGGCTTTGTACTCCGCGAGAGCGATTTTTTGCGAACACGTTGCAAGGTGCGCTTTGTTCAGGATGACGTCAACGTGCATGTCGTCTCAGGCGCCAACGGATTCGCCGGCAATCAGAGCTTTCAGATCTTTGGCGGCGACGGGGCCAACAATCAAAAATGGCCTGATGAGATCGACCCGCTCAGCGGTGCCGAGCCTATCATCAAATACGAAGAAGGTGCGCGCGACAAGGCTGATGACCGTGAAATGAATGGTCCCGACCACAAGCCGGGTGCGCTGTCCCGCGGCATTAAATCAAGCGGCGTAGCCGGTGTTAAAATGATTGACGGTTATCGGCTCATGTTATTCACGTTTGGTATTGAAGCAATCAACAGCAGCAGTCAGCGTATCGCTTTCATGAAAGAAATCGCCAGCTTCATGCAGCCTGATTCAGCCAGTGAAGTCCGTAACCTTGCCCGAGCAGCTTCGCGAAGAATTCCGGCCGGACAGTCGAGTGAGCGTGTCATTCTTGAGCGCGCCGACCTGCTGTCAAGCGTTGAAGAGAGACTCCTCAACCAGATCAGAGAAGAATTCAGCAAAAATCCGCAGAGCCGCGAGCGCGTGCTTGGAGAAATCCAGTCGCTTTCCTCACAGGAACGCCGCGCGCTGAGCAAACTCGAAAAAAATGTGCAATCACTATTGGATTTTAGCGAAGAGCATGGTACTCTAGGGCAGCGCTAACCAGCAAAGGCTGGCAGCACTCGGTCTGACCAGAGAGACCGCTCCAACAGCCGATCCGTCACTAAACTTCCTAAGTTTCGACGACAGGCTGTTTGTTACGTACGTTTACCACAACACCTATCATTAACGGAAATTGCCAGATTGAACAAACCAAGAGTCCTTATCAACTCGACATCTGCCACCAGCATAACCCGAAACACAGACCGGGAAGAACTTCATCCGGCAGCATCGGGCCAGCGCTGGCACATTATCAGGCTTTATCTCACTGCGATACTGCTTCTCAGCTCCATGTTCACAGTCTATGTCTGGCAGTCGACAAAGATGGTCGAAGTGAAACTTCGTATAAAAAGCGTTGAAAACGATATAAACAACCTTGAAAACGCCAACGCCGATCTGCGCGGCGAGATATCAAAACTGCAGTCGCTGGCACGCATTGAAAGCGTTGCCAAGAACGATCTTGGCATGGTCGAAGCGACCCGTCTCGTTTATATAACCATGCCTGACAAATGGAATAACAGACCATGAACCATTTTCACCATGTTCCGGTTCTTGTCGACGCGGTTGTACAGTATGCCCTGCCAGAAAACGCACAGATTTTTGCCGACTGCACATTCGGCCTTGGCGGACATACCAAAGCTGTGCTCGAACATTATCCGCAGCTGACAAAGGTAATTGCAATCGACCGCGACCGCCAGATTCTTTCTCATTCAAGCACGGTCTACGATGACAGAAGAATCCAGCGCATACAGGCGCGCGCTTCTGAATTGCCGCAGGCTCTGCAACATCTTGGCATTTCTGCAGTTGACGGCATATTGCTCGATCTCGGCGTTTCGTCCTATCAGCTTGAAGCGCCTGACCGCGGATTTTCATTTTCGCGCCCCGGACCGCTGGACATGCGCATGAACCGTGAGG
>MFYY01000034.1:60063-60716 GCA_001787855.1 Candidatus Riflebacteria bacterium GWC2_50_8 | reverse complement strand
TTATGTTGATGTTGAGCTGGTTGCTGCTTGTTTTATGCCTGGTATGTGCCATTCAAACTAACAACGCTTCAAGGCGATGCGCATGTTAGCTTTCTTGTATTACAGAATTATTAAGCGCGGGATGTTTTTGGAATGCGGGTGTTTTTTTGAGTACAGCTTGTGAGTCCTGGAGTTGAACCGGGTGTGTGGAAGGGTCATCTCCGGGATTGCACTGCGCGGTGAGGCACGAAAAAGAAAAGGTATTGGCCATTTTCAGTTTGCGCATCATCGAACTCTTTTTGTCCTGATGGTTTTGCATGCGGCGCAGGATGTCGTCCAGAGTCTCAACAGCAGCCAGAATGTGCGTGCCCTTATTGAGCATTACGCATTCGGCCCGGTTTCCCAGGGCTGCGTCCGAGATTTCCGCACGCGAGGGAATGCCATCCCTGGCCAGGTTTTCCAGTACCTGTGTTGCCCAGATTACCGGTGCATGCGCCGCTTCGCATACCCACAGGATTTCTTCCTGTACCTCAGCCAGCCGCTGGTAGCCGCACTCCACCGCCAGATCGCCGCGTGCGATCATGACGCCGCAGGCGGGTGTGCGCATGGCTTCGAGCAGCATACCGGGAAGGCTCTCAAAACCCCGCCGTGTTTCGACCTTGATGATGATGCCC
>MFYY01000034.1:52324-59989 GCA_001787855.1 Candidatus Riflebacteria bacterium GWC2_50_8 | reverse complement strand
CTGATAAGGCAATTCTTTAACAACTATGCGGTCGCGGCCTTTGCCGTGGTCTTCGATCTCGACGACTGAACGCACAACTACACTGCCGCGGCCAGTTTTAAACGCCGACTCGATGCCATCGGTACCCATGATGATGCCGCCGGTCGGGAAATCCGGGCCGGGAATATGCACCATCAGATCATCAATGGTCAGCTCGGGATTGTCGATCAAGTCCATCAGACCGTTGATAACCTCAACCAGGTTGTGGGAAGGCATGTTGGTAGCCATACCAACCGCAATACCAGATGAACCGTTAACCAGAAGATTTGGAAACTTGCTGGGCAGAACGATCGGTTCATTGAGCGAACCGTCGAAGTTCGGCATCCACTCAACTGTTTCCATCTCGAGATCTTTTAAGAGTTCTTCAGCAAGAGCATGCAGCCTGGCTTCAGTATAACGCATTGCCGCTGCTTCATCGCCATCGACTGAACCGAAGTTGCCGTGGCCCTGAATAAGCGGGTAGCGCAGGCTGAAATCCTGGGCCATACGAACGAGAGTGTCATAAACAGCCGAATCACCGTGCGGGTGATATTTACCAAGAACTTCACCGACCGTTCTCGCCGATTTGACGAAAGGCCGTTTACTGGTGATGTTCTGATCAAACATCGCATAAAGCACGCGACGATGAACCGGTTTGAGACCGTCACGCACGTCGGGCAAGGCGCGCCCGACGATAACGCTCATCGCGTAGTCTATATATGACGACTTCATGTCGTCTTCGATGTTAATATACTTGATTCCGAAAGGAGGCGGCGGGGGAGGTGGTATGTCGGCTCCGCCAGTTTCCTCTACAGGAACATTTTCATCATTAATTGTATCCATTCTACTGACCCCTTATTAAATATCCAGGTTCTTGACCTGTTTGGCGTATTGCGTAATAAAGTTGCGGCGCGGCTCGACCTTGTCGCCCATCAATACCGAAAAGATGCGGTCGGCTTCGGTTTCATCGTCAGCGCGAACCTTTTTAAGAATGCGGGTTTCAGGATTCATCGTGGTTTCCCAGAGCTGTTCCGGGTTCATTTCACCAAGACCTTTGTAACGCTGCATGCTTACCTTGTCGGCCCCACCAAATTCTTCTTCGACTATCTTGTCTTTCTCATCATCAGAATAGGCATACTTTTCAACCTTGCCCTTTTTGATCTTATATAGCGGCGGTTGCGCGATATAGAGATAACCCTTTTCGATGAGCGCCGGCATGTATCTGAAGAAAAAGGTCAGCAGCAGTGTTCTGATATGAGCACCGTCAACGTCGGCATCGGTCATGATAACCAGCTTGTGATAACGGGCCTTGTTGATGTCAAAGTCTTCTTTGCCGATGTTGGTGCCGATTGCATTGATCAGATCCTGGATTATCTCGCTCGAAATGACGCGCTCAAGCCTGGTCTTTTCAACATTCAAAATCTTGCCGCGCAAGGGCAGAATTGCCTGAATACGGCGATCGCGGCCCTGCTTGGCAGAACCACCTGCGGAGTTACCTTCGACGATGAACAGTTCGCTGCGGGCCGGGTCGCGTTCTGAGCAGTCAGCCAGTTTGCCGGGAAGTGAGCCGCCTTCGAGTGCGGTTTTGCGGCGAGTAAGTTCGCGAGCCTTCTGAGCAGCGATACGAGCCTTCATCGAGGTCAGAATTTTGTCCATTACCGGCCGGGCAACCAGCGGGTTTTGTTCAAAATAGTCATATAATACATCGGTAACGATCTGATCAACGATACCGCGCACTTCCTGATTGCCGAGTTTGCCCTTGGTCTGGCCTTCGAACTGCGGTTCAGGAACCCTGATCGATAGAACGCCAATCAGGCCTTCACGGGTATCTTCGGTCGTCAGCTTGATTTCAGCCTGCTTGCCCTTTTCTTTGCCAAGCAAATCAGGGTTCTCTTTTAAATACCGGTTAAAAACCTTGGTCAAAGCGGCGCGATAGCCAATGACATGTGTGCCACCATCAATAGTGTTGATATTGTTGACGAAAGCGTAGAACTGTTCGGCATAACCATCGTTATAAGACATGGCAACGTCGACTACAACACCGTCTTTTTCGCGGTTAAAAGCGATGACTTCTTTAAACAGAGGATTCTTGGATTCGTTCAGAAAGTCGATAAAACTTGCAATGCCGCCGCTGTATTCGAACAGATGGCATTTTTGCTCGGCTTTCTGACGCAGAATTATTTTGACGCCACCATTCAAAAAAGCCATTTCACGCAAACGCTTTGACATGATATCGAAACTGAAATCAATCGTTTCAAAAATTTCGGCATCAGGTTTAAAGCGGATCTTAGTGCCGGTACGTTCGGCACCTTCGCTTGTTGTCATTTCTGAAACGGCAACACCGCGTTTGAAAGATTGCTGAAAAACGCCTCCATCGCGCCAGACTGTTACTTCCAGCCATTCTGACAGGGCGTTTACTACTGAGATACCAACGCCGTGCAGACCACCGCTGTATTTGTAACTGTTCTTATCAAATTTGCCGCCTGAATGCAGAACGGTAAGAATGACTTCGAGCGCCGATTTGCCAGTTGCTTCATGCATGTCTACCGGAATGCCGCGACCATCATCAAGAACCGAGACTGAACCGTCGTCATGCATGTTGACGTGAATGGTTGTGGCATGACCGGCAAGAACCTCGTCTATGCTGTTGTCAACCAGTTCCCAGATAAGATGATGCAGACCGGTCGGACCGGTGCCGCCAATATACATGCCTGGGCGCTTGCGAACGGCTTCGAGTCCTTCAAGTACTTTTATGTTTCGGGCCGAATATTCATCGCCGTGGCCATGAGCATGGTTGTTATCCGGCACCATCTGTTCGACCTCTGAAATTTCCTGTTGCATAGAAACAGGTGTTTCTTGTTCTGTCATTGCGTCACTCCTTGTTTTGCTCAATAACGATACTGCGAACTTGTCTTCCACTCATTCTTCAAATAAGGCGCGTCAGCAAATGGATGACAAATTCCGCGTTGTGCCAGAGCCTCTGGCGATAGAGTAGAACCAATCCATCTGCCATCGATGGTTCGTATGGCAGCATGATATTCATCGCCTTCTTCAGGCTTCGGCATTGCTGCCAGAACCCGCTTTCGCGTCTCTGCGTCAACCGTGAAAAGATTTATAATCATCTCACAATGTTTGAAATCAACAAACTCGTTCTGGCCGATATGAATCAGCATTGTGCCTCTCCCGTCTCCAGGGTTAAATAACTAATCCAGTCAGGATCAGGAATCTGCTCAGGATGCAGCTGATCTAGATCGACCTCGTCAGGCATACAGCCGGTATAAAGCATTACCGCCCTGACCATCTCCTTCTTCATCTGCCGGAAACTTTCTTCGTTAAACTCGCCTGTCTGCTCCATTGCCAGCTCTCTCACAAAAGCCAGAGTGTCTTCGAGAGTCTCAAGCCTGATCGCTGACAATTCAACAGAATCAAGCAGCGGATCAAATTCATGCAGCTCTTCAATGGTTAGCCAAGGCATTTCCTGTATCAGAGAGCGCACCTGGGCTCGATTTTTTTCGCGGCCGGCAAAAATACAGACTGCACAGATGCGATCAGGTGAATCTGTTACCGCTGCTTCACAACTGCGGCATAGATCAAAGCCTTTTTGTCGCAACCCACGTAGGCGGGCATCAAGCTTGCGCTGGCAACGTTCAAGTAGTTCGCCCAGTTCGGCATCGTCTACAGGAAAAGTATGGGCGGTTTCTTTCTGCCAGTCAGGCCAGTCTGCGTCAGCCAGCAAGTCTTCAACAGCCTCTGGAATCTTGCCAGGCCGGCCAATAACATCGCTAATTTTTACATCAGGAAAAAGTTGATTGAGCTTCTCGATAATTCTTGTCTTGAGAAACACCAGAGTCTGCATCCATTGGCTGTCAGCAACCGCAAGGTATAGACAACCTCTGATCAGGCGTGTCGGGCATGTCTTATGAGCCAGCTGCAGACCTACGACGTCCTTCCAGGCGTTTACCAGCTTGCCAAGCACCATCATTTCACGCGCACCCAGCAAAAACTTGCCGCGGTCTTCGGAGGCGCGGCGACTCTGTTCGCGCAAATTTGAAAGAGCTTTAACCAGAGTAAAACCCGCTGGCTTTATAGCTCCAACTCTACCGCGTGCTGACTGCTTCCTGATTTCCATCTAAATATGCCCTTGCTGACTGATACTAAAGGTGGCAACTGAAAATCCAATTGCTCTGCATGGTATGAATTTTATACCTCCCCCTCAGAAGGGGGTCTATCATATTACCTTAAAATGGATAATTTTTCAAGTTCTGCAGGCAGATATATTTTAGCCAGAATCAGCATTAGAAAAGACTTGCAGCCGAGTAAACCGCGCTCTTGAAACAGGCTTCAGCAACCTCTCGGCAGCCGGCAATCTTTTAAAGCAAAATCCTCATCAAAAGCCAATCTACAAAAACAATCCCGATGTAACATAAATAATCGTAGGGGTTCAACATGTTGAACCCCTACGATACATGGCAGTAAAAAGATTATATGAAACTTCTATTGCTTATCAGGATCGACGAAACGCTTTACCCGCTCGAACTCTTCACAGAAATCCTTTTCCTGCTTGAGTTTTCGGTTAACCTTTTCACAAGAATGCATTACGGTAGTATGATCGCGGCCTCCAAACCTTTCGCCAATCTGATTCAACGAAGCTTCGGTGAACATCTGGCATAGACGCATGGCCACCTGTCTTGGCAAAACCAGGTTCTGCGACCGCCTTTTGCTGTTCAATTCATCTTCGCTGATGTCATAGAACTCAGCAACACGCTTTTGAATCCAGGGAATGTTAATTTTCCCTCCAGAATTCTCACGCAGAAGGTCTTTAAGCACCTGATCAACCAGGTCTTTGCTGATAGGCTTGCCCATGATACCGGCAAACGCCAGAACGCTGTTAAAAGCACCTTCTAATGCTCGAACATGCGACACTACGCCTTGCGCCAGATACATAATTACATCATCAGGTACTTCAACCATCGATTTGCTGGCAAATTTCTTGAGAATTGCCGCGCGCATCTCGAGATCGGGCTGTTGAACGTCAACTACCACACCCATGGCAAAACGCGATGCCAGACGCTCTTCAAGCCTCTGAATCTTATCGGGCGGCGAATCAGAAGTAAGCACAATCTGTTTGCGCTGCTGAAACAGCTCGTTAAACGTATGAAAAAACTCTTCCTGGGTCTGCTCTTTACCGGCAAAGAACTGAACATCGTCGATCAGTAACAGATCAATCTTGCGATACTTTGCCCTGAACGCTTCCGCTTTCTTGTCCTTAAGTGAATCAATGAATTCATTGGTAAATGTTTCTGAAGAAACATAAGCTATGCGGGTTTTGGGGTGAGCCTTGCTGAGTTCCTGGCCAATAGCCTGCATTAGATGCGTTTTACCAAGCCCGACACCGCCATAAATGAATACTGGATTATGCAAATTACCAGGATTTCGTGTGACAGACTGACAAACTGCATAGGCAAACTGATTGCTCTTGCCAACAACAAAAGAATCAAAGGTATACTTGCTGTTAAACATGCCGTCATATTTGCCAGGTGCTGATTTAACGGGCTTTTCTACCACTGCTTCAGATACCATTATGGGAAGAACCGGTTGCGTGATTTTGCTGTCTGCTGCCGACTGCCCCGATTTGCCGGCACGAGTAACCAGCTTGTATTTAAGAGCTGGCTGCTGGTTACTTAAAATTCGACAGATAACTTCAGAATAACGCTTTTCGACGTATTCACGGGAAAAGTCATTCATAGCTTCCATTACCAGCTGATCGCCCTCGATAGCTGAAGGTTTTATAGAATTCATGAATATCTTGGGGCCTGACTGATTGCGCTTGTCTGCTTTAATTTCCTCAATGATCTCGGTCCAGAGTGTTTCTATAGATGACATCATGTACGACAACCTCACAATTACTGTGTACAAAACCAACGCTAAAACCGGTACAAAATCTCGGGGGGAAAAACGGGTTTCTTATTGTTGATTGGGATGGTTGAATAATAGCAGACTAAAGCCTTATCCGCAAGGTTTTTTAATACTAATGATCTGATAATGATCTGGAAAACAGTGTGGATAAATTGTGGATAAATTGTGGATAAAATCAAACACTGGCAAATGTTGACAAACAGTAGAAAACTTTAGCGGCTGTTAACAGCTTTATCCACATACGCCAGCTCGCTTCACAAAACTATCATCATGCTTTTCCACAATATCCACCGCCTCTACGATTATTATGACTATGTTATTTAAATTGAATTGTACACCAGAATAAAAGAATCTGTGCAAAAACACGCAAAGCAAAACAATCACAAACAAACCTGTATATAACATTTTTTCTTTGCTTATACAAAAAGTCACAATCATGATAATTGCGCGACTTAAGGATTGATTGGTTGACCCGTATCTCTGCCATCTGTTATACTTCGGCGACTCCAAAAAGAGGTAAAAAAATGGCAAAAACCAAGATTGCTCAAAGTTCTGAAGGCCAGGTCGTCGATCAGGTCGTCGAGATTATCCGTTTTATGGGCGAAAACAAACTTGCTGAAATAGATCTTGAGACTTCTGAGATGAAACTCAAGCTTAAAAAGCACGGCAATGTGCAGATACAGACTTTTCAGGCACCAATGAACCAGTCTTATATACCCGCAATGCCATTTTTTGAGCAGCATACTGCTCCCAAAAGTGATTCTGTCGGGTCTAATGCAGCAGCACAGCCAGTTGTGGCCGATGATAAGTACCATAAGATTTTATCACCAATGGCTGGCACATTTTATCGCGCTCCATCACCAACTTCTGAACCTTTCTGTAAAGAAGGTGACATTATAAAAGCTGGTCAGACCGTTTGCATCGTTGAAGCTATGAAAATGATGAACGAAATTAAGTCCGACAAAGCCGGCAAAATCGTTAAAATAATGATTGAGAACGGTAAACCGATAGAAAAAGGTGCTGCTCTCTTTCAGATAGGTGATTAACATGCAGAATTTTGATCTGGCGATTCTTGGTGGCGGCCCTGGCGGCTACCCGCTGGCAGCTCGTATGGCGCGCAAAGGCTGGCAGGTGGCGATTGTCGATCAGGCCAGTGAATTTGGCGGAACCTGTCTTAACTGGGGTTGTATTCCTACTAAGGCTTTACTGGCTTCTGCACGCAGCTATCATCTGCTGAAAAGTGCGGTTGATTTTGGTTTAAGCTGTTCTGATGCAGGCTTTGACTGGCAGAAAGTCCAGGAACGTAAAAGCAGGATCACTCTTCAACTTCGTCAGGGAATCGTTAAGATGCTTGAAAAGAGCGGGGTTACCATATTTAATGGTCGCGGTCAGCTCAATAAAGATAAGGTAATCAGAGTCACCAGTGCCGAAAACAGTGAAATAATCGAGATCCAGGCAAAGAAAGTTTGTCTGGCTGTCGGTTCTATTCCTGCTGCTCCTGCAGTCTTTCCTGCTGAGCGCAATATTTTCTGGACAAGTAACGAAGCTCTCAATGTTGACAAAGTGCCAGAAAGCCTTCTGGTAGTTGGCGGTGGTGTTATTGGTATCGAGCTTGGTCAGGTTTTTGCCGAGTTTGGTTGCAAGGTTTGCATCGTTGAAATGATGCCGCAGATTTTGCCTGGGCTTGATAATGCAACTGCAAAGAGGCTGTTACCGGTGTTCAAAAAGGCC
>MFYY01000034.1:46552-52306 GCA_001787855.1 Candidatus Riflebacteria bacterium GWC2_50_8 | reverse complement strand
AAATGGCCGGGCCACCGCTACTATTGATGGCGCTGAACGCGAATTTGACAAGGTTTTGATCGCAGTTGGCCGGCGTGTAAACATGAGTTTCATGCAGAATTCAGACCTGCAGATTGAAACTGAGAAGGGTTTCATCAAAATCAATGATCATTTCATGACCTCAGAGCCCGAAGTGTATGCAATCGGTGATGCGGTTAAAGGCCCGATGCTGGCTCATAAGGCCAGCTACGATGCGATGATTCTCGCCGCGCAATGGCAGGGAGAAAAGGTGGCGGCCGATTATTCGCTGGTACCTTCCTGCGTTTACACCCACCCCGAAATAGCCTGGGTAGGACTTAACGAAGAGCAGCTCAAAGAACGCCAGATTGAATACATAACCGGTCGCAGCATGTTTTCAGCAAACGGAAAAGCATTAACCGCTGGCGAAGGCGAAGGCCAGGTAAAAACCCTTCTGTCAAAAGATGGCAAACTCCTTGGTGCCGTGATCTGGGGCCCTGAAGCCAGTAACCTGATCAATGAAGCCACGATGATGTCGCAGTTCGGCATCAGCAATCACGAGTTCGGCCAGATGATTCATCCGCACCCGACTCTTTCAGAAGCTTTCATGGAATCAGTCGAAAATGCCTCTGGCGAAGGGGTTCATGGCTGATGCAGTCAGTCGGCTTCATCAACCTGCCTGCCTGGCAAGCTGAACTGCAGAAGATCCTCACCCGGCTCGGTCGCGAGGATCTTCTGCGTATTCCAGTGCTTGGCCGTGAGAATGTTGAAAATCCATGGGTAGCTTTTGAATCAGGTGATTTTTTTTCAGCGGTTGAGACTGGAATTCATTTTGCTGGAAATGGCAATCTCAAACGCGTGCCCGAAACGGTTATAACTACTGACGCCGAGCTGGCAATCAATCGCCTGCTCAACGGCGATTATCAGAAAACCTTTTTCAGTGCTGCTGTTGGCGGAATATTTGCGTTTTTACGTACTGTTACGGCTGATTATGTTGTTGGCAGTCCCGATAAACTGCTGGTGCAGAACGATTCAGTAGCCGGGTATATTCTCAGCAGAATGGAAACTGCCGGAAAAACCCTGGAAGAATCTGTTCATGAATCGCAGTGGGAAGGCATCGCAACCGGCAACCCAAGCCAGAATCTGCACGGCATAGTTACCCGCAATCGACTGATTTTACAGATCGCCTCTGTTTTCGGTCTTATTATCAGGCCAGAGCAGGTAAAAACGCTTGGTATCAGCACTTTGTCAGACGAAGATGTGACCGTGGCCCGTGAACTCGGTTGTTCGATAAGATTGCTCGGGCTGGCGCAGGTCGATTCAGAGCAGGTTCGTGCCATTGTCGAGCCCTGTATGATTCCTTCGGTTTATCTGCTGGCACAGGCTCGCGCTGGTTCAGAGATCATCTATCTGTTGACCAGATCAGGAAATTCTCATGTATACTCAGGTCCTGGTTCGAGTTATGAAACGCAGGTTCGCGCTATTTTAAGCGATCTCGAACCCTGTAACGCACAAAGGCCGAAGATCAGTATTCACGCTGGTTCTGTTGAAGATTTTTCTGACAGTTTTTATCTGCGCTTCACCCTGGTCAACATGAATGACACCCTTGCCCAGATTCTGCAATTGTTTAATCGCGCTGGTGTCGAAATTGACAAGATTCATCAGCCCGCCCGGCAAGTTTCACGTGAAACGCCTGAAGCAGCACGACAAAACCTGGTTCTGATTACCGGAAAAACCCGGCGCAATATTGTCGAAACAATATTGACGCAGATCAGCGAACAGATCAAGCTGGCCAGCGTGCAGTCCTGCTTTCGCTTTCTAAGACGGGACTAACCATGTTTGCCAACGGTGATGTTCTGGTACAGAAGTTTGGTGGTTCGTCGATGGGCTCGGTTGAGCGTATCGCGAAAGTGGCAGAACGCATCGCCGTCCGAGCCTCACGTGGCAGTCGCCTGGTAGTCGTTGTTTCAGCCATGGGCGATACGACCGATGACCTTATCGAACTGATGAATAAGGTTACTCCGCAGCCTGATCGTCGCGAACTTGACAATGTCATGGCTACTGGCGAAATGGTCAGTGCTTCGCTGATGGCCAGCGCTCTGACCCAGCTTGGTATCCGTGCGCGATCGTACAATGCTTTTAATCTGCATCTTCTTTCTGAATTGCAGGGCGACGATTACAATATTGTACAGATCGGGCGGCGTAATAATCTTGCGCGTTTTCTTGAGCCGGGCAGTGTCGCTGTTGTTGCAGGATTTCAAGGTATAACTGCTGATGGCGACCTAACTACGCTTGGGCGCGGCGGTTCTGATCTTACAGCTGTCGTGCTGGCCCGTGAGCTTGGCCAGAAGGTCTGCGAAAAATATACCGACGAAGACGGCATTTATACCGCTGACCCGCGCATTATTTCTGATGCTCACAAGGTCTGGCATCTTAATTATGACGAAATGCTTACTCTTGCTGCTTTTGGCAATGGCATTCTGCATCCGCGAGCGGTTTCGAGCGCGAGGGACTGCGCCATACGCATTCATGTGCGTTCAAGTTTTTCTCAGGCCGAAGGCAGTGTGGTTGGCCCGGATGGCGATGATCAGCTCGCGGTTAAAAGCATAACCTGTGATAACAGATTTGTGTACACGCGCATTCATGGCATTGCAAAGCCAGACGAACGCTTTATGCGGGAGCTGGCTGAACAGCCTTTTGTTCCACCTTTGTTGCAATGGAAGCCCGCTGACAACCATCAGGGCAGTTTCAGAATAGGTTTTCGCCGCGCCGATGCTTTTAGCGCGATTCCATTTTGCTGGGAACAGGCGTCCAGACTCGGCGCTGAAGAGGTTGACAGCTTCGCAAACCTGTCGACCCTGAGCCTCGTTGGCTGTGGTCTTCAAACACGCCCGGATCTTGCTGCCGTTTTTGGCAGATGTCTTGGCTCGATTACTCCGGTTGTCGAACAACATGATGGCATCAGACTTAGTTTTGCTATCGATAAGAATCAGCTCAAACCAGCGATGGAAAGCCTGCATCAAGCAATAGTCCGCTGAGAGAAGCGATCTCACGCCCAGCTCCATGACCATTTTCCCCGCTGCCTGACCGTTGCATCCGAGAATTTATAGTTTTTCGGGGACTGACCACAACGGCCGTCACGATTATTTGGTAGGTGTAAACCGCTCTGCGACCCGCATAAAAATATCTCAGGCGCACAGGCAGTAGAGTCGATACTAGAGATGCAGGAAGTGGAAAACCAGCTTTCTGTGAAACGTATATGCGGGAAAATTAAATTGTGCTTTAACAGCAGACACATCTACAGAATCCTGCTTGTTATCTGTATTATTTCGCTGTTTTCAGGCGAAATATTTTTTGCTGTCGCTTTTGATGTGCCTGCTATGGACACTCAGAAATTCCCGATCACTATTCAGGGAGACTACCTTGAATATCGCACCAAGGCTGAACAGGTCGTCACCAAGGGTAAGGCGTTCATTTCATATCAGGATATGAAGATCAGCGCCGAAAACATTCAGGCCAACACCAAAACTCAGGATATCTTTGCACAGGGAAAGGTCGATTTCTGGAAAGGTTTCGATCAGACCAAAGGCGACTTTCTGGCCTACAACATGCTGAAAGGCGAGGGCTGGATGCGCGATGCCCAGATCATCAAGAACCGCAACTTTTTCAGTGCTAAAGAAGTCTATGTAAGCCCGCGACACAGCATTGCCAAAGATGTTATGCAGACAACCTGCGATAATTTCGAGCACCCACATTATCGTATTACCGCAGATCTTATTGACAGCTACCCCGAGAAGTCGATGACCATGGAAAACCTCCGTCTCAAGTGGAAAGGCAAGACACTTTATCATAAAGGCCGCGATCACAGCGTGTTTAAGAAAAGTGATAAGTTTTTTCATACCCGTCAGGGTATGTCGCAGGTCGATGGCATTTATTTCAAATTTACGACCGACCTGATCATAAATCCAGCAATTTCAGGGCGATTCAGCGCCGACATTTTTGAAAAGCGCGGGAGTGGCTACGGTTTTAACGGCACCTGGAGCGCTGGCGAAAGCAGCAATGGCTCAATTTACCTGTATCATCTGGATGAAAGCAAACGCAATCACAAGAATACCCAGGTCAATCTGACTCACAATCATCGTTTTGCTAATGGTGAAACGATTAATACCAGTATGAATTATTCCGGCGACCAGTATACCGGCCAGGCTGAAAATCAGGATTTAACCGTGCAGATGAGTTACCGGCCGGTATTCAGTTTCATGAACGTTTCAGTGACCGCCAATAAGTTCTACGACCTTGATGGCGACAAATATGATCTCGACAAAGGTTATCAGGTGCTGAACCGACTACCCGAAGTCAACTTCAGTTTCCCCGCCTATACAACGCCTGGTGTGCCTTTGACCATGAATTTTTCAGGCATGTATGGCCGCTATGAAGAGGGAAATCTTGACGACAAAAAGGATACTGAGAAAAAGGACTTCCGGCTCAATTTTACTGTACCTACTATTCAGGTTCATGAACGCTTTGACTTAACCCCGTCATACAATTTTCAGAAGAATTTTTACACCGGCGGCGTTGAACGCGAGAACGGTTCTACCATGGTTCGCGCCAATCACCGCTTCTCAAAAGTGACGAGCATGGAGTTCAACTACAACATTTCGACCTCGAAAGGTAAATCACCCTTTCAATTTGACTCTTTTACCAGCACCGATGTTTTCTCCACCAGAATGCGCTTTGCCGAGAATTCATGGACTCTCAACCCGATCAATTTCAACTACAATCGCGTAAGACACCGGCTTGAACAGGTTTATTGGGACTATTCGCGGCGTTCAGAAGCTGATGCCTACAGAAACTGGGAATTCTTTTTGCGGCGTGATTATGTGCCTGACGATGTTACATTGTCAAAAATGGATTTGACCAGGCTTGTGCCAGGAAACATGAATGCCAGATATCGTCTTTCATCAAACCTCTGGTCTTTTGATACCAGCCTGACTTATCCACATAAGTATAAAAAGATCACTAACACTTCGTTTAACTATACTGCTACAATCCGACCATTGTGGCAGATTTCGACCTCTGGCAATTTCAATCATCTTAACCACAAGTTCAGTCCGTTGACCATCGGTCTGGTTCGAGACCTGCATTGCTGGGAAGCCCGCGCCGAATATAACCATGAACGCCAGGAATTCTGGATCGAGTTTTATCTGAAGGCCTATCCCGACGATAGCGGCCGTTTCAGATACGGTATCGAAGACAGCAAACTCGAAGCACGCATGGCAGCCTATGATCAGATGACCCAGCGCTACGAACAGGGTTACTGACAGGAAGCATTGCGAACTGATGTTACTTGCAATTTATGAATTGCAGTTCTGAGTTTTTCAGACAAAGCGAGACATTACAAAACTGTTCAATAGCTCCTTTGTCACGGTTAAAATGCTCTAATTACTGGCTCCGTAGCGTTATGATACTGCCTGTGAGTTTTGCGCGCAGTCAGCTTGAAAATTCGCTGCTATTAGGTTATGAATGAAGCGATTGGAACCAACAGAGGAGCAGCTTGTGCAAGAAAAGAACAGATTACGTTCGCGGTTTTCCCGAGACAGCTTTTTTCAGGCACTCAAAACTGCCGTCGCCGCGGTCACCAGACGTCGCCGCGAAGTATATCTCGACAACAATGCCACTACGCCAGTGTTGCCGACCGTGGCAAAGCGAATGAACCAGGTGCTGGTAAACAACTACGGCAATCCATCCTCGCTCTAT
>MFYY01000034.1:15949-46526 GCA_001787855.1 Candidatus Riflebacteria bacterium GWC2_50_8 | reverse complement strand
CATTCATGCCGATATCGAAGAAATTTTTTTCACCAGCTGCGCCACCGAAGCTAACAATGCCGTTTTAAAAGGCCTTTCCGATCACTTCCTGCCAGAAAAAAACCGGATTCTGGCGCTGCCGATTGAGCATCCGTCAGTGATTCAGACCCTGCATTATCTTGAGAAAAGAGGCGTCGAAGTTGTTTGGATTCCTGTCGACAGATACGGAAATGCTGACCTCGCCAGGCTTGAATCGTTGATTGACGACAAGACTTTTTTGATCGTAACCATGTATGCGAACAATGAGATCGGGACTCTGCAGAATCTCGACAAAATTTGCGAAATGGCGCAAAAACGTGATGTGCTGGTTTTTTCAGACTGCGTGCAGGCTCTTGGAAAAGTGCCGGTCGATTTTGAGCACTGCAGAATTGACTACGCCTCTTTTTCTGCGCATAAGATCCACGGGCCCAAAGGAACAGGCGCTCTGTATGTCAGAAAGGGTCGGCCGATTCCGCTTTTTATGCATGGCGGCCACCAGGAACGCGGGTTCCGCGCCGGCACCGAATCGCTGCACAATATTGCCGGATTCGCCCAGGCCTGCGAGCATGTTTCGGAGTCGCTGAAAAGAGCAGAGCAGGTGTGCGCGCTAAAACATAGACTGTTTACCAGCCTGAAGAAAATCAAGCCCGACCTGTTGCTCAATACTCCCGAAAACAGCCTGCCAAACACATTGAACCTGACGTTTCCGGACGTATATAACGCCGAACTTATAGCCGCACTTGATTATTATGGCATTGCCGCCGCCGCAGGTTCTGCCTGCAGTACGCCAGACAATAAGCCATCACACGTTCTTGCTGCGATCGGTCTTTCTGAAACGCAGGCCCGCCAGACTATCAGGCTCTCGCTGTCTGAACATACCTCGCGCTCTGAGATAGATTACGCTGTCAGAGTGTTTCGCGAGTATTTCGACGGTTCAATAAGCTCGACTAGCGCCATCTGGCCCAAACAACTGAATCAGGATATGATTAATGGCTCTGAACTCTTTATCCTTGATATAAGGTTCTGGTATGACCGGGTGCTGTTTTCAAGCATCAATGGCTCATACGAAACATCCATGCTGACATTTAAGAATTATCTCGACAGGATACCCCGGGATAAAAGCATCCTGGTTGTTTGTCAGGGCGGATTCTATTCGCCGATGGTCGCATTTTTCCTTCGTTCAAAGGGCTATAAACGTGTCTCCTATTTAGCTTCGGGCCTGTGGGGCTGGAAAAAGGCAAATCCCGAGCTTTTTCAGAATGCTACCGGCCAGGGCGTTCAAAAGCTTGATGTAGAGAGCAGGTCAGGAGTTATATGAGATTTCACCTCGTGGATAGAATTGACGAGATTTGCTACGGTTCGTACATTGCCGGGGTCAAATGCATAACACTCGCTGATGATGTATTTAACGAGCATTTTCCCGGTTACCCGATTTTTCCCGGGAGCCTGATTCAGGAAGGTCTGGCGCAGCTTGCCGGCTCATTCTTCGAGCTGATGCGCCACAAGCAGAACCTGCCGATGAAATACTCGGTGTTGTCGATCGTCAACCGGATGAAGTTCAGAAAGCCCGCCGAGCCTGGCGACCGCCTCATATACCGCGCTGACGTTACCATTGTTCGTGATGAGTATGGTGTTGCAGCCGTTAAAGCAACCTGTGAGGGCGAACTGATAGCGAACGGTGAGCTGACATTTTCATTTCTTGATGTTCCCGATAATCAACTGCTCGAATCACGAAAAACCATTTATAACATCTGTATGAAAAACACCCGGGAAATACCGAATGAAAACAGTGTTTGAACGTTATGGGCCAGAAGAAGATATTCCGGCGCGTGAGTGTTTGAATAAGCGTAAACTGGCAAAATACTTCAATCGCGAAATCTCGGCCTGCGTTGTTGCCGTAGCAAGACTTCTCGAAAACGAGGAAGTCCCGACGCAGACGCCATTTTACTTCGGCAAGGGAACGGTCGAGTTTGAAGATTTTGGTCTTTCATTGGTTATTGAAGCCTGTACTGATGAATCCGGCAGATTTTCGCAGCAGAATTTCGTTGAACGCGGCATGTCGAGTCTTTCTCCGCTTACCCAGTTTAAAGTGCTCTATAACATGCCGTTGTCGTTCATTTCCATCGATCGCGGGCTGACCGGCGATAATTCTATTATTTACGGCTCGGCTGCCGGACTGTTGCTTCAGGCAAAGCACTGTACTTATCCCGGCAGAATCCTTCTTGGCGCAAGTAAAGTCCATGCTGATGCCGTAGTTGAAGCTGGTTTTGCCCTATGCAGTCGCGACGAAATTGATATTGAGGCTTTTTCGCAAAGGAATTGCGAGGCCATTGAAATTTTTCGACTCTGGCACTGCGGAAACATTCTATGAATAGAGTTTATATTACAGCTGCCGCCGCATTTGCACCATCCGGCAGCAGTATCGATGAAATATTTGCAAACATCGAACTGGCAACCAGTGCCATTGCCAGAATCGAAAGCTTCAACACAGACCATTTTCCGGTGAGTCACGGTGCCGAAATCAAGCATGCCGGCAATGTCATTAATACACCATCGGGCACTGACAGAAAATCGTTCTTTATCGAAAAGGCGGTCGAACAGCTCGTCGAAGCCTCTGATATCAGTCGTTATACGCCAGAAAAAAGACATATTCACTTGGGAACCGGAATTGATTATTTCGATATTGAGAACTATGTCAACAGTGGAAGCGCCTGTTCTGGCGAATGGCAACCATATTGCAGTCATTCACATCTTGAGGTCGCGAAATTGGCTAAAAAATATGAACTGAGGGGCGGCCAGTCAGCTAACGTATCCGCCTGCGTTGCATCAACCCAGTCTATCGGTCTTGGCTTCAGAATTGTGCACTCTGATCCCGCAACCATGGTAATCAGTGGCGGTTATGATTCTATGCTTTGTCATCTTCACTATCTCGGTTTTTACAAGCTCGGAGCTCTTTCAGACTGGCCCGGAGACCCAGCCCAGGCCTGTCGGCCTTTTGATAAAAACCGGCGAGGTCTCGTTCTTGGCGAGGGCGCGGTTTCGTTTCTTCTCGAAAGTGGCAAGAATGCACCTCGTGAGCGAATTCTTGCTGAAATCTGCGGTTACAGTTCAACAATGGATGCATATCTGGTTACTGACCCGGATCCAGGCGGCGAACAACTGGCGCGTGCGGCTCTTGAAGCTATAAGCGAGGCAGGCATTACGCCAGACCAGATCGACTGCGTTCATCTGCACGGGACCGGAACTCACAAAAACGCACCAGCCGAAGCAAGTGCCATGCAGCGCATTTTTTCTGACAGATACTCGAAGATACCTGTATATTCAATGAAAGGTCAGATAGGTCATCTGATCGGTGCCTGTGGTGCCATGGAACTTCTGGCGGTCATCTGGTCTTTGACAAAAGGGCAGGTTCCCGTAACTGTAAACTATGACGAACCAGATCCCGAGGTTGGGCTTAATGTTGTCAGGGGCCGGCCGCTGGCTCTTGATATAAATTACGTTCTCAAACTCAATGCCGCATTTGGCGGGCAGAATACAGCTATAGTAATGAGGCGTTTCGATGCGTAAAATTGTCGTAACCGGCGCAAGTTCAGAAATTGGCGCGGCAATATGCCGTAAAGTCGTGGAGTCTGATGATGAGATTATCATTCATGGCTTCAGGCACCCTGAGGCTCTTGAACAGCTCAAATCCGAGCTGCAATGCCGTGAAATTCTTATTGCGTCAGGTGATCTTGCCGATTCTGGCTTTTTATCAGAATTTGGCAAAACTGCCGGAGACTGTGACATTCTTGTAAACTGCGCAGCAGCTACGATTACCGCTCCGCTTGCCCAGTTGACCGACGATGAGGTCGCCCTGATGCTCGCAGTGAACCTGACTGCCATGATCAGGCTCTGCCGTAAGGTGATTCCCGGAATGCTGGCCAGAAGAAGCGGTTCGATTCTGAACATTTCTTCGGTGGCGGCCGCCCGTGGCGTCCGCGGACAGACTGTTTATGCCGGTACCAAAGGTTTTATTGAGTCTTTTACCCGTTCTCTTGCTGCTGAGTGCGGCCGAAAAGGAATCAGAGTGAACTGCATTGCGCCCGGCCCGGTAGATGCCGGCAGCCTGAAGGGGTTGCTCAATTACGCAGGTGATGAGGTCAAAAAGAGCATCGCGCTCAACCGCCTTGGCTTGCCCGATGAAATAGCTAATGCCGCAGCCTTTCTTCTCAGCGGCAATGCATCGTTCATAACCGGCGAGGTCGTTCACGTGAACGGAGGCTTCATGTATGGATTGTGATTCTGCCGGTTATGCGGCGCTCAAGAGCATTGCGCAGTCGCGCAAAAGCTGCCGGACTTTTTCCCAGAAGCCGCTCGACGCTGAGATAGTTCAAAAAGTTATTGATGTTGCCATGCTTTCTCCTTATGCATCAGGCCGCAAGAACTGGACTGTCAGAACAGTCAGAGACTGCGAAACCATTGTAAGCGCTGCCGGGCTTGTTCAGGCACATTGCAAAATCCTTTCAGCAGGCGTCAGAGAAGATATGAGAGATTCTTTTAAATCTTATGCCGAAAATTTTGTTGCCTTCAAGACGGCCCCGGTTCTGCTGCTTACCGAGTTCAGGGTCATGCCGGCGCTTTCTCTGATGCTTGCGGGCAATCAGGAGATCGCTCGTTGGGAGAGAGAGAACTTTATCAAGTCGATTTCGTGCGTAAGTATGCTGATTCTTCTTGCCGCTGAGTCGTTAAATCTTGGCGCCTGTTGCATGACCGGCCCACTGCTGGCTCATGACGGGCTTGCCCGGTTGTTCAAGGTCAAGGAGTCGCGTGAGATCGGAGCTTTGATTGCGCTCGGATACAAAGAACAGGAGAAAGACAATGGTTGAACAGAAACTGCGAGAGCTGCTGCTGCCGGTGCTGGATATCGATTCAATCGATGAAATCAGTCCTGACGCATCACTGGTTAGCGATCTTGGTGCCGACAGTATTGATTTTGTCGAGATCATCTATCTTGTTGAAAAGAACTTTGGGGTTGTGCTGAAAACCAGCCAGATCATTGTGGCCGGCACTAATCCAGATGATCTGTTTGCTGACGAAAGACTGACGGCGTCCGGTGCCGCTATCGTTTCGCGTAACCTGGGTGCCGACAGTGGCAGATATCGCGAAGGCATGACCAGGGTAGAACTATTTCGAGCCCTGACGGTTAGAGATCTTGCCCGGGTCATTGAGCTTAAAATAGCAGAAAAGGCTTGATATGCTGAACGGAAAAACTGTTTTTATTACTGGTGGCACCGGATATATCGGAAGCGAGCTCGTCAGAGTCTTTGCCGGCTACGGCGCGCATGTCATTTTTTCTTACAATCGCAGCGCAGATAAGGCAGAAAAGCTGAAAAGCGAAGTTGCCTCATGCGAATCAGTCAAAATGAACATGTCTGATGTCAAAGAAATAACATCTGTGATCGAGCAGATCTACAAGGATCATGAAAAAATCGATATTCTGGTGAACAACGCTGCGATTAGTCAGATCATGCCTCTGGCCATGCTTGATGAAGAAGACGTCGATGCTGTTCTCGCCATAAACATGAAGGGTCTGATTTTTGTGACCAAGGCTGTTGTTCGCGGCATGATCCGCAACAAGGTCGGCGTAATCATTAATATGGGCTCAATCGCCGGTCAACGCATTCTTGACGTGCCGCTGACCTACGCAATGACCAAAGCTGCGGTTAATGGCATGACATACTCGCTTGCTGCCGAGTTAAAGAGGTTCAACATTCGCGTTAACTCAGTAATTCCCGGTTTGCTGGCCGGCGGCGTTGCCAGAGGCGTGCCCGATGACCTGCGCGATGATTTCGTCAAGCATTGTGCTGCCGGCCGGGCTGGAACTGCTGCCGATATTGCCGAGCTGACCGCGTTTCTTGCTTCTGATAAGGCCTCGTACATTAACGGTCAGAACATCGCTTCTGACGGAGGAATCTGAGCTGATGGGCGATACGCTGATAAGATCGACAAGCGCATGGTGCAACATCTGCCGACAGGTCGAGCATGCCGCGATTGTTGAACGCAAGGACTCGGTATACATGGAACGGTTCTGCCCACGCGGCGTGCAATCGGAGATAATCGCCGAAAGCTATGCCTGGTATGCCGAAAGAATCAATCAGCCGCATGTTGCGACAACAGTGGCCGCGCCAGTTCCTTGCCGTCAGGGCTGCCCGCTTGATTGCGGCCTCTGCGAATGGCACACTAACGGTCTGCGGCTGCCGGTTTTTTCGATCACCAACGACTGTAATCTCGATTGTCCCAAGTGTTTTACTTTTAATCGCCCTGATCAGCGCTATTATAAATCAGTCGAAGAAACCCGCGCGATTATTCGCGCGATCACTGAGGCTTCGGGTGGGGTTCAGCTGATAAATCTCACCGGCGGCGAGCCGACGCTGCATCCTGAGCTGTTCGAAATCATCGATGCCTGCAAGGATGAGAAAATAAAGCGCATAACGATGAATACAAACGGCATCAAAATTGCCGAGGATTTTGAGTTTGCCCAAAGAATCAAGCAGTCAGGGGTTCAGCTGGTTTTCAATCTCGATACTCTCGACCCCGAAACCAGTGTTTTGATGTATGGCAAAGACATCACAGCCCTGAAATTGCAGGCTCTGGCGACGATCGAGCGCCTCGAAATTCCAACGACAATTCTTCTGGTCGCCGCGCTTGGCGTTAACGAAAAAGAGGTCGCGCAGCTCACGCGTGCCTGGATCGGCAAAAGTTTTGTCAGAAGCATCACCATTCAGAACATGACATTTACCGGAAAAAATGGCACCGCCTTTGAGCCGAAAAGACGCCTGCCTATCGATCAGATGGAGCGACTTCTTTGCGAAGAAGAAGGCTTTGCTGCCACTGATTTTTTTCCGCTTGGCTCTTACCACCCGCTTTGCTACAGCGTTGCCTACTATGTCATGTATGACGGCCAGCTGATTTCTCTGGCGAAAGTATTCGATCGCCGGCGCCTGTCAGAGCTCACCGCCGGCAACTACCTGCTTGAGCCGGATCGCCGCTTCTCGATGGATTTTATTGAAGGACTGAACCGGATGTGGGCTGAAGGTGCCGATGAGGCTCTTGTCGCACATTTTAAGCGCCTGCTTCGTGATGTTTATTCAGCCGATCACCATGAGGATAACGAAGACAGGCGCAGACAACTGGAAAGCCTGGTTAAGATGGTTTATATTCATCCGCACATGGATGCTGACAATTTTGATCTCGACAGGATCTCGCGCTGTGGCGACCTGGTTCCTGATGAAAAGGGCAACATGATCCCGGCGTGCTCCTATAACCTGCTGTACCGCCAGAAAGATCCACGATTCTGGGTGGAACAATCATGAATGTAGCCGAGAAAAAACTGGTTTATTCGCAGACCATGGCACTTTGCCCGAAGTGCATGAGCAAGGTCCGGGCAAGAATAATCGAAGTCGATTGCAAGGTATTTCTTGAGAAATACTGCCCTGAGCACGGCTTTTCAAGAGTTCTTATTTCATCGGATCCTGAGTGGTATCGCGCCAGTATGGCTTATATAAAGCCTTCACAGAATCCCAGAGAGCGAAATGTTAAAAAATTTGTCGGGTGTCCGGAGAGTTGCGGGTTCTGCCCCGAACATCGCCAGCATGTCTGCCTTCCGGTAATTGAGATTACCGACAGTTGTGATCTTTCGTGCCCGGTTTGCCTGAAAAAATTCGATCGCCCGTTTTCACTGTCTGTTGAGCAGTTTGCCGGGATTATCGATAACCTGATGAGAACAGAAGGGCGGATGGATGTTGTCAACATCAGCGGCGGCGAGCCTCTGCTTCACCCCGATCTGGAGCCGATGATCAGGATTGCCAGAGAAAAGGGTGTTGCCCAGGTGTCGGTTTCAACCAACGGTCTCGCTTTTCTTGATAATCCGGCTCTGCGAAAAATGTTTCGCGAGACGCGAAGCATAGCCGCTCTGCAGTTCGATGGCTTCAAGCCAGAAACCTGGCAGTTCATAAGAGGCGCTGATCTTGCCGCGAAAAAGCAGGAAATAATAAGATTGCTGGAAGCCGAGGGAATCACTTATTCACTTGTAGCAACGATATTAAAGGGCGTTAATGACGACGAAATCCCGGCAATCAGCGATTTTTTCTTTGCATCGCAGGCTGTCTCATTGATGTTTCAGCCGGTTACCTTCTCGGGCAACGCAGCAATTCTGGATACTGAGCGGCACCGCCTGACTATTCCCGACGTCGTGCGGGCAATTGAGGGTGGCAGGCATGTGAAAAAAGGTGATTTTAATCCTCTTCCCTGTTCGCATTATTCATGTTTTGCGCTGTCATATTATTTGAAGGTGGAAGACGGCGACTATTACAGCCTGAAAGAGTTTTTAGGGCGTAATGATTATCTTGCGATGATCGCCAACAAAACCCTGCCCGGGCTCGACAGCAATGGTTATGACATGATGAAAAATCGTCTCTACAAGCTGTGGTCGGCGGCAGATGCAAGCAGCGCTTCGACTAAACTGCTTGATCGTGTTAAAGCAATTCTGCGAAAGCTCAACCAGGATTCTTCAACTGATGCCAGAATTAATGCGGGTATTGAGAATATGAAGGCCATTTTTATTCATCATTTCATGGATGTGCACACTCTCGACTTTGGCCGGCTGATCAAGTGCTGTAACCCTTATCCTCTGCCGGGTGACCGTCTTGTGCCTATGTGTGCGCAGAATGTTTTTGGCTCTTATCAGGCGTCAGGGAAGAATTCTTGAGCGGCGATAGTTCCAGCCGATTGATGAAAGAAAGCTCATCAGCTTGAGTGAACCGGCAAATCTAGTGTAGACTTTCCAGTTTCTCAACATGCTGCGATTGTGGTAGAGTCGGTCAAGTCTTTTGTAGAGCTTGACAACGCCATCTTCAAGCTGTTTTTCAGTCATCTGTTTCGGTCTTATGACAGCGTGGTCCCAGTCAAAATCAGACCAGTCGCTGCCGGTTACCCGGTTTTCAGCCCTGATCTGTTCGAGATAAGGAGTTTCGGGATACGGCGTCAAAAAGTAAAACGTGTAAGAGTCCAGACCCAGCGTGCGAATCAGCTCCTCGGTTTCTCTAAATACGCTCGGAGCATCGCTGTCAAAGCCAAAAATGAAGGTGCCGTCGACGAGAATTCGATGCTTGTGCAGCAGATCAACCAGCGTTTTATAGCGGTCGGCGCGGTTTTGATATATTCTTTCGGCCTGGTTGGTCTCGTCGCTGCCGGTTTGAAAGCCGATACTCACCGAAAAACAGCCGGAACGGGCCATCGTTTCGATCAGTTTTTCGTCGTCAAATATGTTTGAAGGCGCCTGTATCCACCAGTGTTTTTTGAGATCTGTAATTTCTGCCAGCATCGACATCATATAGTCGCGATTACAAAACATGTTGTCATCGCAAAACAGAACGATATTCGCCGCCAAAGACTGCAACTCCTGGTAAACATCGCCAATCTCCTTATAGATCAGCCCTTTTTGCGGCAGACAGTTCAGGTAACAGAAACGACAGCTGTTAAGACAGCCTCTGGTCGTTTCGCAGTAAGCAAGAGTGTCGTTGCGTGATCTGAAGAGGTCGCGGCGGGGACTGGCCAGTTTGATGCCGGCCCAGTTCGAATCATAGCGACTTCTCAGATTGCCAGCTGAAAAATCCTCAAGCAGTCGTGGCCAGGTGTCTTCAGCATGACCGACAACAATACTGTCAGCGTGTTTTGCGCACTCAGTCGGCGTTAATCCAACATGAACCCCGCCCATGACTATTTTGCTGCCCCGCGCTCGCAGCCTGTCGGCAAGTTCAAAAGCCCGGGGTGCAACATAAGTGTTCACGGAGATTCCTACCAGGTCATACTGCGAGAGGTCGCTAGGAACTGGTTCCATCGCTTCGTCGATGATTGTGACCCGGTGCGGCTCACTACATGCGGCTACGACCCCAAGTGTCAGGGGATGAATAAGATTTTCGTCGACCTTGATTTTTCTGCGATAGCCATGGCTTTTCCAGCGCGGTTGCACAAGCAGGATATCAAGCAATCTCGTCATTTCATGCCGGCCATGACATCGATTGCGCCCTTCCAGCGGTCAGTTATACGAAACTGCGAAAAGCCGGCGGCTGCAAAAAGCCCGGGAACAACACCTTCAAAGTTGGCTGGCGCATTAACGCCTATTTCAGGAATAGCCTGGCCCCAGACTTTTTTGGTATAAAATGCCAGAAGGTTCCCCATGATACCCGAAGGCTTGCCGAATTCGGCCATGACGACTCTACCATTCGGCTTTAAAACCCTGAATATTTCTTTGAACAGGGCTTGCTTGCCTTCCAGCGAGATTTGATGGGTAACAAGAGATGATACAAAAATATCAACGGATTCCGATTTTACCGGGAAGTTTGGAAAAAGAGGAATCTGCACGAAACACTTGCCCTGGTGGTCGATCGCCTTCTCTTTTGCAATCTTGAGCATGCCGGCTCCGGGATCGATGCCGAGATAAAGACCATTATACCGATAATTGGCCTTGATGAACTCTAGAAGCAGGCCAGTTCCGCAACCGAAATCAAGAATTGTCGAGTTTTCGAACTCGCCGAAATTGTTGACCAGTGAGCGCCGAAAGGCGTTGTAAGAACCTAACCAGTGCAATTTCATGCCGGTATCGTAAGCGCCGGCATTATCTTCATGTTTCATTATCTGTATCGCTTTGATAGAATGTCGAGAACTCTCGGGAATAGTGTATCATTCTGCCGTTGATGTGTAAACCTCAGGGTCACCACTATCGGCAGGGCGTTAGAATATTGTTGAACTTGAAGCCAGGATAGATTTACCGTGAAAATTACTGCTCTTGTAAGACTGATGAGCCTGGTTCTGCGCCTCAGGTCTGTTGGCGGCCCGGATACTTCGGCAGATGCTTCTCATACTCTTGAAATAAGAGACCTCGTCGCACCGTCTGGCGGTCGTTACCACCTGTTTATGCCGGTTTCTCCGGCTGGTATAACCGTTATTGCGGCGCATGGCGTCACGCTTGACGGCTATAATGACTTTCGAGTCATTCAGTTTGCCCGTGCGCTCGCCGTCTCCGGGGTAGCCTGTGTGTTGCCGTGCCTTGATCACATCGCCAACGGCAGTTTCAATACTGAAGATCTCGAATTGATCGGTGAGTTAATTGGTATGTATCAGCAGAGCGAAACAAATCGCCTCGGCCTGATTGGTTTCAGTTATGCCGGAAGTTACGTGCTCACCGCTGCTGCCAGAGAAGAACTGGCCGCAAAAGTATCTTTTGTTATAACATTTGGAGCATGCTATTCAATTGCTGAATCATTCCAGGTAAGTGAATCGTTCAAACCTCTACCAGAAACCGATCTGGAGTGGGATAGGTACATTCATTTTGCCTTGGTGGGGGTACATCGATTCTACCGGGAAATGGGTATCCCTTCGCATGTCGCAGCTGAATGCGAGAACCTGTTGCGAGACTACTGCAGCCATTATTCCAACGAGTTCAAGCGCCAGTTTTACCAGAGCAGGCTGGCGAGCTATGAACCTTTAGAATTCTACCGCACCAGAGTTGAGCAGGATTCTCTTGACCAGTTGTCGCCGAAAGGCAAGCTTGCCGGCATAAAGTGCAGAGTATCATTGATTCACGGTATTGACGACCACATGATACCAGCGCAGGAATCGCGAAAAATCCATGCCGAGCTGAATCTGGCGCCCCGTCCGACTGGCTCGGGCCTGCTTGTCACCGGCCTTATCGGGCATGTGCATCCCGGCCCGATCGGACTGTTTGAGCTGCTGCAGTTTGTCAGGTCGCTCCGGCTGATTTTTGATCTGCCTTAATTAGAGAAGATTCAACCGCTAACCGATTTTTATGGTTGCGATTGCCGACATTCTATTGTTGAAACTTCCGGTCTACCTGTGTATTATGAGACATCCCGCTTGTCACTCAGATACAGGAGACAATGTAGAATGAAGATATACGCAGGGTCTGATCATGGTGGTTTTCTGCTGAAACAGACGCTGATCAGAAGACTTGTCGAGCTTGGGCATAAGGTCGTCGATCTTGGTACCAATTCTGAAAAATCTTGCGATTACCCGGATTTCGCGCACGCTGTTGCCCGAGAAATACTGGCCGATCCCGGCACAATGGGGATTCTAACCTGCGGTTCCGGCATAGGAATTTCGATAGCAGCCAACCGTCATGCCGGCATTCGTGCCGCTCTTTGTCATAACTCACTCGAAGCCACACTGGCACGGCAACACAACGATGCCAACGTGCTGGTAATGGGCGGTCGCCTGGTTGGCGAGGCTCTGGCCGTAGATATTCTTGAAAAGTTCTTTTCTGCTTCTTTTGATGGCGGCCGCCATCAGGATCGTATAGAAAAGATCGAGATACCTCTGAAAGGCAGATAAACTGATGGGAAAACTCAACATTTTAGATCACCCGCTGGTCAAACATAAAATCACTCTCCTGCGCTCAAAACACACAGACGTACAACTTTTCCGTCAGTTGATGCAGGAACTTTCGATGATGCTTGCATACGAAGCTACGCGCAGTATCCCGGTCGAAAAAAAGATCTGTGAAACACCATTGATGCAGGCCGAAGCTTATATGATCTCTACCGAGAAGCTGGCAATCGTGCCGATTTTGCGCGCCGGGCTCGGCATGGTTGATGGTCTGCTGAGTTTTATGCCGATGGCAAAAGTAGGTCATATCGGTCTTTACCGTGATCACGAAAGCTTGTTGCCGGTTGAATACTATTGCAAGCTTCCTGAAAATATTTCTGACATGGAAGTCTTTATTGTCGACCCGATGCTGGCTACCGGTGGCTCTGTCGCCAAAGCCATTGATATCGTCAAACAGAAAGGGGCGAAACATATCAGATTTCTCTGCGTGGTTTCCTGCCCCGAAGGCGTTGAATGCCTGCAAAAAGCGCATCACGATGTCGAAATTTTTACCTGCGCTCTTGACAAGGGTCTCAACGAAAAAGGCTATATCCTGCCCGGCCTGGGCGATGCCGGAGACAGACTTTATGGAACAAAGTAAAATTTCCATGCCTGACCATATTTCCGAACGCCCCGACTGGGATACCTATTTTCTGCGGATATCTCAGTTGGTGGCACAACGTTCTACCTGTCTGCGCCGCCAGGTTGGCGCTGTTATTGTAAGAGACAACCGACTGCTGGCAACCGGATACAATGGAGCTCCAAACAATGTTGCGCATTGTTTTCAGCTGCCTGGCGGCTGCCTGCGTGAATCGAGAAAGATTCCATCGGGCGAGAGACAGGAGTTGTGTCGTGGCTTGCATGCCGAACAAAATGCTATACTGCAGGCGGCAGCTTTTGGTGTATCATTGAAGGGCGGCGATTGTTACTGCACCCACCAGCCCTGTATTACCTGCGCCAAGATGCTGATTAATGCTGGCATTAAACGTGTTGTGTTTCTGGGCGATTACCCCGATGAGCTTTCGCTTGAAATGCTCAAGGAAGCTAAAATTACGCTTGAAAGGTTAGAGATAGGCTGATTCATGGCAAAAATCATCATCGAAGGCGGCAGGCAACTGAACGGCAGTATCAGGGTAAGTGGCGCTAAAAATGCCGCACTGCCAATCATGGCCGGAGTAATTTTAAGCACTGAACCGGTTGAGCTTGCCAATGTTCCGGCGCTCAACGATGTTAACACCATGGATCGCGTATTGCAGGCTCTTGGCACTCGCGTAGAGAACATGGGTGGCAACGTTTATCGCTTTGACGCTTCCGGCCAGATCGGCGACGAAGCTCCTTATGAGCTGGTAAAAAGCATGCGCGCCAGTTTTTTTGTCATGGGTCCTCTGCTGGCCCGTCTCAAAAAAGCCAGAGTCCCATTGCCGGGTGGCTGCGCAATTGGTGTCAGACCGGTAAACATTCACCTGAAGGGATTTGAAGCCCTTGGCGCTACTGTTTCCATAGAGGGTGGCTGCGCCGTGGCTGTGGCTGATAAATTGCGCGGCAGCAAGATACTGCTCGATTTTCCGTCGGTTGGTGCTACCGAAAATCTGATGATGGCGGCAACACTTGCCGAAGGCCTTACTCAGATCGAAAATTCTGCTCAGGAACCCGAAATAGTCGATCTGGCAAATTTTTTGAATGTGCTGGGCGCTAAAATAACTGGTGCCGGTAGTCCGACAATCACTGTTGAAGGCGTAGAAAAGCTTGGTGGCGGCCGTTACACAGTTATGCCCGACCGCATTGAAGCAGGCACTTTTGCGATAATGGGTGCCATGAACGCTGGCAAAGTAAGGGTTGAGAACTGCTATCCCGGGCATCTGCACGCACTGATCAACAAGTTACGCGAAATGGGAGTCGAAGTCGATCACGACGAAAACTCGATCAGCGTTTATGCTCCACAAGGCATCAAGGCGGTCGAAATCAAGACGCTGCCGTTTCCAGGTTTCGCAACTGATCTGCAGGCACAGTTGATGGCTGCAATGTGCATAGCTAAGGGCACCTCATCAATTACCGAAACAATTTTCGAAAATCGCTTTATGCATGTTTCTGAACTGGCACGAATGGGCGCTAACATTGCCATCCATGACCGCACAGCCGTTATTCATGGGGTGGATTTGCTCAAGGGTGCACCGGTATCTGCTACTGACCTGCGCGCTGGCGCCGCCATGGTTCTGGCCGGTCTGGTTGCCGAAGGTCGCAGCGAAATCAGCCAGGTATTTCATATTGACCGGGGCTATGAAGATCTCGTGGGCCGCGTAAGCAAACTTGGTGCCCGTATTGAAAGAATCGAAGAGCCCGCAAACGAAGAATAAAACAGGAGAGATCAGCATGTCGGGAGCCGAAAAAAGCCGATTTAAAGATTTGATTGATGGTTTAAAAAGTACAAACCGCGAGGAAAAGCTGCTTTCAGTGTCAGCTCTCGGTATTTTAGGCATCAGAGAACATGCAGAACACCTTAAGGATTTGTTGTCTTCACCAGACCAGGAGATCGTAGATCAGGTGGTAAAGGCAATGGGGCGTATTGGCAACCCGGTTTCGGTAAAACATATTGTCGAATATCTCATCGCCGATAATGGCAAACTCGCTGAAACAGCCTATAATGCCCTGAAAAGTTTTGACTTTTCGCCGGCGCTCGACGTGATAATTAAAGCCTGCAGCAGTGATCAACCGCCAGTTATCCGCCGCCGTCTGCTCGAACTGCTGGCCAGTTACGATGACGTGCGGGTCGCATCGCTGATGAACGAAATTCTCGGGCAAACCCGCGATCCCGAACTGCTGGCCACGGCGGTTGGTTATTTCGTGCGCCACCCGGCAGCTGAACGTCACACTTCTCTCAAGATGCTTGCCGGCAGTGATAACTGGGCGGTGTCGCTGATGGCCAATCTCGCGCTTTCCCGCCTCAAAGATGAAGGCGCCTGCGCACATGTCAGAAGGCTGGTAAAGTCGGCAAACGCCGAAGTGCGCCAGGCCATTGCCGAAGCTCTGGTAAGCCGGCCTCTTATTGAAGATCGCAGCATATTTCAGGCACTTTTTGAAGATGCCCGCCCGCGTATCAGGGAAATTGCCGTCGAAGGCCTTGCGCTGTTCGGTGCCGATGAGCGCATCACTATTCTGCGACATTGGCTGTCGGCCGAGTCTGATCAGAAAATCAGGCTTTTGCTGCTCAAAAAAGCCGAAATTGAAAAGTCCCCGCTGCTTTACGAAGAGTTCTACAAGCTTTTGCAGATATCTGACGACCGTATCAGAAATACCGCCATCAGCGCTATTGCAGCCATGGGCGATAAAATCTCCGACCGCATTCTTGTCGATTTTGACCGCATGCCGCTGGTGGTGCGTGAACAGATGATTCTGGTGCTTGGCCATATTGGTGGCGACAAGATAATTAAAACCATCAGGGAATGCCTGGTCGCTAAAGAGCGCTGGTTGCGCATAAATGCCGTCGATGCCTGCTCGCGTCTTAATTCTGAAGAACTCGATGCTGAGCTGATCAAAATTTTGCGCAATACCGAGACCGACATCTGGGTCCGTGCTACTGCTGTTTCAGCACTTGGCCGCTCAAAAAACAGTCAAGCTGCCGAAATAATTGCCACTCAGCTCAGGCATGAAGACGCGCGAGTGCGCGCTAACGCGGTCGAAGCTTTGAGTGAACTTAAATGGCCCGCGCTTCCGGAAGCCTGCAAAAAGCTGCTGCATGACCGCAATGACCGCGTGCGCGTTAATTCGGCAATCGCGTTGTGGAAATGCGGCAACCAGGAAGTTTTTAACGAGCTTGAGAAAATGGCGCGTGATCGCAGTCGCTGGGTAAGATCGTCAGCGGTTTTCGCGCTTGGTCGAATTCAAGACCACCAGGGCACGCCGATTCTGCTTAAAATGCTGCACGATACTGAAGACATTGTTTATCGCAATACCATCGAAGCTCTCGCTGAACAGGGTGACCTCAGAGCAATGCTGCCGCTGCTTAAAGAGTCCCGCAGCGGCCGCCTTTCTGCCGAATTTTACGAACGCAACCTGCAGCGCTTCACCGACAAGATTCACCGCGACCAGAAGTCTGCATAATTTTTTATTGTTAAACGAGGGCTGTTTCATTCTCTGTGAAACAGCCTTTTTTATGACTGTTTTGGGCCCACCAGTTCTCTGTCATTTGCTGGGAATCATCAAGCGTTAAGGGTTTTAACGTTGCCCCCTAACCCCCAAGTTTACGACGTGGCATAATGTTTTATTCGTTCAATCATTCTAGAGTATACTTCAACCTGGTGTCAGAAAACCTGATTCCCAGTGTCGGATTAGTATAATGCCCCCTCTATATCACCAATGAGAAAGCACGGTAAAATAAAATGAAATTAGCAATGAGAGTTGTTCTAATTATTCTTCTCATGCTTGTTCTTTTTGCGTCACCCATGATAGCAGACACATGGCAGGTGTTTAACGTCGCCAGCGGACTGCCATCCAATCGGGTTACTGCATTCAGTCAATTCGACAAATGGCTCGCAGTTGGAACTGATGCTGGCCTTGCTATATATAATGGCGATGATTGCCGCTGGGAGGTTCCGTCTCTACCGCAGGAGATAGCTTCCAGCCCGGTAAAAGATCTGGCCTTCGACGAAGATGGCGGCTTATGGGTCGCGAATTCAATCGGGCTTTTACACATTGTTGATGGATCTCACAGGGTTTACACAACAGCCGACGGCTTGCCAAACACTGATGTTGACAGAATTCAAATGGTGCGTGGTTCAATTATTGTGGGCTGCTTTGGAGGTTACATCGCGCATGCCAGACTGCCAGGTGGCGGCAAAACCAGGTTTAATCCAGTTAACTACGATGATGGCATCAATTTAAAAATCTCATCTGTTGGTATTTCTGCTCTTTGCTTCAGTGATTCTTTTAATGGATGGTATGGCTCGCTTGGCAATGGCCTCGGAAAAATTAATGGTCGATCAGATCTTCTGTTGAAGCATTCTGATGGCATGCTCGGAGACTGGATTAACGATTTATGGGGGGTTACCAGCAAACAGAAAGAGACCAGACATATTGTCGTTTCGCCGGAAGGTCTGACTTTTTTAAAAAATGGCAATATAGATACCGCTTTTGCGCCTCTTAAGAAGCAACCATGGCTTACATCGGTCATCACTGTCAGAAACCCGGATTATGTTTATGAAGCTTTTGTAGAAGCGAAAGACAATGATGAGCAGACCACTTATTTAAAAGACTTTCTAGCAAACCGTTCCCTCTATCTTGGAAGCAAAGATGCCGGCATCTGGCGTTTCCAAAAAGGAAGCTGGGAAAATTATCATAGCGGAAACAGTTCTTTGCCTTCTGATCAGATAAATCGTTTGTATGTCATGAAAAGATTTATTGTCGCAGCAACTGACGGTGGGCTTGTCCTGATTCCTGTCGACTCTCAGCAGAATGACGAATTCAAGTATTGTGCGATCGGCACCCCTTACTCAAAAACTTTTTTTTCGCCCCCCCCGATCGTGCAGCCTCACACCCAGTATTTTCAGGTTTTGAGAAATAAAGATTATTGGTTTGTACATGAAAAAGGGATTTCCAGATTCAGAACCAAAGGCTTTTTAACGGCCATGACCAATCAACCAGAGGAATCAGAAGTGGAGTCCTTCAGCTCTAACGCTCGCCTTGAGGAATCCAGCCTGGAGATTTCAAAAAATGACGCAGATTTTTCAGGCCTTTTTGCAGACGACAATAATAAGGATGGCGAGAATTGGCGATGGCAGCTCTTTTCAAAAGAAACTTTCAGAGATTCCAGCACCGAAGTATACCCGATTTATTCGGAAAAAGTGACGAAAGCGGTTGCAGATAGGGCCAATCAGTGCTTATGGATTATCTTTGATCAGAAGTATCTCTGTAGAATGTGGATCAGAAAGAAGGAAAGTAAGCAGAAAAAAAGGGTTCTTGACATTCCGGAATGGGAGTTCATTCTGGAAGATGCACCATGGCCTTCAGGAACGGCACTGACAACCCTATGGCTTGATCGCGGCAAACTCTATGTCGGCACACATGGCAAGGGCTTCTATCTGCTGATTAACCCTGAAACGGTTAACAGGCTGGCAACCCCCTTTGATTGGCAACATTACGGCGATAAAGAGGGGCTGCCATTTAATGTGGTGACAGGCTTTGCAAGATGGAATTCTGCTGGCACTGATTATCTGGCCATGCTGCACCCAAGAAGTGTGTCAACATGGGATGGCAAGACATTTGGCATCGTGGAAATGGGCGGGTTGGAAAAGTATACCTGCATTGCCGCAGATCAAATTGGCAATTTATGGGTGGGCTCGAAGGCCGGGCTGTTCAGAATAACTCCTGAAGGAAGCCGCAAGGAATACACGTCTTTTAACTCTGACTTTGAATCCAACAACATTACCGCAATTGCGGTGCCACCAATGAATTCGAGCAGAATATGCGGGGTATGGGTTGCCTGTGATGATGAGGCTGAAATGGCTGATGACGGCAGGATCTGGGATGGTCTTGATGAGCCGCCCATGGCAATACGACAGGCGCTGAATCAAATCGAGAAGGCCAATTATGCTGGAAACAACAACGCATACCCGGCAAACAAACTCAAGCTTGTTGAGCAGGCAATTGACGGCGGTTCTTTACACTTTTTTAACGGAACGGTCTGGGAAAAGTGGAACTATGCTGGGGTAAATGATATCATGATTGAAGGAAAATTCATTTGGCTCTCATCGAACCTCAGGGTTCGAAGGATCAGATTATCGAGATAGGCTATTAATTGTTTAAATGAATATGAGAAATATCTTTAGATTGTTCCTGCTGCTTTTGTTTTTGACAATCACTTTGGATTGCCATGCAGAATTTATTCTGTCAAATGGGCAAAAGGCTTTTTTGGGCAACTCTTTCACGCTTTCTCTTCTTGGGTCTCGTAAAGCGACCCATCAAGAATTGCGTTCAATTAATGCTCAGATTTCCGCGATCAAGGGAGTTGAAAAGCAGATGCGAGCCTGGGGAATCAATATGGATCGAAAAGTCCATATCAGGTTCTATACCGATACAAACTTTCCTGCCCGGGATATGTGGCTTTCTGCCGGGATAATCCCTGACAAATATGCCTTCGACAAGTATGAAGAAAAGGCTGGACTCGTATTTGCCAGTATGTCTGGTTATGAGTTCGCTCATCTTGCGGATAAGTTAAATGACATCTATTTTTTTCTTAATCCCTTCTCTGATCAGCTGGCAAGGGAATATGCCATTCACCCACGCAAGTTGTCAGGCAAGCTCTTGGATGAAGTCATCAGTATTATCAGAGAGGAAAGAGCCAGACTCGAGAAGAAACTTGATAAGCCGATTGGGCAACAATTAAGAGATTATACCGTTTTTCAGAAAGCAGGCTACTCATCAGATTCTTCTGTTATCTGGATTCCGGTAACTAAACCAGATACTTTGCACAGGTATCTTGATACAACCACCCATGAATATGGACACCACGCATTCGATTTGTTGAGAAAACAAATTTTAAACAGAGTTTTTAAGATCAGAAAATGGACAAATCCTCAGATAATCTGGGTAAGCGATAGCCTTCTTGCGGTTAACGAATTTTTTGCCGACTATGTTGCTGTGAGCAATGGCTACAACACTTGTGTGGACCTGCACAATTCAGGCAATAGACCCAAAGACGTAAAAAGAGTTTTCAGCCAAAAAAGGATGCTCAAGGAATTTGCCGAGGAAATCAAGACTAATGAAAGATCTCGATTTTACCTTGATAACCAGCATAATTCACTGAATCCTATTCGATCCTTTGTTTGGCTGCTCCGGCATGAAATTGGTGGCAATGAAGCAGATCAAATTGTTCTTGAAGGCGTAAAAATGGCTATAACCCAGTTTTTTACGGTTGATTTGCCGAAATTTAAACGAACCGCTCTTCCTGATAAAGGCTGGGGTTGTTTTGTTCTCAAGGATTACCCAACAGATATAATAACTGAAAACCTGAGGTTTCTGGGCTTCCTCGAAAAAGCGGCCCTAAAGTCTCTAAATTCTGAACAGAAGAAAAAATTCATCAAAATAGCCGGCACAGTTTTCCAAGGTTATTACCCAGTCATCAGTGATGAATAACTGTGATTTTGCCTCCCCGTAAAGCATTTAAAGCGCACGCCTGTCGAGAGCTGTAGCGATTGGCCCGCTGAGCAGTTCGAGATACACCGCTCCTAATGGCTGAAGCCATAAAAGCGGCCAGATTCTGCCGAGAACCAGGCATAAGCGGTATACCAAGAATTCAAATATTGAAGTCACATGTGACAGAGAGTCACGATCACCCTGCTTCGCTGAAGCTACGCAGGGCAGGCAATTACGGTTGCGATCAAGATCAAGATCAAGAGAAGAGAGACATATAGAATTCAATAAAAGCGCCGGTTTTACCGATATATTGACTACATATTAGATCGGTAAAACAGGAGCAAACATGTCGGCAGATCTGCTTGAGCAGTTTCTGAACTATCTCGCTATTGAAAAAGGCCTGAGACCGCGTTCTCTGGAAGCATATCGCAGAGATCTTCAGGATTGGTCAGACTTTGCCGAGGCAAGACAACGCGACGTCACCAGCACTTCCATCGACAGCACGCTTAGCCTGTTCTTTGTGCACATGCATGATCTTGGGCTGTCGCCACGCTCAATGGCGAGAAAATCTTCCGCCATCAAGGGTTTTTACCGCTTTCTGCTGCGAGAAAACATTATAAGCGCCGACCCTACTGCATTGTTAGAGCGTCCGCGCATCGGTCGGCCACTTCCAAAAGTGCTCAGTCTGCAGGAAATCGAAAAAATACTGCAGCAGCCCGACATCTCAACGCCATTCGGACTGCGGGACCGCGCTATTCTTGAAATTCTATATGCAACCGGCATTCGCGAATCAGAACTGATCGATATCAAGCTTGGCAATCTCAATGCCGCCGCCGAGTTCTTGAGTGTTACCGGCAAGGGCGGCCGTGAACGCATCGTGCCGGTTGGCCAGTTTGCTATTGCATCCGTGAACGAATATATCAACAAGGGCCGCACAAAGCTGGTTAAAGATATCAGCGAACGCACCCTGTTTCTCAACCCGTATGGCAAGGCAATGTCGCGCATGGGTGTCTGGAAAATCATCAGAAAATACGCTCTGCAGGCCGGGATATGCCGTGATGTGTCGCCACACGTATTCAGACATTCATGTGCAACTCACATGCTTGAAGGCGGTGCCGGCATTGTGGCTGTTCAGGAAATGCTTGGACATGTAGATGTTTCTACAACCCAGATATATACGCATCTCACCGGAAAGGATCTTAAGAACATCCATAGAAAGGCACATCCACGCGGTAAATGATTAAAATTACAACCAACAGCCGGTTCCAGCGCATTATGATAATGCGCATTCTGCTGTTGGTTCTGTTTTTTCAGTTTTCAGCGCGTGCCGCCATCAGCGCAGTAATCGAGCCTGAAAATGCTTCTGGTAGTGCCAATTTCAGCGCCCTGAGTCTGCCGAAAACTGTGCCGGTTGCAACCGCTTCTGCGACACCTTCTACAACATGCCGCGTTGGCAAAGATGTCGAAACAGCAACTTTCAGGCCGATACAGACTGCAAAAACTGTAAAAATTGCAACATCTGCAAAACCGGTAAAAGCTGCAATTTCTGCGCCGACTACGACATCTGCAAAGCCATTAAAAGCATTAGATGCTGCGAAGATTGCGACATCTACCAGGCCATTAAAAGCTACAGATTCTTCGACGACTGCAAAAACTGCAAAGCCGGCAAAAGCTGTAGATCCTTCGAAGACTGCAGCATCTGTAAAGCCAGTAAAATCTGCAGATTCTGCAAAGATTGCAAAACCTGCAAGACCTGCAAGACCTGCAAGACCTGCAAGACCTGTAGCACTGGCTTCATCTGCCGTTGCGCTGGAAACCCGCGTTGCGCCGGTAACCTATCAGATTGCCGTGCCGCAGAAACCAGCTGTTTCAGCAGATGCCGTGGTTGTCGAAACAGCGGTGCTCAGCGCAGACTCACCAGCGGTTGCGCCGGTAAAAAAAGAGGTGCTGCCTGCCAGGTCGTTGATTCCAGCTGTTGCCGGCGTTAACGTCTCTCCAGATGATATCGCTGTCGAAGACGGCAGTATGCCGGTTCGGGTCAATGAACCGCAGCGCATAGTAACGCCACCCGCTCAGATCGTGCAGTATGCCCGCAATTTCTGGGATGAAGCTGATGAACAGATCGAGAAGCGCAACATAAATATTTCCGGTACCAAGACTTTTGAAATGAAAAAAGCCGATGTTTCCGGTGATATTGGCCACTTTTCTAGCGAAAACTACGATTCTTTGCCGGGCTTCAAACTCGATCAGAGTCTGCATCTCGAAGTCAGCGGCAATATTACCGACGCCGCTACCGTGCATGCGGTTCTCGACGATAAGGACGACGAAGACCGTCGTTTTACCGTGAACATTGATGGCCCGGTCTGGAAATTTGTCATGGGCGACTTTCCGCTCGCCATTGATGACACCGAATTCGCACTGTTCCGCAAGGAAGTGCGCGGGATCATGGCGCAGGGCGCATTTCATGAACGCTTTAAGTCGATTTTTCTCTTTTCGCAGTCAAAAGGCATGGCGCGCCGAGAACAGTTCAGAGGCGCCGGTCAGCAGCAGGAATTCAGAATGGCGGCCAGCCCGATCGTGCAGAATTCCGAAAACGTAACTATAGATGGCGTTGCCATAAGCCGTGGCACTGATTATTTTGTCGATTACGAAGACGGCATCATCAAGTTTCTGCCGCACATGCTGCCGATCGAAATGACGCGCTGGATTGTTGTTGAATACGAAGTTTCCGATAAAAGCATGGCGTTCAGCCGCAATCTCTTTGGCACCCGCCAGGTCTATCAGCATAACGAGACCAGCCACCTCGGCATCACCTGGCTGCAGGAAGTCGACAGTTCGACCCCGAAATCAGGGGCTGACGCCTCCGGCACCGCAACCCCGATGCAGCATGACATAATCGAGATGGATACAAAGTGGCAGTTGACGCCTTCAGTATCGATGAATGCCGAAACTGCTCTGTCACGTATTGATCCGAATCGCAACTCGGAGTCAACCGCTCAGGATCGCGGTATTACCGGCCATGCAACCCGCTTTGGCCTGACCGGAAAAACCTTGCGCAGCGAGAGCGAACTTACTTATCGCCGCATAGACAGCAAGTTTAAGGTGGTCGGTCGTGAAGGCGGTGTTCTTGAACTCGGCGAACGTGGCCTGGTCAACGATATCATGAGCGGCCGTGCTCGCCTGGGTTACAAATTTACCGGTGCTCTTACCGGATTTGCTGATGCCGAGAAGTCTGAAACCAATCTCGAAGATGATCCAACCATGCAGGCGGTCGATTTTAACGACTACAACACCGGTTTTGTCTGGACTTCGCCCGGCAAAAATCGAATAGAAGTCAGAACCGGGCGCCAGTATGACAGAGAGAGCGGCCCGACGCGAACTTCTGATATGCTCAGAGACACATCAACAGCCGTATGGGATCGTGCTTTTGGCAAGTTGATCACTCAGAGCAAACTTAACAAGACAAAGTATGATGACTCGGTCAATGTTGCTTCTGACTCAGAAGTTATCGAGATGAGCTTTAAGATGGGTGCTGAGGCCGACGAAACTTTTTCATGGAATACTGGCCTGTCACGCATAACCGTTGATGACGGTCTGGTCGAGAACAATTATCGCTCCGAAACCCGTAACTATGATCTCGATCTCAGCTACGAGCCAAACCGCGTGCTCAGCGCGCGCGGTCTTTTCCAGTGGCGCCGCGAAGACGACTATCTCGCCAATTCCCGCGCCAATACTGAAATAGCTGATTCTCAGATTCGCTATGAGCCAAACCGCGATCTGCGCACGCAGTTCAAATACAAGATCGAAAATACTTCAAAGGTCATCAGAGACCCGTCTCTCGACCCGCAAAAATACATTCTGCCGCCCAGTCTGCCTAATTCCGAACAGGACAAGCTTGATATCGTCGGCACTTTCGAAAACCCGGTACAGAAGACAACTGCCAACTTTATCACCGATTATCGCCTGAATCGCTATCTGCAGGCTTATTTTGACTGGCGCCGCCGCGATCTGCTCGACCAGAAAACTGATATAAAGGTTTCCAGCAACGATCGTCGCACCTGGGAGCTGCGCTACACGCCGTTTGAAAAGATGATGCTGACCACTGAGTATGAGGAAGGCTACAATCGCAACCATGAGCCAAAGACCGAACTGCGCGACAATATCAAGTCTGTGCAGCTGCGCCACGAGTTTCACGAAGGCTACATACTCGATGCCACCTACGAAGAGAAGGACGAAAACGACGTCTACATCGATACCAACGATATCTTCACCAAGAGCAAAATACTTGGCCTGCAGCGCGTGTTCAGCCAGTGGGCTACCATGGAACTGGCCTTGCAGCAGGATAATATAAGCTCACGTGAGCCTTCGACCGATTTTGAAAAACGCCTGGCTGTAATACTGACGCCGTTTTCGCGCAATCAGCGCTATCGCTTTTTTGCCAATCATAAGGATATCAGCGCAGTCCAGAGTGGCAGCAAATACGAATTCGGCCTGAATTTCTCTCAGTTTATCGGCACCGACACCATCATCGATGGCGAAGTCAAAAAGGTAAATTCTTCTAAAACACTTATTGGCGGCGGCTATGACGCCACGGTATTTAATGCCAAAATGGTGATAACCTTTTAATTATCTTTTAATAAGCAGCGCCGGTCTTTTTTTGCCTGTGACTTAGCTGATTTTGAGCGTCGAATTGCTCTGATATTCCCATGAACTGCCGTCGATAACCAGTCTGGTATCGTAGCCGTATTTGCCGCTGAACAGGTGTGCAAACTCTTCAACCGCGGCTTTGGGATCTGCGGCGTAACGCTGCTGAAATCGGCTGGCCTCTTCAAACACCGCCAGCATGCTTTTTGTGCTGCTGATGCCAGCGTAGAGATTGCGCAATTCAGAATTTCCATTGATGAACTCTTCAATCGCAGCTTTGTCGGGATGGTTATCCTGAACCTGTACTTTGCCGTTGCCTGCTATGGAAAGTTCAATGGGCGGTTGTGTCGCAATGTCCTGCTTAATGATAAAACCGGACAAATACTTCTGAAAAATGGCGGCGGCAGCGTCAGCGTTTTCCTGCATATTGGCACCAGAAAGCGTGCCATTCGCAGTTTTCTGAAAGGGCCACAATGAATCGAGCGCCGACTTAAGTGGTTCGCCCGGCTGATGTGGAGTTATCCCAAAGGTTTCCTGCAGGTCTTTTTGTATGTTTTTGTCTATGGCTGTCAGTACTCGTGTCGGTGTTTCGGCTGAGCTGATTTCGGACTTCTGCAACGAAACGAGCGGAATGACAGCTGAATCAAGTTCTTCAGCAAAAGATCGGCGCTGCACCGCTCCGCCGTTTGCGGTTTGACCGGGAGTCAGGATACCGCAGGTCTTCATGGTCACACTGGTGGTATACATGTAAAACTCCATGTTGTCTTCCATGACCAGATTAGACAATAATCCCTGTCTATTATACCTATCGGCAAAACCCGGCATTTTAAACAGTATTATTTTCCATTTATTTGAAAAAAAACTTCAGCTTCTGTTTCGACTGGGAAAGTATCGTTCTGAGCTTGGCAAGCTTTGCTCATTTACTTATAATGTAGCGAACTATCACATTGAGGCTTGGAAAATGACAGAATCAAGAAGACCTTTTGCTGAAAAGCCCCTTCACAACTCGCGAAAGCCCCCGGCGAGCTTAAAGCCGTAAGCATCGAAGCCGAAGTCAGCTCAACTTACAGCCTCGCCATGCAGCAAAATTTTGTTCCGTTACTGGGAATACTGAGGCTGATCAACAACAGCCAGCAGCCGGTTAACCCGCAGAAAATCATCATTTCTGCGGACCCTGCGCTTTTTGAAGCATTTGAATTTGAAACCCCGGAAATCGCTGCCGGTCATTTTTTCGAGCTGAAGGAACCGAAACTCAGTATTTCAGCAGAATATCTGCTTCAGCTGAAAGAGCGTGTAAAAGCAAAACTGATCATTAAAGCAGCAGCGCCGGAATCTGCCGTTCTTCATGAAAGCAGCATCAGCCTTCTCGCATTTAATGAATGTGACGGCTATATACGTCTTCCGGAACTGATCTCTGCATTCATTCAACCCAACTCGACCGTGATCGAAAAGATTCTTACCAATGCCGCAGTAACTCTTAAAAACTGGGGCCATTCTTCGGCCATCAGCGGTTATCAGACAAAAGACCCCGGCGTAGTCTGCAATATTGCCGGCGCAATTTTTGCCGCGATCGCTTCCTGCCAGATCAATTACTGTGTCCCTCCGGCGAGCTTCGAATTTGCATCCAAATCAAAGTCTAAGACAAATACATGTGACTCTGATAAAGAACAAGCCTGCTTAAAACTATCTGGAGATTTGAACACCAGTACCTTGTTTTGATGGTCAGCTCTCTCGTCATCACTCAAAGAGGCTAAAAATGCGCAGACAAAACTTTTTGAATACCCTGGATATCTTGTGACAAGGCGTAGTTGAGTATCATTTCGTTCAATAATCAACCGCCGCAATTTATCTGAGGCCAATTTAAGACCAATGGTAAATAAATCTGGCAGCAGCGAGGGCGGTTCTCCATAAGAACTAAGAAGATTCCAATAATTATATGCGGTGTCATAGTCATCTGGCGTTTGCCCGAGAAGAGTGCCCAACCAGTGACCAATAGCCGGAAACTGGCATGTCCAATCAATTAATTGGCATCCGTCTAGGACTCTTACATCTTTCCAGTTCCCGAGTTTTCTTTTTTTGGCAACCCAAGCTGAAATTCCATCATTTTTCCATGTATCAGGCCAATCGCGTCTCCCAGAAATCGGCGTAACAAAAACAAAGGTAGTTTCTTTCCGGACGTCTTTCGGGATACTTTTCGTAGAATCATTATAATCCTTGTTCGCTTTTGCACGGGCATCAACATTAGTTTCAATCTCAATGTTCTCTTCGTTTAACACGGGGTACCCGGTTGTCAAAGACTATAGTTTGCTTGAAGACCTGGTTAATCCCGAGGTTGAAGTGGTGCTTTCAGGTCAGAAGACCGCCAAAGAAGCACTGTCCGCCGCCCAGAAAAAAGTTCAGGAACGCCTGATCGACTTCTGATAACCTCGCACGAAGACACAGAAAAGAAATAATAATTAATTAGCCTCTGGTTAGATACGATAAATAGTCACCGGCGCGGTTTTGCCCTTGATGTTGATTTCGCCGAGACTAGCTGCAGCGGCTTTGTTGGGAAGCAGCGAGCGAGGTCTTTTCGTCGATGATGATCTGCGAGCCAGAGTCGTCTTCTGCCAGTGCGTTAAGGCGTGCCGACAGATTTACCGCGTCACCGATTATCGTATAGTCAAAGCGAAGGTTTTTCGCCCCAAGTATGCCGGCTAACACAGCTTCGGTGGCTAAGCCATAATAACCTGAATAATTTTGTGTGCTCAAATTCTATTTGAGTGCGTAAACCGTTGCAGCGGCCTGTTTCACCGCCTGTCCTGCGCCATTGCAGGCTTCGTGGTCAAAGAACACCAGAATTTTGTTTTCGATGACCTTGTCAATAACGCCCGGCTCTGGAGAACGGCTTCCTGACAGGATTTTAGGTGCAATGTCAGCTGCTCGACAAAAGATTCGGCCTCGCTGTTGCTGCTGGTTTTCAGCGAGGCGAAAAAAATCGTCATTTCGCGCTTCTCACCAGCCAGGGCTCTCTCAAAGGCTCTTTTATCCTTCACTACGTTTATGACTGCTGAGGAAACAAATTTGCCAAGCAGTGAGCCTTCTTCTAGACCTTTGGCCATGGCATTGAAAGACCTGCTAATGCTGCCAAACTCTGTTCGCGTGAAGTCAGCTGAATGCCGACGCGAGTGTTTTTTTCAATAAGATACCAGGCCGCTGGCATTATCGGGGGAATTCGGTAGTGAGTGTGAAAAGAGCCTTTGCGGACAGCGGCAAAATTAAAGTTGTCAGGTCGTTCAGTTTTGTTGGTGACCAGAAAGTTCAGGTAGTTTTTTTCCTCGTTAAATTCGCTCCAAATTACCAGCATCAATGATTTGATAATCCCCGCCAGTCTTCGACTTCCTGTTTCTTGCCGCGAATCTTGCTTACTGCAACCGGCAGTGCTTGCTGTGCAGAAACTATTAAGCATCTGGAAGTAGTCATGAACAAGTCACAAATTGAAGAAGCGAAAGCTATTCTGAAGAGCCAGCCGATTCCCGTTGATACGGGCAAATAATGTCTTCGCCGGCCAGAAATGGCAAACGGCAGACTGATATCATCACAGACTGCTCGCAAATATAGAACAACCGCATCAGTTCATCGAAGAATAATATGTTACCCTGACGACTTGTCATGCGTATTTGTCATGAGCTTTGAAATAGGCGGCAACTCAAGCAATATTTAAGGAGATTTTAATCAATGAAAAAAAGCCTTACATTACTTGCAATACTGACATTTGTTACAGGTTTGGCGTGCGGTGCTCCTGATCACCAACAAACGAATATTGCAAAGGTCTATGAGCTTGTTCTTGAGGATTATAAAGCGCTTTATCCTTTGGGTGATGATCGACAAAGAAACGGACTGCTCTCTTTTGAAAAAACTTTCATGCCAAAATATTGTGAATTGCCGGAAATTCCGCAAGCTGTCAGAGAAAAAGCCGCAAAACTCAGCTTTAAAAATATTGGCGATCCGACAGTTCTCGAAGGCCTGGCTGGCATAGTGGATGCCAGTTGTGATAAATATATCGATCAGGCCTATGCCAATTTTCTCGTCCAGTTGAAAAAAGATGTCAAGATCCCAGAAGAACCAGAAAAAATTGATTTTGTGCATTCCATTCCCAGTGGAAAATGCTCAAAGGAAATGATAGTTCTGACGCTTCTCGCATTATATCATCTTAACGGTGGCAATCAGCAGGCTGGTATAAGGGCAATGCTGGCATGTGCAGGTATGGCGCCAGCATTGACGGATGGGGACTTTTCAAAATTCGATGCCGGGGTTAGCATTAGGTCACAGAACTGTTTTGCCAATGCTTCCAAAATTTTGCTCTTATGTTCTGAGAATTTGTCCCCGTCATTGAAGACTCTCAAAAAACTTGCTGCTGTTTTTGCGAGACTCAGAGCGCAGATTCCTCCATTATCTTTTGAAATCAAACTGCTGCGAAACTTTTTTCAAAATTTCTATGCGACATATGAACATCAGGCTTCGAAAATAGAAGGTTCGGAGTATTCTTATGCGCTTCCGATCCTGAAGGAGGTGAGCAAAAGAATGGAAATCAAAGCAAATGAGCTATGTACTCCAGCTATCGGTTATTGTGATAAACCTTGGAGCGCCGGCACTTTTTCCAGATTGCAAGAGATCGATGCTGAGCTAGATAAGCTCGTGATAAAATCTAAATCCAGGATGGAGAAACAAGATTCTGTTACCGAAGCCTCTCTGGATTGGTATGAATTACTGGCAGATGAGTTTGTGGTGATCGGGTTTCATAATGTGCCAAATTTATACCGACGGCATGTTCGGGTAAACCAGATCATAGACGGATGTCTAGTTGCTTTTGCGGTTAAAAGTTACGAAAAGGAAACCGGAGGTCTGCCTGAGAATCTTGATGCTTTGCAAAACTGGGCTGGAAATGATATTTCGGTAAAAGACGGATTTACCGGCAAAAATCTGGTCTATTCGCAATCACCGATGCGGCTTTTCAGTTGCGGACCAGATATGAAGCCCGATACTTCCGACGATATCATCTTTTGCCCGTCTGAAGAGGAAAATTTGAGTTCGTATTGACTCAATAAGACTATCGTATCCGGTCTATAATATGGTTTTGTCCTCGAAAAGAGATTCCCAAAATGTATTTGTCGTTTATAAATTACTCTTTGCATTAAACTGGTGCTCACCAACATCCCATTCACCCCATTGTTTAACGATAAGTCCATTTGAAATTTCAATAATTTCAATTCCAGCAATTGTTGTTTTACTGTCAGTTGGACCAAATCCAAGGAATGCTGATTTGTTTAGACACATGTCGATCTGGCTACTACTTTGTTTTTCGACAGGTTTAACAACCGGCTTGTTG
>MFYY01000034.1:6507-15932 GCA_001787855.1 Candidatus Riflebacteria bacterium GWC2_50_8 | reverse complement strand
GCCTGCCAATATCCGACTATTTTTAGCGAAACAACACTGACCCCGTTTTTCTTATGCCGCTCAAGCTTGATGCAGGTATTCAACTCGCGCAAATCCTTGCACAACCGATAAAGAGCGGCTTTAAATGCCTGTTCATCAAGTTCAGCCTCATATTGGCGTCCACATACGGCATAGTGCAAATCTTCGATTGATGCCGGCTCTGGGTAGGCAATGAGCAGCTGATTCAAAATCAAAGAAGGATAAGTACTGGTAGCAAGTTTTATCTGGCTGTTGCACCAGTTAATTCTGCCTTCTACCATGTCAATGCTCAAAACAGATTGTGATAATGCATTTTTCAGTGAGCGATACTCTGATTTGTTTATGTATGTCAGGCCTGATTCAGTGACATATACAATATTGACTTCTGAATATACCTTGCCGTATTTCTTGTTCACGTAATCTCTAAAAGGTTCAAAACGTCGACAAACCTGCTCGATAAAAGCAGGTGACGACTTAACAAAGTGCTGGGCCAGAAAGGTGTTCGCCTCTTCGCTGTTCACGGCTGCCAGGCGATCGGCGTAAAAAAACCATAGGGGGTCATAACAACCACTCTCAAGGATTTTATTCAGCGATTTTTCCGGAAAGCTGCCACCAAATAAGCAAAAGAAGAAAATTTCCAGAAACCATAACGGTTCGTTTTCAGGACAATTTTCAAGAATCTTGCGAGCCTCTGTCAAAGAGGTTCGGGCATTTTCATCATCTTTCAAAGCTTCAATAAATCCCTTAGTATAAAGCGCAAAGCCAGTTGTCGTTCGCGAAACCCCATATTCTCTTTCATACATGAAAATATCAGCATTCAACTTTGCGGCCAGATCAAAATTGCACTCAGTCAAAGCCTTCGAAGTCAATATGTTTTTTCTGCTGCAACGAAGAGCCAATGGATATTTAGAGTCGGCATAATCGGCAATCTTCAGCCAGTAATGCCTGGCAATGACAGGTTGCCCCAGAAGCTCGCAAATCCATGCCAGACGAGTTACTACCATCGGCATATAAATGCCGGAGCTGCCGTCTTCGCTTTTCAGCATCTTATAAAGCTCCGCAAATGCGAGTTGCGCCGACTCTATCTGACCTGAATTGATCATGGCAATCCCCTGTATATAAAGAGCGGGCATCAATCTGCCTTTGAGGTTAAACCGCCGAATAAGGCTTATCGATTTGCCGAGATTACTGCTGCCCTGTTTATAACAACAGAAATGTAACTGAAATTTGCCCAGATTGAAATATATGTTTTCCTGCCGCAAAAATTCCTGCCGCTCAATAAAAACGTCCAGAGCCCGCATATAATGAGCTTGCCCTTCTTTCAGCATGCTCTGCCGACAATATATGGTTCCGCGCATTTGCATGAACCTGGCTGCCATCATCTGGTTGCCATCTTTGCAGGCCAGATCTTCGCCCAGCATACATTCATGTTCGGCTTCGACAAACTTCCGCTGTTTAACCAGAATTGCTGCTGCAGCATAAGCAAATTCCGCCAACACGACTTTCGAACACTTTCTACTGCAACAAAGTTCACGGCCTCTTGCCAGAAGTTCGACCGCACCGGCGATATTGTCATATCGCAAACAGACTCTTGCATAAACCGGGTACATAACCGGCATAATTTGAGCGCTTTTCAAGAATGACTCACATAGCTCATGTAACACTCTGTATCGGTTAGAAACCATCAGAAGGTCGGCACATTTGCTCAATGCTTTGACAATATGGCGCCGCAGCTTTAGTCTGAAAGCCCAGAAAAGCGCTGTTTCGAGATCACGCGGATCATTGGCATCGAGACTGCCTGCTACCCAGTCTTCAAGATCGGCAAACAACAGCCTGACATTTTTGACCTCACGCGCCCAGTCAAGGCAACAAACCGGTATTTCCCGACCAAGGTCCTTTTCTGGCCGACCTTCCATTATACTTGCCAGCAACGCGCTTCTTTCCGACTTAAATGCTGCGAGCTCCTGCTGATGAAACCCTGACAGTAGAATCTGATTGCGCGGGCGGCCATCGAGATAAATCGGTAACCATCGTCTCTCATGACAGTATTCTCTGAATCCGGCATAAGCTCTCAATTCAAGCCATTTCAGCATTTCTGCCGATGAACGTTGACACCCGGGAACATATGGCGACAACCTCAGCAATGCCGCCGGATATTTAACCCGCAGCCTGCTTTCTGTCAGCAACGGCTCACCAGTATATCTCGAATCCAGAACAACAGAATTACTTGCCAGAGCATCGAAAGGTATCTGGTCATAAGCAATTCTACCGGCCCATGCGCACCAGAAAAGGCACCTCTTCAGCGCCGAATCGGAGACGCGCTGAGCCACACGAATAAGCTCGTCACACGAAAACCCGGCTCCAGAAAAAACAGCCGCGAGGTTTTCCAGCACCGGAGCATGTGAGTTGTCGCTGACCAGGTCGACAAGAGTCGCCTCTATCGAAGACAGCCTGAGCTCATGACCTTTCACTTTTCTTGTGACTATGTTTTCAGGCTGGCTGTTGCCATGAGAAACAAAAGTTACCTGACGATCACCCAGACTCTGCCTTCGACGACGCCTCGAAGAAACAACCGTAACAACTTCCGGCAATGTACCAGACAGGCCATAAAAGAATAATGCCGAACAATGCGAGATGTATTCACCGGGAAATCTGGTGATTCTGGCCAAACTCTGCACCAACGCTTCATTGATCGCTGCCAACTTTTAAAACCTCTTGCCGGGCCATAGCCAATTGTTTTGTTCGCAAACTAAAGGCCTGTTATTCTGCATCAACTAATATTCAGCATGGTAGCAGTCAAATTACACGCGTCAATATTTCGACCATCGTCTGCGACGACACATACCATCTAATATGACTACCGTATATCATTCGGACCAGCCTGTAATATTTTCTCTGGTAACACCCTCGCTTTACCAGAGTCTTTTTGCGTAACTTGAAATTGATCCAACCCATGAAAAACTCTGCGTCGGACAGTTTTATTATCCGAATGAGACACCATCTTAGAATCTTTCGCGCTAAAGGTACTGTCATTCTAGATTCTATCTTCAAGAGTTTTTTAGTGCAGAGAGAAAAGCATGTGCCATCATTGAAAGGATAGTATATTCAAATTAATTTGTAAACGTGGCAGTCATTTTATGATTCCGAACTATTCCGGCGCAGCTGATTTTATCGAAACCACCCGACCAAAAATTTTCGAATATTCCAAACCCGGCGATATGATTAAATTTGAATAATCAGATCAATGCGTATTCTGGCAAAATCCGGTCACCAGAAGCTTTTTCCTCCTAGACCGCAGAACAGTTCAGCAATCCCTGCTCCAGATTACCGTGTCGTCAGCTTATTTTTTGATTTTCATTTTTTCCTTAATCGTAAAACGTAAGAAGGGTACACCCGCGCGGCAGATGGAATTACCCAAATTGATTTCTCAAGGTCATTGCTATGCATTGCATCATACCCTCTTCGGGGTTTAAGGAATCTTGGTTTGGAGTAGGCATACCCATCTGGCGAATAAACGATCTTCGTTATGTCGCTTGAATTTGGATGCGCCTTCCCAATACAAACTTGGGTAATGATAATTGTTGGGCTTTGAAAGCTCTCCCCATACTTAAGTGTTTCCTTCGCTGTATTTGCAAGGTAAATTCCTTTCCCGAATGACAGGGCTTTCGCACAAAAAACTTGGAATCCCGAATTGACTATTCTCTCAGCATTTGGGTAGTCAGTCATGTGAAAAAGATGCTGCTCGTGAGGATCTCCATCAATTCTTTTTGCGATAATACTTCTTTGCTTAAGGTAAGCACGCCATAGCTTCATATTTGAAATCCGAAAGATTGAGTCAATGAAAGAAGCTTGAAACTGAGTGAGTTTTAGAATCGACTCGTGTTCTTCAGAACCGACTTTGACATGCTCAATTTGGAATCGCTTGGATGAAGAAATGGATGGGTGTAGAAGCGGCTTATTCAAAGTTTACTCCATTTTTTTCGTGCCCAGAAGTATTGTCAGGAAAAGTTTTCATTCATTAATCTGCCGTTAAGGTAGTGTAAATTCTAAGTGAAATTGACCTGAAATCGGTCCGTTTTTCTCAGTTTTTGTTACCATTTTGAGAATTCTCTGGTAACCTGGATTCCTGGAAATTATAGCATACCCGGCGTCTTAACTCCGAAACATTCATAAAGAGCTTTTTGCTTGCCTGTGATTTCGCTGAAATGAGCTTTTTTGCCGGGAAAATCGTATCTCTCAATAACATCAAGATCATCCAGCAGTTTCTGCATTGAGTAATTCTTGTAAAGACCTTCATCTTTCATGCTTTTGTGGATGCTCGAAACAAGCATGAGAGCAGTGAATTGAACAAAGAGTTTGCCTTCCAGATTTTCACTGGAGCTCACCAGCGGGCGTCTCATGTTAAGACGATTTTTCAGATTGCCAAAGAATTTCTCGATCAGGTCCTTGTTACGGTAGACGTATAATGCTTCGGATGGATCTTTGATTTCATTGGACAACAGCGCAAAGTAACCGAAATGCTTAATGTGATCCTGTATTGCCTGCTCATTATATTGAAGTTTGGCACCTCTTACAGGCGTTGTTTTGATCTGAAAATACTTATCGCACATTTGCTGCTGTGTTTCTGAACAGGAGCCCTCAAGAACAGCCGTCTGGCAATCGGCCAGAGATTTGATAAAGCTTGTCTTTTCTTCTTCGGCGCGCTGACCATTGTAGTAAACATGAACATAAATCCGCCGATCAGATTCATGTGTCACCTTTCCGTCGCCGTCGTATTCTTCATACAGCCACTTTTCCATGCTTGAGACCCTGTATATATCCTGCTCGACATCATAGTTGGAAAAGTCCTTGATACTCTCTCGAACCTGCTCAATAAGAGAACTGACGAATTTTGTATTGCGTTTTCCGGCTATCAGAAACTTGTGGTGGTTCTGAAACAGGCTGTTAAGATTTTTGTTGCTGAAAAAACCGCTATCCATGACGAGTTTAACCTTTTTGCATTTAATAAACTCGATATCTTTTAACAGTTTTCGGATCGTCTGCGTATCGGTGATGTTCCCAGGCAGTTTTCGATAATAGACCGGCAGCATTGAGTCTTGCCCGAATACCAGTGCCAGATTGATCTGCGGCAAAGGATCGCCGTCTTTGTTCCTGCCGTATCTCACCTGGCTGATCATCTCAGAGTATGATGAGATGCTGGTTGTATCGTATACAAGGTGCTCTTTTTCGATTCGCCGCGCGCTTTGATTTTCAAAGAATTTCATCTTAGCATCTTCTCTGATGCTGGAAAAAAGCTCGCTGATGCGCTGATCTGGCATTTCTGCGCCAAACGGGTGGCAATGATTATGCGCCCACTTAGAAAAACGATACATGGGACTGTCGCTCTCAAGCACGAGATAATAAGCCAGAGAAAGCAGCTTGAGATAGTCGTTCGGGAAGGATGACTTCAGATCATCGAGCATGCCGGTTCTCTTGGCAATTGCGTCAAGCAGATGAGTTGCTCCACAATATGTCCTCGAAGCAGACTTCTGAGGAACAGACTCAGCTTCTTGTTGGACCTCCTGAAGCTTTTGCTGGGCCTGATATGCCTTATTCGGAAGGAACTCTCCAACCTCATCAAGCTTACCGATGTAAACGCGCTTGTGTCGCACCTGTTTCTTTTCGGTATCCCAATATGGATAGTCTTCATAAACGTAATGAGTGCCTTTGATATTCTGCGTTCTGCGGGTTGATGATTTGTTCATGCTATAAATTATAGCATGTTTTGCGAGAAAAAACAAGCACAAAAAATAAAATATAAAATATTTTTTATGCGGTGCTGGCGGCGATCCTGCCGAGTCGGATTTATTGAAAATTAGTTATAAAATCCGGGAATGCAGGATATCATCTAATCTAGCAGAAAATTGGCATGCCTGAGAAACTGCGAAAACTGAATTGCGTTACATAAATTATTAATTTTACCCATTCCGGTTATCAATACTGATTACAGCGGCAATATCGGTATTTTGAATTGTTGCAGCTTTTCATGCTCCCAGTTCCACGCGCTGCCCTGGCTCCTCGCCAATTCTTAAGCCCACGTAGTAGTCTTTTCCAGAAAGACATGAGTGAAGTCTTGTCTTATGCAGGCGTTTGATTTCTTGATTTTTCGATTGCAAACATTCGACGCAAGCATCAGCTCCTTCGGTATAAAGCAGTTTTTGCGTTTAATCTCAATGCGAGACGTCATGATCAGAGTACCTCCAAAGTCCCTTCATCTCCATCAGAATACTATGAGCGCACAAGACTGATTGTAATTCGCTCTTATAGTCTTCGCATAAGAAGAGACAGCCGTTACGTCTGTGCTGTCTTCCTGGTCAGAGCGGGTAACTCTAAAATTCATTCTTGCAATGTTGCTCCAGTCAAAGGAAGAAGAAATGTCTCGAATTGAAAATGATGATACACGCTACTTTTTAGAAATAGATTTGGTAAGTCTAAAAATCATTAGGTGCAGCTTTGATCAAAAGCAAGTTGGATAAAGTGCGCCAAATACTCCAACTATTCACAGGCGGTTAAATTTATTTCAACCAGCTTCCGATATGATTTCCAGCTTCGAGCTCACTTGAGTTTTCCAGATAAATTCTCATTGCCTCTGATTTTACTGAGCTGAAAAAGAATTCAGAAGCTTCAAGATGTTTTTTCTCGGTTTTTAAGCGCCTTGCAAGAAGATCAACCAGGCGATAAGACGCAAAAAGATGCGGATAGGCTGTGTCTGCTACAGCTTCATTGCAGAATTTCGAGATCCCGATTACTGATTCAGCATAAATCAACTCTACCAGCTTGGCCCTGAATTCCAGAAGACTCTGGCATCCCGTTTTCAGAAAAGGAAATCGTTCATAATCATCAAAATGCTGTGCCTCATGCTTCAGATAGCTGACTTTGAAACTTTCGCGACTGACATCGTATTTTTCACTGACGCAGAAAAGCCCATCCGGCTTCGCCCAGCCACCGGTCCCACACTTTCCGAATGTGGCATAGTCAAGCCATGAAAGAGAATGAAAACTTTCCATGAAAAAAACATTCAGTTGTCTTGTTGTTTCGGGCAATTCCACATGGAAAACCTGCTTTCGCTGGCTCTCATAGATATAAGGGCCACGATATGGCGAAGTGATTCCGCCGAGAAAATACCAGCCAATTCCTGCGAATTTCTGCTGCAGAAACACTTCCAACTTATTTATATCAGGTGAATCAGCTTCGGGAAAACAGTTCACAAGTCGCGAGGCAAGCTTCTGTTCCGCGATTTCATGAGAAAGCCTGAGAGTCAAAACCTGATTATAGTATCCGGCATATGCTTTTAAAACCTGACGAATCCATTTTATACCGGTTCTAAGCCTGAGAGCCGGCTCTTCTTTAAAAATGCGGTTCTCTATTCTCCTGATCAGTTTTCTGATACAGCTTGAACCGTTTTCTTTCTCTTTTAACCAGTTCAGCCCCTTTATAACAGATCCTTGGCAACAGAATTTGTTATATTCTGCCTGCGCAGACAACAGCTATTCTAACTGTGGTGATGACTCTTCTTGATACAATTTTTCTGTTCGTAATGAGATCGACACAATGCTGAAACAGGAGAAAGAATCCGCGCTTGCCCCTGGTTAAATGTGTTTGGGAGCAGATTGCTATCTTGCAGTAAGAGATAGTATTGCGTTTGATAATCAAATTCGCTGCATGAACATCTAACGCGTTAATTCATCAGCTTTTGCTTAAAACACAATACAGACATTGATAACATTGTTGCTCCATAAAGCTGCATCATGTCAGCTGATTTTTACAGAAAGCTAATAAATTTTGTAACAGATCAGGTGCCGGCTCTGTGGAGATTTGTAGTAGTTTCTTTGTTCATGGGCGTTCTGCCTTGAGGTAAAAATGATCAGAAATTGAGTCTATGACTGATACTCTCTCTATTGTATCTTGGAGATGCCATTTCTAGAAAATTTTGTGAACACGAAATGAAGTTTCGCAAACAAAAAATGGGGGTTTCATGCCCGATTCAATTCATCTGGAAATTCTGAGTTCCGAAAATTTTTCCGACTTTGAGCGATTGACGGCCCATGGCAAGGCCGGAGGCTGTTATTGCGCCTTCTGGCATCAAAAGTTTTCTTCCCTGGAAGAATGGAAAGAACGAGAACAGACAGTCCCTGAAAAGAATCGATCCTGTATGCTGCAACGCATCGATTCCAATTTCCATGTTGGTGTTCTGGCCTACGAAGGTGCTTAACTGCTCGCCTGAATCTCAGTTTCGCCGGTTGCGGAAGTCTATTGGGCCTGGAGGCGAACTGCGACGCTGGGAACCGAGGCAAAAACAACAGCCTGCATCACAATTGCCCAAGCAGCCAGAGGACGGGGTTTTCAGGGGAAACTTCTGAAAACCCTTTTGGAATATGCAAATAAACAGGGCTGGACCGACGTAGAGGGCTATCTATTTGACGAGGAAGTGGTACAGTTCGGAGAGACTGATCTTCACTGGCCCGGCCTGGTCAAGGGGTTTGTTGAAACTGGATTTGAACATGCCGGGCCTCATTGGCTCTCTCAACCCGGGCTCCCCCGCTCAATCTATCGCAAAGCAATCTGAAGAGTGTAATTTAGCGTTTAATTCTGATTGAATATCTGGAATGGAGAAAAGCAAGATGATGGATAGAACTGTTGTTCCTCATGAAAAACGATCCGGTAAGGTTCTTGAAGAACAAAGACGTATGACCCGCTCAGAACTCGAAGACGCAACCCGCCAATGGATATCTCTCTGGTGTTCGCCTACTGACTGGGAGCTATTCGATCAACTTCATTCAGATGACTTCGAAGATATGTCGTCTGCTGGACGGGAGCCTTCTAAGCAGGCCTTTGGCTTGGGGTTAAAACAGCTTCTTGGTGCCTTTCCGGATCTGGCAACAAAGGTTGAAGACATTATTATTGACGAATTGGCACAACGAGTAGCAGTACGCTGGTCATCAGTAGGCACAAACAAACTCGGGTTTATGGGTATTGGCCCGACTAATCGAAGAACACTGATCACTGGCATTGAGATCGTTGAGATATCCAACGGCCGCATCAGGAAGCGCTGGGGCGAATGGGATATAAGTGCGATGACGGAGCACCATACATGAAAAAAACTGTAGATTGAATTAAATTCCAGCCACATCTGGCAGTTAAATGCTTGGAAAATGGCGTTTCAAGAACTCAAAGGATATTTTTAAAAGAAGGAGAAAACCATGTCTATTGTCGGACTTGCCCGCTTCGAAACGGTTGCTATCTACGTTGTGGATTTCGAAAAGGCTTTGAAGTTCTATACCGAGATTCTTGGGTTTGAAAAGATACGGAACATGGGACCTGGGTGTTTGCTGGAATTGAAGGGACAACTCTCCCTTTATCTGGAGGGG
>MFYY01000034.1:6149-6487 GCA_001787855.1 Candidatus Riflebacteria bacterium GWC2_50_8 | reverse complement strand
TCAACCACCGAAGGCCTCAAGGAGTCTTGGAATCGCCTGAAAAAAGCGGGAGTCGAGACTTTCGGCGACTACGAAGCGCTTTCCGATGATTTCCATATGTTTCGCATCGCCGATCCCTCCGGGAATTTGATTGAGTTTGCAGGCAAGCCCTGAGGCCCTGACGACAGTTTTTTTCAGCTTTGAGTCAAAAGCGTTTCAGTCCGGAAAGACTGATCTTCACTGGCTCTCTCAACCCGGGCTCCCCCGCTCAATCTATCGCAAAGCAATCTGAAGAGTGTAATTCAGCGCTTTATTTTGATTGAATCTGGGATGGCGAAACGCAAGATGTTAGCCATCTA
>MFYY01000034.1:5424-6125 GCA_001787855.1 Candidatus Riflebacteria bacterium GWC2_50_8 | reverse complement strand
TTGTAGAGCCGATGACTGTGTTATGTGCGGCACAGGAACTAACGATTCCAGAGGTCGGCATTTACGGAGAAAAATACGGCGCGGAAATCATGGAGGAAGTTGAGAAATACGGGTTACGCGTCGTTGGACCCTCAAAAGAAGGAGCAAAACCGTGAAAACAAACCACATAGCATTCTTGGTAGGTAGCATTAAGGAGGCTTCAAAACAGTTCCCAGAATCCTGCAAAAAGCATGAGGTTGAGGAGCAACCCTCCGAAGGGACATTGGAGCAGTACATTACATTCGGAGATGATAAGTGGGCATCTGTTCTTTTGATGCAGGCATTTAAAGATGGGCCATACATGAGGGCAATGAAAAAACGTGGCCCAGGAATTCACCACATTGGCTGTGTATGCAAAAGCATTGAGGAAGAAGTTTTTCAAAAGAACGCCAGCAATTTGTTTCTCCACTCGATTTCCTTAAAGACATTTGAATCTGGCACCATATGGCTTTGCAAGCCTGGCCTCCCATTCTTGATTGAGTTATTCCAAGACCCGAAATCTACCCTTCTCCTTCAAGAAAGTGCCGTTTTAATACTTCCGGAAAAGATTCTGGTTCCCGAATATGCTAGGTGCTTTATAAAAAATCTAGAAATAGAAAGCACCAGGATTGATATTTTTAAAATTAGGATTAATGGAATTGAGGTTGAATTTGATCCAAAAA
>MFYY01000034.1:2387-5412 GCA_001787855.1 Candidatus Riflebacteria bacterium GWC2_50_8 | reverse complement strand
CCCCCCCCCTCCTTCCTACACCACCGGGCATGCGGGTTCGCATTCGGCGGTTCATGAACTATGTCGGGCTTAGCTGGCTCCAATCTGGGGGCGAGCCTGAGCAGCTGAATAGTGAATCTTCACCCACGGGTCTTTAATGCAGATCAATCCCATATTGGCAAACCATTGGTTAAACTTGCATGACAAAAGGAGTATTTATGATTTTTAACAGAGTTCTGAATCTTTTAGTCGTGTTTTCGCTCTTTTTAGTTTGTTTTGCTGAAGTAAGTTTTGCGCAAACTCCAGAAGACCTGGCCCTCCATGTAGAACAAATAATGCAATGCATAAAAAACAACCAGATTCCAATGGCCAAGGCTCAAGTTGCAAGATTTTATGCGCCAGAACACAGGGAGTTTCTCAAAGAGACTTTTGGTGATGAGCTTGGTTCAGCGTATTCCCGCGACTTTCAGGAACGAGTACTTTCTCTTGCAAATTTTGTAGAGCTGATGACAAAGAGATTTCAACAGGAAGTCAATGGAGGCTATGCATACACCAAGTGTTTCAAGATCGACAAACCAGCGGATATTCCAATTTGGGTCGAGCGAAGGCAGCAGATTTTTCTTTTACAGAATATGAAAAAACCAGTCTCGCTGTATGAAATCATGCTTTACACTTCGAGAGATAGCGATTCGTGCAGGCCAATTGCAAACTTTGTAATCATCAAAGGCTCATTCAAGCTGATCGGACAACCCTCAGGGGCAACCTGCGGTCTGAACTGATTTCAGCCTCGCCCTCACCCAGACGTTGTTTCCTGCTGCTTACCAGCATGATTCCGAAAGGGCCAGAATGAACGAAGACTACAATGGTGAACCTGAGGCTGCGCTGGCCCTGGGCGAGGCAAATCTTCTGCTCGCTCATCTGCTCGAAACAGAGTATATTTCATGAGCAAGTCTGAAATACCGCATGATTACAATAACCGTCGGAAACATTGGCAGTTCGATTACAGAAATAACAGGCAAAGTCAGCCTGCCGGCCGAGCGCCTTAAATTCTGGATAAACCTGATACTGCAGCTCGAACATGAAATGGCCGATATCAGCCGGGCACCGCTGGTTGAAAAACATTTCATCCCAAGCGTCTTTCACCATTTCAATATGAGAAACGACAACATTCTGGCAAGGGCAATCAACAATCCGGGCATCAATCAGAAGCATATAGATGCTCTTTTCAACACGATGATCAATGCTGGCAGCAAGCCTTACCGTGAGGCCATGACAGCAATACAGACATTGATAACATTGTTGCTCCAGAAAGCTGCATCGTGTCAGCTGATTTTTACAGAAAGCTGATAAATTTTGTAACAAATCAGGTGCCGACTCTGTGGAGATCTGTAGTAGTTTCTTTGTTTATGGTCGTTCTGCCTTGAGATAGAAATGATCAGAAGTTGAGTCTATGACTGATGCTCTCTGTGCTGTATCTTGTAAATGTTATTTCTAGAAAGTTTTGTAAATACACAGTGAAGTCTGGAAAATGGGAAGGAAAAGACGATCAGCTCCCAGAGTATTATTGTGGAAAAGTAAAGTTTACCAATGGAAAGACAGTCGGCCATTGGCCATGCTTGGAGGGGCATCGTTTGAAAGACTCAAAAGCAAATACATTCTTTGTGACTATTGTTGTCACCAGCGCATAATACTGGCCAAAGCTATATTCGAGCGGCTTGGGATTATTGATTCTATTTTTGGAGAAGAAAATGAACCAGAATTTTAAAAAAAATTGTTTCCTTTTTGTGATCTTTGTTTTTTTTCTTAGCTTTTCTCCCTGCTTTTCTGCCGAGAATGCTGGCAATATTTTTAGTGGCCAGTATCGACTTAGTTTGGAATCTCGCGACCAGACGAACCTTATTTTCTACCTGCGCTCAAGTGGTTCATCTGGAATAGTGAGAGGAAATGGCGATTTTCAGTATGCTAATATTGATTTTTATCTGATGCAGGGGTTGTCAAACCATGGACCGGATCCTCTCCCTGTCGGCCATGTCCTGATAACGTATGGTTCGGACGAAGAAACCTCCAGGCTTATCCTGAGGCTTGTAAGCACCGGTGAGGAAAAAGAAAAGAAAATTCAGGTAATGGATGCAGTAACTACTTTTGTAGATGGTCCAAATGGTCTTCAGGACTGGTCTCATCAAAAAGTTCTCCTCGAACGCTATGATCCAGCCACAAAGAAATGGATTCTCCTGAAACAATAAATGAACATGCGCTTCAAGCAAGGCTTGTGAAAAGAATCTGGCTTCCATTGCTCATTCTGGTGGGGATTCTGGCTGGCGGAATTACCCTTGCCAGCCAGAGTCCCTCAATTTTGCTACACACGATTAACTCGGAAAGAGAGGAAACGACTCAAGTTTTTCCCAATCAATGTCTCTGCAAGGCATTGTTAGACAGGATTACTGATAAAGCTCATACCATTGAAACAGGCAGGGATTCTTTTCGTTTCTGGAGAACCATTGGAACAGAAAAATAAGAAAGGCCTGAAAAAGGAGAAAAAACATCGTAAACGCCCTCTAATTAATTACGCGGGTGGGGCCAAATTAGATTGACGAAATCAGGCTCATCAGTTGCAGACAATCATCAACAGAGAGCTTAATAATTGTTACAGCCAGGGGTACAGAATCTGATGCCGACAAATCCACAAAGACAGACCCTGCAGAGGCGTTTTCCGATCTTTGCCAGCCTGGCGATATTTATCTGCTTTATTCTGTTCCCGCTTTTTCTTATCGATGCTGCAGCAAACCGAGTTTTACAGATACAATCCGAGAAAAGTCTCGGCAAAACGCGACACAAGCTGGAAGGAGTGCTTGACACTCTTGAAAGTTGCAGCAATGAGCGGCATTTTGTACATCTGCTTTTGAACCACGCCTTTACCTCAGCGCTCAAAAGCGACAACCCGCAGTTAAGCCTGCAAATGCAGCTCAATTCTCTGAAAAAGAAATATCCCGGAATATTTTTCTTTATAGTCTGGAATGACAAAGGTCACATTGTCCAGAGAATAACC
>MFYY01000034.1:0-2378 GCA_001787855.1 Candidatus Riflebacteria bacterium GWC2_50_8 | reverse complement strand
CTGATACAAGACCTCGCCGAGAACTGCCGGCAGTTTTACCCGGGCGCACCCGAGAAAATTCCTGCAATCGAAAGGCGCCTCAAAATGGTGCGCCACTACATCGGGCGAGTTGTTGCAACAGGCTGGCTACAGAAGCCACTGCAATCTGACCGAATGGCCAGCGCAATTCCAGCAGAGCCGAATGGGCCGAAAAGCCATCTTTGGTATGGCGTCAACCATCGCATCAGCATGCTCGCCTTCATTCACAGCGATTTTTTTGCCGGAGAGCCGGGCCTGAAATTTGCAGTAACCAGAATACAGTCGGTCAATCCCGGACTAAAAGCCGGTTACTGTCGCTATCCTATCGAGCCGGAATCAATCTATCAGCATGACAGCCAGACCAATCCCGTCGATATTGCCATTGCCGTCAACAGATTCGAAAACATGCACCCTGAAAGCCTCCTGCACTATAAAGGCCGCGTGTATTCTTACCGTTACATCAGTCCTACCATCAGAGCGTTCTGCCACATTGCAGAAGATACGATGTTCGCAATTGAGCATAGTAAGCGCCAGATCGCATGCGAAGTGTTTAAATGGCTGATAGTGCTGGCATTTCTGCTTTTTGTCGGGACAAAAAAACACCAGTCGAATTTTATCCCAGCACGACTCAAGCTTGCCGCGCTTTTTCTTTATGCTGGCAGTATTCCGGTGCTTATAATCTTTATCATCGGTGCCGACTATCTTCAGCAGAAACGCAACGAGCTGATCTATTCTGAACAGTCACAGGGACTTGAAAAACTCCGCCAGATTGACGAAGGCTTCGTGGATTTTTTGACGCAGACTTCAGAAAAAATCGACCGGCAACTGCAAAAACACATCATCAGACATTCAGCATTGACCGAACAGAAAACGCAGATTGCAACCTTGCGCAAAAACATTGTTTCTGAATTCGAGCCTGGCAGTATAATGCTTTTCGACCCCAATGGTAAGAACCTGACCAGCGATGAGGGCAACATGCCTTTTCCAGACGCTGCCGCGGTCAGCCAGGTCAGCAAAGAGGTGCTTGATTTCTTGAACAAATCTGAAACATCTAACCTGGTATTAACACCAATTGCCAGACCAATTGCCATTGATATCGGCTATAAAATTCGTAAAATAACAAGTTTCACGCTGGCCGACCAGGAAACCTATGCGTTCTTTGGCTGTGTTGGCCAGCCTGAGAAATATTTGTTATCCGGCATGTTCTATATGTTCTGGCGCAAGGAAGATCTACAAAAAAGCTATCTGACACTGGCTATGCGTGATTATCCTGGTTTTACAGCATATTTTCCCGAGACCAGCCGGTATCTTGATGGAAACGCGAAACCTGGCAGCCAACTGAGCCGGTTACTGCACAAATCTGAATCTCTTCTGGTCGTAAGAGAATCAGAGATTTTCAACCTCGGGAACCCGGTATTCGCTGCCGCAATGCGCGGCAGCAACCTGAATAAATCATGCATGGCCGTGTATGTTCCGATGGCCATGATCGACGCGAAAATGCGACCTCTTTATGTCAGTTTCGCAATGCTATCAGCGCTGTTTCTCTTTTTCTGTTCAGGCGGCATACTGATGTTGCGACATCGGCTGCTGGCACCCCTGCACCAGTTTAAAGAGGCAATTGAAGCAATCGGAAATCGCGATTTCAGATATCGAGTAACAATGACCGGAAACAACGAATTTGGCAAGCTCAGCAAAGCCCTCAATCACACTCTTGAAAATCTCAGCGAACTTGCAGTCGCAAGAATCGTTCAGGAAAATCTTCTACCCGGCCACGAATACCGGCAGAACAAGCTTGAATTGCTGGCATCGCTAACCCAGATGTCTCATATCGGCGGCGATTACTATGACTTTTTTGTGGTCAATAAGGAAGTCAGCGGAATTTTTATCGGCGACGTTTCCGGGCACGGCATTTCTTCAGCGCTGGTAATGGCAATGGCCCGTTCCGCAATGATTTTTGAGAACTTCAACGAACCGGTGCAAGCGCACCTGATGCAGACTCTTAACAACGTAATCTACAAGATGCGCAAATCTGGGGCAAAAGAATACATGTCAGGGCTTTCACTTTTCATAAACAGCACTAATGGCGAATTTTGCCTGCTCAATGCGGGTCATTGCCCGCCGTTGATAATCAGAAAATCATCGTTCAGGGTAGAGCTTCAACTCTGCACTGGATTGTGTTTTGGTTTCAAAGAAGAATACACGGCACAACCGCTGACCGGGAAGCTTGAGCCGGGTGACTACATGATTCTTTATACCGACAGCTGGGTCGAAAGTGTCTCTAAAAGCGGCACCAGTTTCGGGTTTGAAAGATTTGAGCAGGCATTATTGGACTGCTGCGACCCCAGCCTGGAAATATTCTC
>MFYY01000033.1:6972-7757 GCA_001787855.1 Candidatus Riflebacteria bacterium GWC2_50_8 | reverse complement strand
CGGAGTCGGCGTCATGGCAGATACCAGAATCAATTTGCCGTCAGGATTGCTGGCCACTCTCTGGCGAACTTTTGTCGAAACTTTGGCCTTGAGTCGGCCATAAGGCTCGATTTCTTCAGGCAGTAGACCAATTTCGAGGCCAACTTCTTCGACTGGCCGCAATCCTTCTTTGAGCTGTTTAAAATCTGGCAAAACTGCACCTCATCACTTGAAATTGAGAAAGTATTCCATGGTGGCGCTCACACCGGCACCAACCTGTTTGAGATACCCAAATTTCTTGAGCGTCATTTCGAGCAGGGCTACCGTGCCAAGCACATCACGCTCGCCAATGGAGCCAATCGTGGTGATGCGCAGAAGCGTCTTCGCGAACTGTTCCTGTCCGCCGGCAATTAGAATGCCGTAGCGGTTGCGCATTTCGGTGACGATGTCTTTTGGCGCAACGCCTTCTGGTGCGTAGAAAACGGTTAAAACGTTCGAAGTGGCATTTTCTTCGGTGAACAGGCGCAGATTCATGGCTTTCAGGGCAGCGCGCAGCCCGCCGGCAAGCTTTTCGTAGTGTTTGAAACAGTTCTCGATGCCGATGCGGTCGATTTTGCGCAGCGCTTCGAGCAGCGAAAACATTACGTTGATCGCCGGGGTCCAGGGGTAGGCCGGGATAGCACCTTCCTGGTCTTTTTTGTAGATTTTGAGGTCAAAGTAATAGCCATGGCATTTTACGGTTTCGACCTTGTTCCAGGCCTTCTCTGACAGAGCAATCATGCCGACGCCCGGGGGCGCCAGAAAGC
>MFYY01000033.1:1559-6959 GCA_001787855.1 Candidatus Riflebacteria bacterium GWC2_50_8 | reverse complement strand
AGAAAGGGCGACGTCAACGTGCCATTCATCCATTTTAAAGGGCAGGGCGCCGATACCAGAAACGCCGTCGGTGATAAAAATCTTGCCCTTGTCCTGCAAAAATTTGCCGATCGCCTCGATATTGTTACGAATACCGGTCGAAGTTTCGTTAAAAGTTACGGTTACACCGGCGATTTCGGGGTTCTTTTCGAGTGCGGTTGCGATCTGTTCTACGGTCACGCCTTTGCCATCTTCGCAAGCCAGCACAACTGTTTTGAGTCTGAAAGCTTCGCATATTTTAGTGAAGCGCACGCCAAAAACTCCGGTTTGAACGGTCAAAACGGTTTCACCATCGTTAAAGAGGTTGGCGATTGCGGTTTCCATGGCGCCGGTGCCAGAAGATGTTGTCAGATAAAGCTTCTGGGTAGTGCCGAAGAACTTTTTCAACAGCGTAACACACTCGGTGTAGACCGGCGCAAAATCGTTGGTCCGGTGGTGAGTCAGCGCACGGGCTCCGGCGAGCATTACGTCGGCGTCGAGGTGAACGGGGCCAGGGGTCATTAACAGGGTATCAATTTCCATGACAGTTCTCCATTCCATTCCTTGTTTTTATCTTATGCAAACTTCTGTTTTGCTTTTAAAGTATTTGACAGCAACATGGCGATGGTCATTGGCCCAACTCCACCCGGAACCGGCGTTATATAGCGGGCTCGCTGCGCCGCCTGCTCGTATTGAACATCGCCGACGAGCCGGTAGCCTTTGGGCGCGGTCGGGTCATCGACAGAATTGATGCCGACGTCGATCACCACACTGCCCGGTTTGACCCATTCGCCTTTAACGAATTCTGGCTTGCCCAGCCCGGCCACAAGAATATCGGCATTGCCAATCAGAGCTGGCAGATCGCGGGTGCGTGAATGTGCGACAGTGACCGTAGCGTTGGCTTTGGTCAGCAGCGCCGCCATCGGCTTGCCGACTATATTGCTGCGCCCGATCACGAGGGCCGCTTTCCCCTCGATCGGGATATTGTAGCGCTTGAGCATCTCCATGACGCCGAGCGGCGTGCAGGGAACAAAGGTATCGACGCCGAGATTGAGATAGCCAACATTTACCGGATGAAACCCGTCGACATCTTTATGCGGATCTATGGTCTGCAGCGCCGCAAATTCGTCGAGATGCGCTGGCAGGGGAAGCTGCAGAAGAATGCCGTGAATTTGCGTGTCCTGGTTAAGCCTTTTAATCTCGGCGAGAAGGTCGCCCTGAGTGGTCTGCTCTGCCAGCTTGATTTCGCGAGAGAGTATGCCGGCTTCTTCGCAGGCTTTCTTTTTTGAGTTGACGTAGACGCGTGAGGCCTTGTTATCGCCCACGATTATCACCGCGAGGCCGGGAGCTGTCTGGCCGGCAACTTTCATAGCCATCACCGAAGCGGCAATCTCGGTGCGGATCTGCTGAGATAGCTGTTTCCCGTCTATGATTGTGGTCACTGCAGACTCCTGAGCTAAAGATTTTCAGCCGAGTATAACGCTGTAAATGTTTATAGGCAACCCTTATTTAAGAAAATCAATAACAATAAAATCTGGATATGAATTTCGGAACCTGTTAGACTTTTTACATCAAATATGAGAAATGACTCAATGGTATCAGTGAGTAGTTAATATTAACTGTGGGAGAGATAAAAAGTGGAAGCATGCGCAAAAGCAGTTAAGGCGGGTCGTGAGGTTGTTGACATGACCGGTCGCAAGGTTATAGTGCCGGAAGTTATCGAGAGGGTTTTTGCCGGTTCGCTGTATGGCTACACCATGCTGAGCTCGCTCGCTCCGGAAATGCTGGTTGCAACGCCTTTGCCGCCTAGAGACTGCGACAAAAAGTTTCTTCACCCGAACCTGCACAACCTGCCGGTAATCGAAAAAATTACCGAGGTCGACGCGCTGGCAAAGGTTAAGCCTGACGTTGTGGTTGTCTGGGCAGGTAAAGAACAGCCTTATCATAAAAAGTCAGAAGACGTGCTGAATTCGCTCAAGATTCCATTCGTGTATGTAATTGTCGGCAATCTCGGCGATGTGACGGATTATCCTGCCGCTTACACCTTTCTTGGCAAGCTGCTGGGAAAGGAAGACCGTGCGGCGCAGCTGGCTGACTTTTGCCAGAAAACGCTGAACGAGGTTACGGCAGTAGTTCAGAAAGTTACCGAGCGTTTCAGGCCTGGCGTTTATTATGCTGAATGTGATGACGGGCTGGCCACCGAATATGATGATTCTCTGCACGCGCATCTGCTTAAGTTGGTTGGCGATGTCAACGTTCATCGAGGGCACATGACAGAGCACAAAGGAATGGAAAAGATTTCGTTCGACCAGCTGACTGCCTATAACCCGGATGTTATAATAGCCTGGAACCGCGCCTTTACGCAGAACATACTTCGCGACCCCGCCTGGGCGTCAATCAGGGCAGTGCGTGACCGCCGGGTTTACTCTATTCCGAACGCGCCTTTTAACTGGTTCGACCGTCCTCCCTGTTTTATGCGCATTCTTGGGCTCAAGTGGCTTGCGCATATTCTTTATCCGAACGACTATGCAATCGACATAATCAAAGAGACACAGAAATTTTACGCACTTTTTCTGAACGCCGATATTAACGCTGAAGAAGCCCGCAGAATCATCACCCAGGATAATGATTAACTCGTAGGAAAAGATGATTGTAAGTGCCAGTCGGCGAACTGATATTCCGGCTTTTTACCAGGAGTGGTTCTTTAACCGACTCGCGGCCGGTTTTGCGATGACGCGCAACCCGATGAACCCTGCACAGGTGCGCAGAGTCGATCTGACACCTGAGGCTGTCGACTGCTTTGTTTTCTGGAGCAAAAACCCGGCGCCATTCATACCACAGCTCGATCGGCTGCGTGATTACAAATTCTACTTTCAGTTTACGCTGACACCATACGGAAAAGAGCTTGAGCCGGGTTTGCCAGAAAAGGCTGTCTTAGTAGACACATTCAGAGCATTGGCGGAACAGGTTGGTAATGAAAGAGTCGTCTGGCGCTACGATCCGATCCTTATAACTGCTCAGCACGATTTGTCGTATCACATTGAGCATTTTGAATGGCTTTGTTCACAGCTGTCAGGGTTTACGGAGCGTTGTGTGATCAGCTTTTACGATCATTATAATTTTATTACCCGCAATCTTAACGGAATTCAGATTCTGCCCGCAGATAGCGCAACAATCAGACATCTTGTGAAAGAGTTTGCCACGGTTGCCGGAGCGCACAATCTAATTCTTGAGACCTGCGCCGAAAAAGAACATCTCGAAGAGTTTGGCATTGCGCATGGCCGCTGTATCGACGATCGCCTGATCAACAGAATATGCGGCCGCGATCTTAAATTAACAAGAGACAAGGGGCAGCGCCCCTTGTGCGGTTGTGTCAAAAGCGTCGATATTGGCGCCTACTCGACCTGCCTGCACGGATGCCGCTACTGCTACGCAGCCCGCCAGCGTCTGACTCCTTCCGAAATCAGAACTCGCCACGATCCAGACTCGCCATTCCTGGTCAATGGTCTGGATGAGCGCCAATAGCATCAGTTAGGGCAATATTGAGCTCTGCCTACCTGTTAGCGGGAGGTTCAACAGTAAAGACGATTTGAGACTGCAGACCCCAGCTCTCAACATGTTGTCTGAGCACATGATATTTGCGGGCGTAGTACCAGTCGCCGTCGTTAACTACCTTGTTCAAAAGCAGAGTCTGCATGATTTTCAGCACAGGAACCATTGCCTGGCGTTCGCTGGCAGACATTTTGTCGGTTTCTTTGAGAAATAACTCGAAGAGGCTGAACTTTTCGTTGCCAAGCTCGCTGCCAATATTTTTTTCTATCTTGTTCTGGGCATCCTGGTAAGAGCTGCGTGCGACATCGTCGCCGGGATTCTTGACCAGTATCTGGTGCGCGACGATCATGCGCCTGATATTGCGTTTTAGCGGCATTTTCGCCGTCAACTGGTAGACCACTATTTTCGCGGCGACAGTAAGAATCTGGCTGCCCATATAGCCACCGATGACGCTGCCGACGCCGGGTGCGATAATTGAGCCGACAGTTGCGCCAAGTGATGCTCCAGCAACACTTACCAGACTTACCGATGCGCAGCGGACAATTTGCAGGGCGAGAAAGGTGAGAATTGAACCATCTTGCATGGCCTCGCGGAAAATGTTAGCCAGGCCCTTGTTCTGACCTGAAGCCTTGATCATATCGTTGACCAGTCTGGTAAAGGCTACCGCAGAAAAACTTCGGAAAGTCTCAGATATGGCCTTGGACAGTATGCCAATGTTCAGTTTTGACAAAAATTCAGTAAACAGGTCAAATACTGGAGACATGGCGCCAGAGGCGGCCAGATGCGGAATTTTCTTAAGCATCTCGTAGGCAAGCCGGTCGAGTGAAACGACTGCCGAGCATTCATAGGCAAATTTCGTGCCGGTGCGGCTCTGCTTGATGTCTGACACATGCAGGTCTATTGAAACTTCGCTGTCGGTAGTTATAAAATAGCTGTCGTTATCGAGGCGCCAGGGCAGTCTGCCTTGAAATGTAGCATCGCCGCTGAAGGAGACGAAGTAGCGCCTGATTCTCGAATCGTAAAAGGAACTGTGAATTTTAACCGTCAGGTTGTCGGTTTTGTCCAGTGCCTCGGCCAGTTTGCGAACCGTTTTGTCGAGCGCTGTCGCCGTGCGGACAATGCTCTTCTCAACTGCTTCAGAAAATTTTACGCGTATTTTTTCTGTCGGCCGCATTTCGGCAGCGCTGACAAAAGGCGTGACCAGCATGGCCAGGCAGAGTATCAGGCTTATGCAAAGACGGTTTTTATGTGTTCTGAAGGCGGGCATCAAATTCATACGGCACCTCTCGCAAAGTCTTTAAGAGCTTATTAAACTTTAGAGTCAGCGCAGATCGATGTGAGATCTGCGCTGACTGTTAATCTGACAGTTACTTTATACCTAGCTGACGCTGGTCGAGCATTTCGTCCCATTTGCTGTCGCGTGACATGTCGAGAGCTTTGTAGAATTTGCGATATTTCTGATAGTCGGCCTTTTCGGGCCAGGTGATGCTGATGGTGCCGCGGCGGGTAACTCTGGCAGCCTCTACTGCATCCATGAGTTCTTTGCCCATCTGCTTGATAACCGCGCGGTTGCTGGCGCCGTTTAGCTCGGAATACTCGCGGTAAAAAGCTTCGGCGACCTTATAGAGATCCCAGTAATTGGTGCCTTTGCCAAAAGAAGCCTGATTGCGCAGGGCAAAGCTTTTGGAAGTTTCTTCCATGGCGTTGAGCAGTTGCATGGCGAGCTGGTTAACCGCGAATACCAGCTGTGAAGCGTTAGCGGTTTTCCAGGCGCCGATCAGGCTGCTGTTGAGTTTGTCGGCCATGTCGGCGGCAAAATCTGCCGGGGTA
>MFYY01000033.1:1022-1498 GCA_001787855.1 Candidatus Riflebacteria bacterium GWC2_50_8 | reverse complement strand
GGTCGTTGTAATCAAATCTTTTTCAGGATATGAGTTGACGTTAAAACTGGTCCCAAAAACTTTTGTAATCACGGAACCTGTGTTCACAATAAACGGGCGGGAGGGATCGGTTTTTACTTCAAAATAGGCTTCTCCTTTTAAATGTACTTCCCTTACATCGCCAGTGAAATTAACAGGAAATTTCAGAATCGATTCAGAATTGAGATGAACCTTTGTTTCGTCTGAAAGAACCAGGGTATATTCACCACCTCTTGGTACAAGCAATGTATTGTATTGAATCGCCTCTTCGTCAGGAAACTGTTTGTTTTTTGATAATGTCTGATACTGAAGTTTTGAACCTGAGTTCCTGATTTCGGTCTCTTTCTGGAGTAACAATGTATCTTTTTCTGCTTCAAGGTCCAATTGTTCTCCATCGTTCAGTACAAGAGTAGCTTTCTGTATCCCCGGGTCAAAACTGATTTCTGATAAATTGAGTT
>MFYY01000033.1:705-988 GCA_001787855.1 Candidatus Riflebacteria bacterium GWC2_50_8 | reverse complement strand
GTAACCTGCACTCACAATCAGCAAAACTATTGCTGCAACCTTTCCAATGTAAATTGTTTTTTGACTGAATGATTTTCTTCCAGAAATAAAGGGCCGAACAATCTTAGGATTTTTGTTGACAGATGTTGATTCGATTATTGTTTTGTTTTTAGCGTCCTGAACTGCTTTTTCAAAGTAAGCTCTGTGCCCGGTATCTGCCTCAAGCCAACGATCCAGTTCATTTTTCTCTTCTTCATCAAGATTTGAATGAATGAACTTCCAGATAATACTGTAATCAATAAAA
>MFYY01000033.1:0-696 GCA_001787855.1 Candidatus Riflebacteria bacterium GWC2_50_8 | reverse complement strand
TTTTAATCTTAAGTAATAGTAAGGAACATGAAGGGGGAAAAGGTTTACCTGGAAATAGAAAAAAAGTGATTTTTTTTTAGTTGGACACCGAATTTAATAATTGCCGGATTGCATCCCTTCCTTTAAAAAGTTGAACCTTAACAGTATTTTCACTGATTGATAAATCGTTTGCAATTTCTTTAACCGACATTTCCAGAAAATACTTTCTGTATATGATTTCATACATTCGGGGAGGAAGTGTTTTAATTATTGCAGCAATTTCGTTGATTATTTCTTCTTCAAAACTGATGTTTTCTTCCGATAATTTTAAAATAGCTTCAATATATAACAACTGATGTTTGTCCTTTATCTTTAAATCACGTAAATGATTTAAACAGGCATTTTTTACTGCACCAAACAAATAGGTTTCGACAGATTTTTTAAAATCAATTTTTTCAGCGTTTTCCAAAAGATAAACAAAAACTCCCTGTACAATATCTTCGGCAACCGCCGGTTCAAACACAAAACGAGTGGCGAATTTTACCAAATCGTCGCGCTGGGTTATGAATAATTTCTCGAAGTTTAGATCATTCTTTTGAAATAATCGCAAAAGACTATTGTTTCCCTTTAGCACCAGTCAGTTTAATTTGTTAGTGTAATTTATGGAAAAATTTGTTCTGTAATTGGTTTTTAAAATAAAAGAATGTCTTTGTTTAT
>MFYY01000032.1:6674-7851 GCA_001787855.1 Candidatus Riflebacteria bacterium GWC2_50_8 | reverse complement strand
AGAACGCCGCGTTCTTTGATGCTGCGCACGAGATTTTTATCTGGCACCGGCGAGGCCGCTCCGAGCAGCGGCTTAAGATCTTTTACGGGAACTTCAAATATTTTCATGATGCCGAATTGTAACGCATCCCGGCATCTCCAGCAAGCAATATCAGAGAGTTCAGGGTATCACCCGCCTGCTGGTGGCAGCAGGGCAGTCTGCCTTGCTGTAGTAGTTGTCGGTAATGCAATGTTGTCGTTTCAACCCTTCTGAAAGCAATAGATTGATTTACATTCCGCTGAGAAATGGCACCCACAAATCGCTCAAGTAATTCGTTTATAGAAGAACTATTTGCACAAAATGCAATTTAATTCTTTTATAATCGAATTAAATGACTATGCTTGGTACAAACTTCAGTTGCCAGACAACGACGGAATCGAGCACATAAACATGCTTTATTTTCTTCTGAACTACCAACATTGACAAAGGAATAGAGGTTATTTCAAATCCCTTCCGACACTCGATTATCCAGGCTCTTCACGAGCAAAGCGGCCTCTGGTTCTATGTTCAGTAATTATTGAGGTTTTGAAATAAACTCTAGCGCTTGCGTTTGAAGAGGTTGCCGAGGCCTTTGAGCAGTTCTTTGGTGGGGTCGGTCTTTTTGGTGGCGGGGGCAGTTTCGGTGCTGGCTGGCTCTTTGCTGCGGGGATTCAGGATATCCTGCAGTATTTTCTGGCCCTGGCGCTGTAGGCCAAGCTCAAGTAATTTTCCAGCATTAAAGCCGGGAAAAGACGGTGCCAGCAGGGTACCTTCGACGCGGCTCGGTATGTTGGCGGTTTTGCCGTCGAGAGAAATCTGCCGCAGAACTTGGCTTTTAGCGACAGCTGCCGGGGCGAACCTGATTGTGATGTTGCCTTTCAGGCTGGTGTCGAGGCCGACATCGCCGCGGTATTCGGCTCTGCCGGCTGAACTGAGAAAATTCAGGTCGTTGGTTGTCATGATTCCCTGGCGGAGAAGGAAAGTCCCTCTCGCTTCGGTTATGTCGCCCGACGAAAATTCTTTGAGGTTGACCAGCGAAAGAAAAGGTGTCACGACTGGTGGCGTATTGTATCTGCCGTTTTGCATGAGCAGACTGCCGTTGCCGTTCCATGAAGCGAGGGTTTCGATATCGCCGTCTGCTTTTAAAGTTCCTCCCACT
>MFYY01000032.1:0-6614 GCA_001787855.1 Candidatus Riflebacteria bacterium GWC2_50_8 | reverse complement strand
CCGCTGCCTCTGGCGTTAATCTGCAGCTGAACTGGGTGTTTGCCCGGAAAAACCTTGCCACTGCCGTCGAGAATGCCGCCGAAAAGCTTTGCTTGCGCACTGGTGATGGTAAAATCATTGCCGGCATAGCTGAAACTGGCATTGACATCGAGAAACGGAAATACGTATGAACTGCGATTTGTCGACGATACAGGCACCGCGATATCGAAGCGCGGGACAAAAGCCGATCCGGTCAGGGAAAACTTCTTCGCAGCGCTTTCAGCCTTCAACTTTGCTGAAAGTTTATGCAATTCTACTTTTTTATCAGGAATAGAGAGTGAGGCATCGGCAATCGCGATGTCGGCTGAAACCAGGCCGTCAGATATTTTTCCGGTCACCGACATAGTGGCTGAAACTTGCTTTATTTCAGGGCTTGCGTTGTAGACAACAGAATCTATATTCTGCATGCCAGCTGTAAACGAGAACTGAAGGGGCGCGGCAGCGGCTATGGCAAATTTGAGTTCTGCACCAGTTTTGCCTCCGGTCAGGCGCAGACCGTCGATGCGGTCTGGCATGAGTGCCTTGATGATTTCAAAGAGGTTTTCGGCCGACGACGAGTCAATTGTTACCGCACCTGAAGCTTGCGGCGGCCTGAGTTCCTGCGCTTTTATGCTGACCTTTATCGGCAGCATCGAGGTTGCTGTAGCGTGCTTATCGCCGACCAGAGAAGCGTTGCCGATGAAATCGACGGCTAATTCTTTGCCTGAATCAGATCTGGTGGCCGTTAGCGAGGGCAACTGTAACAGCACTGTTTTATTAGATTTTTGTGAAGTTACCCGCAGCTCAAACTTGCTGCCAATAATCTTGTCAAAGGGAAGATCTTCGATGCCAGATTTAAGACCAGACGAGACCGGCTTTTTTATATCGCCCAGCACGAGCTTTCCATCGGCATCAAGACTGACAGTCGCCTTTAATGACTTTATATTTACTTCTTTCATGACCAGATTGCCGCCGAGAAGACTCATAAAATCGCAGGTAGCAGACAGCTCTTTAATTTGAGCCGAGGGCAATTCGGGCCGCGCGGGGTCGCCGATTTTGACACCGGTCAGTTTAACGGTTGCATAACTGATTTTATAGTCTTTGACCGCAACCGGCATACCTGCCAGTTCAGAAATCTTCTTCTCGAACTGCTCTTTAATGCCCATGGTCTGCTGTTCTTCGCCAGACAGCATGGCGGCTGCGAGCAGTGAAAAGCAGAATAATGCGACGAGCGCCTTCCAAAAAGCACGCCTTTGAGATGAAAAGGGTACAGTAATATTTCTGGTCATAATGTTTGCCTCTCGTATGTCTATTAATCTAAACATATGCATAATGCATCAATATAGCGAGACAAATATGCTGTGTTGATTTTGTTGGGCAGTAGTATAATTGGCTGAGCACAATGGCTGTTGGCAAGAAACAGTGCGACAGCAGGTGATGGTCGATTAGAGCAGAGCAGCACGGGAGGTTTACATGAAACGGCGCAGCATTTGTGTGGCTTTATTGCTTATAATACTTGTTTTTGCCAGCCTTACCGGTGCACAGGCGCAGATCAGGCGTGATGAACTGAGCAGGCTCACCGGTGCACAAAAGATGTCGCCTGAGGAATACCTGCAAATTCAGCAGGTCAAGATGGTGCGCAGCTTCACTACCCTCTCTGGCAAACCAGCACTGAAGCTGCCGAAAGCGGTAGACCTGAGCGCTGAGTTTCCGCCGATCCAGCGGCAGACTGACCAGAGCTGCATGGCCTGGACCAATGCCTACGCGATCAAAAGTTATCATGAGCGCCTCGAACATGGCTGGGAATACGGACCTAACCATCTTTTCAGTCCAACGTTTTTGTTCAATCTTCTATATGAACGAGATGCAGACGGCAACTATGTCAGAGACTCCGAGGCGATGAAATTCATGGTGGATGAGGGTGCCGTGCCGCTGTCGCTTTTTCCTTACACGCCAGATGATTTCACGCTGCCCTCAGAAGAACTCAAGAAGTTCGCGCTGGCGTTCCGTGCCCTCACCTATCGCCGGCTGCAGACTAACGATCTTTATATTCTCAAAGCGATGCTTGCATCAGGTGAGCCTGTAGCGCTGACGATTCCGATATATCAGGAAATTCTCGATCTCAGCAAAAAAAATCCGATCCTGCGCAAAATCAAAAGCACTGAAATTCTGAGCACACACGACCTGGTTGCGGTCGGCTACGACGATTCGAAAAACGCAATCAGGATCTATAACTCATGGGGAACCGGATGGGCAGACCAGGGCTGCGGCTGGCTCGATTACAGCTTGTGGAACAACGATTTCATCATGCAGGCAACGGTGACCTACGACCGGCCGACGCCGCCTGAGGTTGCAACATATCTGCAGGATGCAAAGGCCAGGCTGAAAGATCCCCTGCCCGACTTCGAGATGATGGAAGCTACCCTGCCGACTGCTGCCCTATCGCGTGAGGACCCTGCGAAACTGCTGGAAATGGCTGGCACAATCGTGAGCTACAGCCCGGATCAGAACGCCAGCGCTGCGCCAATCGTATTTCCGGAAAAGGTGCCGATTGTTATAGTGCCTGAAGAAGCCGGTATCTTCATTGCCGATCACTGGCTGCGCCTTGGCGATGAGCTTTCACAAAGCGGAAGATACCTGATCGCCAAGGCTGATAACAGCACGCAACCGATGCTGGAAAAAGCAAACGGCATACTGGTCGAGAGCGGTTTCATGGGCCCAGCCGAAGTCGGTCGCTTTGAATTTATGTCGCGCAGCCAGTTCAGGGTCGAAACCAGCCGCGGTATCGGCATTGCCTCGCCGCGTTCGAAGGTCAGGCGCATCTACCGCACTCCCGACGATATTTCAGCCGACAAAAGCCGTGATACTTATTTTTTCAAGACGGTGACCCGCGACTGGGGCGGAGTTAAATTCGACAACCACGCCGCGCTCGAATTCTTCTATGACGAAAAAGGCATGGTTAACCGCATATCACTGTTTACCGCCTACCTGGCGGCCTATACCGGTCAGGCGCTCAAGCCGATAGGCGACAACGAATACCAGCAGGAGACCCGCGGCCAGGTGGTTACCTCTAAAGAGGGTCACCTGAGCTTTGTCATGCCCGCACATTTTACCAAGGTCGACAAGGTGGTCTGGCCGAACATCGGCGTCGGCTACTTCATTAAGGAGAACCCGCTGAACGACACCTGGATGGTAACCGTGAAGGTATTCGAAGTTGCCGGCGCCACTCGTGAAACGCTGCTGGCTGAGCGCATTCCTGCCGACAAAAAGGTTTACGCCATGCTCAACCTCAAGGAACCGGTGCCGGTTACCTTCGCTGACCGCGAGTGGCTGATGGTCGAAGATGCCGCGGGAATTTTTGTAAACTATTATACGGTCGAAAACAGCCGCTACTACCAGGTTAACGTCGCCACTGATGCGCGTGTTACCGGCGAAAAGTGGCTGACCGACTTCTTCAGCTCGTTTGTCATAAGTAAATAAGGGAAAGAGGCGAAAATGTTTAAATATCTGTTCATTCTGGCGGTAATTGTCATGAGTCTTGTGTTGCCCGCTGCCTGGGCGGCTGATGACTGGTCGGTGCGGCCACGTGCGCTGGTGCTTGTTGTCGATCCCTTGATGAACAAGGCTTCTGGCGAGACGCTGGTGGCACATTACCGCTGGAACGATTCATCACAGCTGGCGCAAAAATTTATCGATGACATATTGACCGCGACGCATGGTCAGGTGCAGTTTGAGGTCGCCGAGACGATAGTCGACCATGACTGGCCGCCTTTTCTCGATAATGTCACACCTTTTGACGGGGAAACATACAAGCACGCCTGGGAGGGCAAAAGAGAGTTTCCCGGTAAATGCGATTACGCGGCGATTCTGGAAAAGCATGGAGTCAGAGAAAAAATCGAAAGCGGTCTGATCGACGAGGTCTGGATGTTTGGTTTCCCAGGCATGGGTTGCTATGAAACCCGCATGGCCGGAGAAGGCGCTATCTGGTGTAACGGTCCGGTCATTGAGGACTTTGCCTGCTCGCGATCATTCGTGGTTTATGGCTTCAATTATGAAAGAGATGTTGACTGCATGCTCGAAGATCTCGGGCATCGCGCTGAATCGATATTGGCGCACGTGTTTCGCGATGCCGGTCCAGACAACGCCTGGGCGCGCTTTACCAGATACGACAAAACGCATCCCGGTCAGGCCGGTTGTGGCAACGTGCATTTCGCGCCAAATTCACAGCGCGATTACGACTGGGGCAACCCGACTTATGTCGAGTCGACCTGCGATGACTGGGCGCTGAATTTTCCGGCGCTGAACGGGCTGCGCAAGCAGGTCAATGCCGACGAGTGGGGCAACGATGATATGCGCCTGCACCATCTTTGGTGGTTTACGCGCTTTCCGCATCATTCCGGCGAGTTCGAGGGCAAGCTCGCCAACTGGTGGAAATACATTTTCGCCTGGGACACGCATTTAAGCTTGTGATAAAGCCGGTTTGAGTGGGGCATTGCTGTTTGTCGGAATTTTCATTACAATACAGGGTAATTATTTTAGGAGGCTTTAACATGCATAAATGGTTTAAAACACTCGCATTGGTAATGTTTTTTGCTGGCCTGGTATCGGTTGTGCAGGCGGCAACATATGGTTATATGGTTGTGCGCGGCAAAGATCAGGCGATGATTGAACGGGAAATTACGACGATCGAACGTTTGATCAAGACCTGGCCCAACGGTGAAGTGCTTTATGTGCACACGGTTAAGGCCGGCGCCATGTTTTTCAAACGCATCACCTCGACCATATTTTTTGCCGGCAACCGCACCGAAATTTCGAAATTTTTGACCCAGGGCCCCTATGAAGGCGATTATCTGCGCGACATTACCGTCAGCTTCAGCTACAGCAGCCTGCGCGACAAAAACGGCTACGACGGTGAAATCAACACCACCTTCACTCGCAAGTTCGATAACATCCGCAAAGCGGTCGAAACTGTTCAGAACAAAAACGCTGAAATTCTCTGGAACGAACTGAAAGACAGTAAAGTTTCTGCTTACAAAAAGCACCTGGTCGGCAATGAGCTGATTGCTCCGCGTGTCAGCATTGTATTCTACAGCATGCAGCCGACCGAAGAAAATCGCCTTCTAGGCATCAGCTATACCGAAAACAAGATCACAAACAGCCGCGAATAAGCTCGTTTAGAAATTAAGAGCGCTTCGACAGATAAAAATCTCTGTCGAAGCGCTTTTTGACTTTAAGTTCGTCAATCGTCTTATTAAGAAATTTTATCGGCGGGCTTGCGGTTATAGAAGCCGAGAATTACACCGAGTGCCACTGACCAGAGTGCGGCCAGGCCGATCTGGTAAGGCTTTGGCAGGGAAAAGGTTACACTGTGCGCTGGAATCCAGAACCAGAGCAGCGACATGAAGCCCTTGTCAATGTTGGCCCAGTTGCTTTTGCGCGCGATGAGATTGTCGAGCAGGCGATGCATGAGCACCAGAAACGGCCCGAACTGAAGATTGGTCGCCACCGAAATAGCGATTGCCCTGCCCCATCCGCCAAGCTCGGGCAACATCTTGTGTTGTACCAGTGAATCGACAAAACCGGCAAAGCCGGTAAAGGCGTATTTAATAAGAACAGCCAGTATAGCCCATTCAAGCATTTTCGCCAGCAGTGTGGCCAACCCAAAAGGCTTGCTGATGCGGCCTTCAATAATCCATTTAGCGATAACATCGCCAAGAGTGCCAAGAACGGCGAACTGCATCATGGCCGAAAGCACCGGCCAGGTCGTTACAAACTCAATATAGTTCTGCATGAAGTATTCTCAATCTTTCAATTTACTCAGTTAATCTTCGGTAGCCGACTCTTCGAGGGTTAAAATGACAAGATCACCGATTTTTTCGCTGGAAACATAAATTACTGTTCGCTTGCCGCCAAGCCATTCAAATTCAGGACTGGCAGGGATTCGCTCCCTGGGGAGACCTGTTGCATGCGAGTAGCGCATTGCCTGAAGCATGATACAGCGCCGGCATTTATCGCTACGACTGCAGCCTTCAGGCTTTTCTGCCTGTTGACACTTCAAAACGTTGCCACATTTCATTCCACGAATCTGCTCAGGTGCTACAGCAGAGATCTCGATCGCTTTACGGTTTGCGGCCAATACGTTTTCATCTGGATCCATGACCAGAACAGGCCCCGGAAATCTGTCCAGAAATTCCTGCATTGGCTCAGACATCGTTTCAAACATTTTTCTGGCACAATCGAAGCAGATTCCATGACTGATCAGTCGCTCAGGCTTATTGGCATTATGGTCGGACTCGAGACTTTTGCCACACCAGGCGCATTTGCGTTGCATCACTCGTTCTCCTGCTCGAGAACTATTATTGGCATGCCGGGCTTTATAATGCCACCTTGCAGAATTTCGGCACGCAGACCGCCCCGGTCGAGCATTCCGGTCAGCAGATCTGCTGCAAGCATTTCCTGCAGGTATCGGCATGGCTGGCAGAGCTCCCAGGCGTAAAGAACCACTTCCCCAACCCGAAACTTCTTGCCGAGCAGTTCGTTAAGCTCGATCCCCTGAGTTATCAGATTGCGCCTGAAAGCACCGGGGGCAAAATCGC
>MFYY01000031.1:12474-19087 GCA_001787855.1 Candidatus Riflebacteria bacterium GWC2_50_8 | reverse complement strand
GTAGATGCCAAGCTGGTCAAGCTTGCTTCCGAACTAAAAGCGATTATGATCACTCAGGACTACAACCTCAAGAAGGTTGCGGAGCTCGATCGCATCACAGTTCTGAACGTTAATGATCTGGTGAATGCCCTCAAGCCGATTTTTGTCAGCGGTGAGGATATCGAAGTTAAAGTTGTAAAAAAGGGTAAGGAGCCGTGTCAAGGCGTTGGGTTCTTATCAGATGGCACCATGGTAGTAATAGAGGATGGCGGCGACCATGTGGGCGAGACGGTTAAAACCACGGTCAGCAACATTTTGCAGACCGGCGCCGGTAGAATGATTTTTTGCCGCATAGGTAACCAGAAATGACAGCCCTTTTTGCAGAGGAGAAGTAAATGGGTATACGTGTAAAAGAGATAATGGACCGCAACCCGGTTATCATCGATGCGAGCCAGACCGTGTTTGGCTTGCGCGAGCTGGTGATTCTCAGACAGCCCGAATGCGTGCTGGTAACTGACGCCGAAAAGCGCCTGGTCGGCATCATGACGCCGTCGCATCTCGCGACTATTTCTGATGTCGATATCGAAGAGAAAGTTACTGCGGTGATGGAAACCAAGTTCCGCCGGGTCAATTGCAATATGTCGGTGCGCGAAGCGGCTGCCATGCTGTCGGCCAGCGAACTCGAAGCCTTGCCGGTCGTCGATAACAACGACGAGCTCGTCGGTGTCGTCACCTATAAAGATATTGTTAAAGACCTCGTTGAAGATCGCGAAGATCAGCTGCTTACGCCTGAGAGCGCGGTAATCTACCTGTCGATGACCAAAGATTCCGAACAGGAAGAATACTGGCTGCAGAAGGTAAACAACAAGGGCTATCGCGCCGCGATCACCCAGGTCGGTGCCACTGCCGAAAAGCTGCCGATCAAGCTGCGCGAAGCAACTATCGTTGCGGCTATCGCACGTTCGGTTATCAAAGAAGATTCGCGTGAGAAATTCTCGGTCAGCAATGCGGTAAGGGATATTTTCAGTCAGCTTTACACCATCAACCCGGGCCTGGGTGGCGGTTTCAAGGTTGCCATTGTGCGCGGCGAAGGTAGAATTGCGGTAGCGGCTTTTGGTCGCTGCGGCCATGCCCTGTCAAATGGTAACGAGCAGATTTTCATGGGGAGCAACATCATTTAATCATGTCACAGCAGGTTCGTGTGCGCTTTGCGCCTTCTCCAACCGGTTATCTTCACGTCGGCGGAGCCCGTACGGCTCTTTTTAACTGGCTTTATGCCCGTAAGACCGGCGGCACTTTCGTGCTGCGCATCGAAGATACCGATGTCGAGCGCTCAACCCAGGAGTCGGTTGACGGCCTGCTGCGCGACATGAAATGGCTCGGCATGACCTGGGATGAAGGTCCCGAAGTCGGAGGCCCGCACGGCCCGTATTATCAGTCGCAGCGCCTCGAAATTTATCAGAAGTACGCGCGCCGTCTGCTCGATAACGGCGCTGCCTATCCATGTTTCTGTAAAGAAGAAGAACTCGAAGCCAAGCGCCAGAAGGCCGAAGAAGAGCATCGTTCGCTGCATTACGATGGAACCTGCCGCAGTCTTGCAAAAGAAGAAGTCGAGCGGCGCATCGCTGCCGGTGAGACTTATGTCGTGCGCGTTCGCGTGCCCGAAAAAGATTATGTACTTGAAGATCTCGTGCGTGGCCGGGTTGAATGGAAATCCGAAACGCTCGGCGACTTTATCGTTCTGCGCTCAAGCGGCATGCCGGTTTATAATTTCTGCGTCGTCGTTGATGACGCCGATATGGAGATAACCCATGTTGTCAGGGCCGAAGAACATCTTACCAACACGCATCGCCAGCTGATTCTGTATGAAGCACTCGGCATCAAGCCGCCGATTTTCGCACATGCTTCACTGATTCTTGGCGAAGATAAATCGAAGCTGTCAAAGCGCCATGGCGCTACAGCGGTCGGTCAGTATGCCGAAGACGGTTTTCTGCGCGAAGCGATGATCAACTTTCTCGCGCTTCTCGGCTGGAACGATGGAACTGATCGTGAGATCTACAATGTCGCCGAACTGACCGAATGTTTTTCGCTCGAGCGCATCAGCAAGTCGCCCGGCGTTTTTGACCATAACAAGCTGATCTGGATGAACGGCCAGCACTTGCGTGCTCTTACCGTTGATCAGCTGTTGCCACTGGTGCTGCCGTTTCTTAAAAAGGCTATGCCTGACGACGCGCGCCTCGATAATCCAGAGGTTTTGCGCAAGCTGGTTGAGCTTATTCAGATCAAGATGAACACTTTGCTTGATGCGGTGCCGGTTGCCGAATCGATTTTGCGTGCCAGTCAGCCCGAAGACGAAGAGTCTATTGCCTTGGTCAGCACCGAAAAATCAAAGGTGCTATTTGCTGCACTGGCCAAAGAATTCACAACCTGCGAGTGGGTTAAAGACGGCTATAACGCCGCGATCAAGGCCGCCGGCAAAACTGCTGAAGCCAAGGGCAAAGACCTGTTCATGGCGATCCGCGCCAGGATCACCGGTTCCTGCCACGGCCCCGAACTTGTCGGCATTCTCGACGTTCTCGGCCGCGAAGAAGTAATAAAGCGCCTCAACAGCTGACAATATAGTCTGGTCAGAAGTTAGCGATTTTCACAAGTTCGCTTTGGCTGAAATAAAAAGTCCCCAGCTGGCACTAATGACGGGCCAGCTGGAGACTAGATTCGCTTCTTACTTTGCCTGGGGTTCCTGTATCGTCATTTCGTTTTTAACCGTCGTGACGCCATGAATATCTGTTGCAAGTTTGGTAACAAGAGCTTTTTCGGTCTCGTTCTTGGCAATTCCGGTGATAGTGACCTCGCCCTCACGTGCCAGCACTTTGGTGTCAAGAGCGCTGGTTGATCGATGAGTCCGCAAAGCAGTTCTTACCTGAGCTACGACTGATGCGTCATCGATCTTTTCACTCGGTGTTCTTTCTTCAACCTTGGGAGCTGCTGACAGAGTCATCAAGTTTGTCACATCCTTCACCCCGTCAACATCCTTGGCATACTCAGTGGTCAAATCCTTCTGAGCAGCGGTTGCAGCTTTACCTCTGAGTGTAACGATTCCATCTCTGACAGAAACCGATGTTTTGCCGCCATTGACATGGCGATGAAAATAGAGGTTCAGCTTTACCTTTTTTCCGATCCAGTAATCGGCCTTATCAGCCGCAACTTCAGCAACAGTAACCAGTTTGTTGTCAACGCTGGTCACTCCAGGAATGTTGCCTGCGGTTTCCTGCGCCAGAACACGCTGTGAATCAACGGCCACAGTTCCAGTAAGGGTAACAACCCCATCTTTGGCTTCAGTGCTTATATCCTCATCACTGAGAAAAGTCCTGAAAACATAAGTATTCTCGAATCTCTCGACAATCAAATCGTCGCTTGCCGATGCAAAAGCCGGAGCGCCGGCAAGACAAATGACAACAGCCACAGAAAAACCCAATAAACACTTCAACATTTTATTCATTATAATTCCTTTTTCAATCAGTTTAGATATAGAACATGCCTCTTTTAGTATGAGCCTCTTTCAAAAGACCATCCCTGCGAAGATTCTCTCTCCTTTCGGCCGGGTTGCAAAGCCACTACCCGACCTCCCCGGCAAGCAGCATGCAGAAAATTTTCGCCAGACCTGCATGACAGTTAAAAGATACTCCTGCTCTTAACTCTGGGAAATCCGTGGTTAAACCCGGAAAACTGGTTATAACAAACCAATTGCCGAAAATAGTTGTACAGGATAATTATGTCCTTGCAGCGGAACAGGTTCCCAGGTAAGTGGCAAAATCCCAGGCGCTCACCGGCAGCGAAGTCTGGCCAGTGCCATATCAGAACAGGCAGCTGGTAGCCAGGCTCGGAAGTTTTGCATTTCACAAACATTGCATTATTTCAGATGATTGATTACTATTGTAGTAGGATTATCCCACTGAGGAGGTAGGCCAATGAAGGGAACCATGACTGCCAAGGTTGATAACAAAGGCAGACTGTCGTTGCCACAAGATCTCAGGACACAGTTGCATATTGAGACCGGTGACGTTTTTTTTATCGAAACCGACAAGAATGATGTTCTAAGGCTGGCAAAGGCCGAAAATCCGTTTGATATTCTGGCCAGACAAGCTTTGGAAGAAAGCAAAGCAGGTAAAACAATTACTCTCGAAGATTTCGAACAGAAGATGAAGAAAAGCAACAGAAGCCGAAAATGAAATCAGAAGTTGTTGTCGAGCTAACTAAAGCGGCTGAACGAGATTTGAAGGCCTTATGGAAGGTCTCTGAAGAAGTCGTTGAGCATTTGCGGATCTTAAAAACCAATCCAGAAAGAGGGCATCCACTGACTGGTTGTCTACAGGGAATTCGCTCGCTTGAATTTTCATTGAAAAGCAGTGGCCAGTATCGAGCTGCCTATGTTTACATAGTTAAAGATTTTAAAGTGACCGTTTTTATGATCGGTCCGCATGAAAACTTTTACAAGCAGGCGCTGAAGCGGGCAAGTCTTGTTAAAGATCTGTTGTCACAGGCGCGAGAAGAACAAACAAAGAAATCGCAAAAGAAAAAGTGACTGGGTGTACAGTAAGCGCGAAATGCTCGTCTTTTATTTGAAAGACGGTTTTGAATCCGGTTCGCTTTGGCTGAACTTTTCAGCTTCTTCTGGTCTAATTGCGCTGCTGAGATGGTTGTCAGCTGCTTCGTGTCTGGAATGCTCCTTGACCGGTAAACATTTATTACGTAAGCGCGAATTTAAACGCCTCTTGAAAAATCAGGAAGGCGTGCCCTCCGAATTTATGTGACTCTGTTGCATTTTCATTATCAGCTGTCGGTCGATATTTTGCGGAATCAGGCTTCTGAAATCTTCTTTTGATTTTAAGCCAGGGGCCTTTTCCAGAAGAAACCGCAGATACCAATATGGCTCAAGACCATTTGCCTTGGCTGTTTCGATTATGCTGTATAAAACTGCTGATGCCATTGCGCCGTCCACGGTATCGGCGAACAACCAGTTCTTCCTGCCGACAGCGAAAGGCCTGATGGCGTTTTCGGCGCTGTTGTTGTCGATCTGCAGTTCTCCGTTTTCGAGATAGACTATCAGCCTGTCCCATAAATTGAGTGCATAGGCAACGGCTTTGCCGGTCAGACTCTTGGGAACCACAGTTTTCTTCCATGTTTCAAGTTTCGCTTTGAAACTTTCAAGAATTGGTTTTGCCTGCTGATCGCGTATTTTCTGTATTGCATCGGGTTTCAACCCGTTCACACGGGCGTCTTTTTCGATTTTATACAGACTGTTGATGATGGCAACAGCTTCGTGGGCTATGCCAGGTTCTGCGCCTTCGCCGGCGGCTTTTATTGAATCGAAAAATTTACGGCGCACATGCGCCCAGCAAGCCAGATGCATCTGCCCCGGCTGATTTCTATCTTCTGACGGCTGAACATGCCGCTGAGGCGATGAAAAGGGAGTGCGTCAACGAATTTCGAAGTGATGATATAAGCAAGAAGACTTGCTGTGGCAAAGCTTTTGGGAATGATCTGCTCAGGAACCGGCGCTATGGAAACGGCAGGTTCATCAGATTCTGTGCCTTCGCAGTTTCTGCAGGCATACTTAGGTCTTATGATTCTTGTTATATGAGCCCTGGCCGGGGTAAATTCAAGTTTATCGGCAGTCTCTTCGCCGATTCTGGCTTTCTGGCAGCCACATGCACAGGTTTTATCGGCTTCGGGAATATCAACAATGACTTCCTCGACAGGCAGGTCATCTGGTAATGGCTTTCGACCACGCTTTCTTGAATGGGCTTTGATCTCGATGGCTTTGGCTTGCTCTGGCGCTGGAACCGGAGCCGCATCTTCCTGAGGAAATGGCAGCAGAGGCTGGATGCTGTTGTCTGGTTGCGGGGTTTTCTCAGTTTTGCGGCCAAAGATCAGCGATTTAAGATAATTCAGTTCTTCGTTCAGAAGTGTAATCTGCTGGTCTTTTTCCTTAAGCTCCTGATCAACCATCCTTTTCAGGACGGGATCTTCATTTAAATATTGATCAAGAGCCGGTGTCATGGGGATTATTATACCATCGCAGCAGTTCAAAGTACAGCATTTTCCGCAGGTTTCAGATGATTTTTTGGCTCGAAAAATTCATTTAATAAGCATGAGAAACGGTGAGTTGCTTATGCGCAGATGCCTGATTGATTTCAAGGCCTTCAAGCAACCAGGCCAGTTCGCGTTGCCCAACCTGCAATACCTCTTCTCTGCTTGTCGGCCAACGAAAACGACCCTTTTCAAGCCGCTTCTGCCAAAGGCAGAAACCGTTTTTATCCCAATACAGGATTTTGATCATGCTGCGTCGGCGGTTGCTGAAAGCGAAAAGGTGCCCGGCGAAAACGTCGAGCCGCATAACGCCGCTCACCATGGCTGACAGGCCATTGATGGCCTTGCGCATATCGACGTCACCAAGAGCAATGTAAACTTTGACATTGCCGCTAAAAATCATACGCAGGCCAGAACTGAAAGTATCTGAGAAAAGGTTTCACGGTCGAAATCCCTGGCAATTTCGATTCGGGCCCGATCTGAAATATTGAAATACAAACCGGTACAGCCCTTTTCGACCTGTTTCATCAAGGGTTCCGCGGTA
>MFYY01000031.1:8018-12341 GCA_001787855.1 Candidatus Riflebacteria bacterium GWC2_50_8 | reverse complement strand
CTTGTTGAAGATTGACGCAGGCAAAATGCCATAACCGGCAATAAATTATAAGAAGCGGTTTATTGAGCGCTTACGAAACAAACCAGTCATTATTGCTTATAAACCTCAACCATTAAATTTTGCTATGGAAAAGTGAGAGAGGAAACATCATTAAGAACACAAGTATGGCAAAATACTTCTTCCGAGTCCGTGACGGAAAAAGAGCACTACGTGTTACATAAAAGTCAGATAAAAATCAGGACTCGATCAACAGGGTAGCTAAACAACAACTTCATACCTGAGAATCTCTAGTCAATCCTGACTTATGTGCCAGTATGGATTGTTGATAGCCTGACTGGTGATGGCGCTTGAAATCGTGGTGGTAAGCTCAAAAAATTCGCGACCACCGGTTCTTTCTTTCTTCTCGTCGGCGTCGATTCGCAAGGTTACCAACAGCATCGGGACTTCTGGGGCCAGAGGATGCGCATATAACTCAAATCTGGCGTCTTTGATATCTTTGAACATGGTGTTCTGGCCGGCGACAGAGCGCATCAGACACTGTTTGTCTTCGTTATGTTCCCGGTAACTATAAATACGATAATTGACCTGCTCGGTTAATGCTTCAACAGCTGTATCAGGGGTATTGTAGAGGTGCTTGTAAAAATGAATTTCCTTATCGCCGACGACGATTGGCACAGCTTTATTACCGATAGTAAAAGAATTCGCTTCAACAACCGGCATACGCAGAGCTTTCTTTTGTTGAACGAGAGTCGCTCCATCCTCGATATATGGTGTTGCCGAGCGAAAATCGCGGCGCAGAAAGTTGATGGCATAGCGGGCGCCCTGCAGTTCCTGAAGGTCAACAGCACCCCGGCTACGCTGCTTGCTAATATAGGTAAAGACTTTATAGGAAGTAACGAGCAGCGCTGTTGCCAGAGCAATACCAACTACAGCTTCAACCAGAGTAAAACCGGGGCGTCTGCCTGCGCGACTTCTGAGCATCAGTATGTCTCGCTTTCGTCAAAAATAAGCGTAGCGAGCGAGAGTTTGCGCATTCGGTCAGGCTCATCGCCAATAGACTCAATTCGCTCCGGGGTTTTACTCTCGTTCCAATAGACGTCTACCGAGATTTTACGCATAAATCTGGCATTGGAGATACCTGCCGGCAAAGGATCGATGCGAATCTTTCGATAAAACCAGGCGTTGTTGTATTGTTCTGGATAGGTCTTAGTCTGCGGCTGCCAGCCAGATGAGTTGTGAAAAGGAATGCTCACCGATTTGCCGGTCTGTGGGTCGATAAGTGAGCCTTCGAAAATCTGCACACCACTCTGCATGGCTTCAGCAAAAGGCATTGACTGCACCAGCTCGATGGTTTCCTGAGCAATCTGCAGTGCGCGCAGATAATTCACCGCCTTACTGGTTTCGGCTCTTGTTGTAGAAGCAAAATAGATAAGGCCGCCGAAAAAAACCAGACTCACACCAGTTGCCACAATAATTTCGATAAACGAAAAACCGCGCCGACGGGCAGTTTTTTGAGCGGGCCAACCGGGCATGGACATTTTGTTCATCACGGGCTCCCTTCTTCGGCTGGCGGCTTTTCATAATTTCTAGCCATGGCCCGTTGTGCTTCAAGGGCTGCCAGATCAGCTATCTGCAGCTCCCTGATTCTAGCAATGGCGGTTCTTGTTATTTCAGGCTGCTGCGGAACCATGTAATCAAGCGGTAGTTTGTGAAAATCCAGAGCGAAGGCCCGGTTGCTGGGAAACAGTTCGCTCGGCAGGTTGCCAAAGCCTGGTTTCACCTGTTTTTCAGAAGCTTTTCCGACGTTCAACAAAGCAAAAGTGTCGTTTCCATCAGCAGCAATCGCCGGTTTCTGCTTGTCTACAGAACGTGTTACAGCGCGCGGCGCAACATTTTTGTTATCACCACGTGAAAGACGTTTCGTGATATATGGAGCGGCGATCACCAGAGTAAGCGCAAATGAGGCCAGCGTTACCTTGATAAAAATTTTCTGCAGTTCTTTATTATTGAGCATTGTAATCCACTGCCATAAGCGATCTGGTTTTCCCGACACTTACTCTGACCGGGTATTCTGGAAAATACAGTCTGGGATCATGAACAATTTTCAGGTGGCCATCATCAGGCAAGCCGCGCATTTCAAAGAGATTGTCTACTATCAGATTGCCAAGAATATTTACACTCTTGCCCTCAAACTCGATACCACCCTCGGAACTGACAGAAGCCTGAGAATTGTCACTGAAACAAGTCGTTGCCACCAGCGAGGCATAGATTGTGGCAGTGCTGGAATCAGATTTAACCACATACCTGCCAGCCATCAGATAGATGCTGAGCGCATCATCAGCGGCACTGACCGGCCCAATATCACCGATATGACAGTTGCCCTCGCCCACAACAATTCTACCCTTGCCACGGTATTTTTTCACCGCACTCAGGTCAAGGGCCTGAGCACTTTTGCCCATGATCAGCGATATACCGTCAAGGTCGAGAGTTTTCTGGCCGTCGATGGTCTTAACACGATCGCTGATAAACTCATCTGCGGTCTGGTAGAAGTGCGAAACTGTTCTGAGCGTCTCGTCGAAAACGGGAAAAACATCATAACCTTCGACGCCGCCCTTTACAGCTGTTGGCGTCTTTGCCGGTGTGGTGCCGGCGCCAAAAAAGAAATTGTTGATCGAAAAGTGCTCTACTGGCATCGACATCAGTTTGTCGGTGCGCGAATCAACAGGCGGATTGAGTGTCTTGCCGCTGAAAGTCTCGGCATTTTTTTCATAATTCATTGGTATGGTCGGAAAAGGCACTTCGAGAGTATCACCGGCGAGAGTAAAATTGACCTCAACCTGATCGACAAAAGCGATCTTGAAAAATCTCAGAAAAACCGGGCCCTCGACATATACCGGAGTATCGCGGTTTTCACCGAACAATAACGGCATCTTGCCACCAAATGTTCGCATTTTATTGGACGCATCAATGTCTTCAAAATAGCCTAGAATCCCTGAAAACGGCTGTTCATGAGCAAACGAATTACTGCTGCCGAATATGCTCGTGTAATCAGTGTAACCATACTGGTATTTCCAGTTGTTCATCAGCATGCTCACCAGCGACTGAAAGACTTCTGATGCGGCCGGATTGCCGCCAGATCTCTGGAAATCCTTGCAGACAACGTAGCCGAGCGTGCCTTCCTGATCGATATATGGCCGGCTTGGTTCCACAATTCCCTTCTGATAGATGTTAACCAGTTCAGGCGTCTTATGAAAATCATTTGAAACCGAGAATGAGCCCTTGATGCTGGCAAAACTGACCGGCGGGTTGGCAAAAAACAGGTTGCCGGTGCTGGCCTGCACATGCTGCGGGTTTTTCATCTGAAAAGGAGCCGGCCTGTAGAAAGCACCGAGCAGGTGATTATCTTCTTTGAAATCAAGATCGAGTATTACCGGCGGAGAGTTCGCACTCTTGCTCCCCTGCGGGAATTCAGGGCATGATGGATAAGATCGATTACCAAAATAGGCAAACGAATATCTGGTCGGATCATCAGGAGTTATCCCCTGTATTATAATGCGCTTTTTAGGGTTATTGAGCGAGCGACAGAAGCTTTTAACGAACAGCGCGTATTTATCGACAAAAGGATCAGAGAGATCGACGATTTTTAGTTCCCGGCGCTCTTTCACACATGTCTCGGCCGCAAAATCCCGGTATTTTGCCTTGCCGATCAGTTCGACATGACCGATAAATGACGGCCGGGCACCGTTTATGCGCTGGGAAATGACCAGACTGAGCTGCCCGGAAACATCGGCACGGTTGCCAAGAGTTTCTTCGACGAGCTGATTCGTCATTTTCAGTTGAACGGGGCTGAAAGAGGTGCGAAAAATCACTTGCGGACCGGCCACTGTCGGCCGGGATTTCCAATACTGGTGAATTCTGGCGCCAATTGAGCTGTTCTGATCGTTAACGCCAGCCTTAACCCAGGCCAGCATCTCGTTAATTCCGGCCTGAGCCAATGTCACGGCTCTTTCCTGTTCGATGGTTCTGGTAAGCTGGGTAACAGCGCCGCTCTTCTGGGTGCTGAGACCGATGATCATCACCATCATGACCAGCGCCAGCACGCAAACCAGAAAAAGCACAAAACCCCGTCGACCCGGCAGGGCCGACGGAGATCTGTCTATAGATGTTCCTTTAAGCTGCAACATTTAAAAGAGCCCCCCAGGCCATGCCAGACGCTGTTAGAATGACCTGAGCGCTGGCCGCAGCGTGGGGAAAAACCAAAAATCAGTTACCAGCTCAGACCAGGTTGATTCTGAGCGGCAGGCAATTGAATATCTTCGGGCA
>MFYY01000031.1:7831-8006 GCA_001787855.1 Candidatus Riflebacteria bacterium GWC2_50_8 | reverse complement strand
GATCTTTGGTCGCGCCAATAACTTCTTTCTTTACCGGAGCGATTGTGTCGCCAACAACCTTCTTAACAACCGTCGAGACGATTTTCTGGCCAGCCACGTCATCAATATCATTGACTAAAACTTTGGCATAATCGCCAGCGAAACTGCTGACTCCCTTGCCAACGACACGGCTGAT
>MFYY01000031.1:0-7812 GCA_001787855.1 Candidatus Riflebacteria bacterium GWC2_50_8 | reverse complement strand
AGGAATTCTTTATCGCCGGTGATCGCTTTTTCGCCAGCGATTACCAGAGTATTACCAGCGGCCTTGAGAACCGACGCGGCAATACCGGTGGCAGTTGCAGCACCTTTGGTGATGGCTGCTATTGGTCCGGTGATCGGCGCTGCTGGCGGAAAACCGGCGGAGATAAGAGTGCATACCAGCGAAACGCTGCTGAGAATTGTGGTTGCAGTGGTAAGACCGTCGGCGGCGACAAGAAGGGTGCCGCCGGCTTCTTTGAGTGCCTCCTGATAGATGCCCAGTGCGCTGGCATTCTCATCCATGCTGCTGTAAACTTTTGATGGATCGGTCTTGGAGGCCTCGGCAAATGCGCCACTCTTGAGCAGATCCATGGTTTTCTGGGCATCTGCCTTGATTTTCTTGATATCCGCGTTGGCTTTTTCTATTTGCGGCAGATATCCCTCTAGTTCGTCCTTCTCTTTTTCGAGTTTTGCCGCTTCGGCTTCTTTGGCAGCTGCCTTGGCAGCCTTTTCTTCGTCACTGTCGCCACCCAACCAGGTTGGACGACTGTTCCAAACTCCTGAGACAAAATCCTTAGCCTTGTTCCAAGCTTCTTTTACTTTATCTATGGCACCAATAACCCATTTTGAGACACTGCCAAGCTCGCATTCATCAATTGCCATGATTTCATCATAGGTCTTCTGATAATCGGCGACGGCTTTATCGATTTGAGCTTTCTGATTCTCGGTTCCCTCGGCACCAACCACCAACGGCGTGAATGGCTGCAGTAGAAAAGCGAACAAAATCAGGATTGACACAAATTTCCGCGTAAATCTGCTCATATTGACCTCCGGTATTTTTCCTCTATCCCGTACAATATACTTCACTAAACTCAAAAAAGTTTCAGAAACTATAAATTAATTGTCATTTTTTACGAAAAGCAACTTTCTGTATTGCAAAATATTACAAAGTCTGTCTGCAAATCTTCAACATAGACAACAGCAATTCTCGGCGAGGAGTGAAACTGTGCCAACCCGAGGCAAGACTGTCAAGCAATTCTTATTCTTGGAGAAGTCGCAGAATCCACTCTGCGAGGCCTGCTCAAACCTCTCAAAAATCCTCGGCTATCGAGGCTTCTGCTCTTTTAACCGAAAATTGCTGCCTGGATAAACCCCTCGCAACCTGTTGTCGCATAGAATGGAATTTATATCTGGAAAAGACGGTCAGCCGAATCGACTTTGCTGTTATTGCAAAATGGAGACTAAGAAATGAGTCGCGAAATGCCGATATAATTACTGGAGCCTGATTTGCCGGGCAATAAAAAAGCAGGAAGAACACGCATGGAAGCTAACAGATCAAAGCACAACAAGTCTATTCTGGTTTTTGCAATTGCCAGCATTCTAGTGCTTGCCGCAGGCGCGCAAAGCTCATTATTTGCGCAAGCGCAGGTAAGACTGAAAGATATTTCCCGTCTGAGCGGGAATCGCGAGTATCAGGTACTTGGTTATGGTCTGGTAACCGGCCTTGACGGCACCGGGGACAAAAGTGAAATGAGCATCGAAATGACGCGCGGCATGCTGCAGAACATGGGCATGGAGTTAACTACCGGCCAGATACAAAGCAAAAACGTTGCAGCAGTAATAGTTACCGGCATGTTGCCGTCTTACGGAAGAGCCGGGGAACCGTTTGACATAACAATAAGTTCAATCGGCGACGCCAAAAGCCTGCAGGGCGGCGTTCTGCTGCCAACCCTTTTAAAGGGCGGCGACGGGCAGGTCTATGCGGTAGCGCAGGGCAAAGTATCAATTGGCGGTTTTGAGTCAGGCACTGCTGGCGGAGCGGGAGCGAAAGGCGCGCAGAAGAATCATCTGACCGTAGGCTATGTGCCAAACGGTGCAATAATGGAGCGAGGAGTTGATGACAGGTTCGCCCGCAGCGGCAAATTCAGCATCCTGCTGCAGGAAAAAGACACCATCCTGACCCGCAAGGTTAAAGAAGCTGTCGATCGCCGCTATGGCATCGGCTGGGCAACTATCGTGAATCCAGGGCACATTGAAGTCAGGGTTCCATCAAGCATGTCAGACGACCCGGTAAGTTTTGCCGCCAATATTGAGAACCTGCCAATGTCGATTGATGAACCAAACCGGGTAGTTATCAATGAGCGCACCGGAACTGTCATCATCGGCAACAGCGTGCGCATCAGCAAAGTTGTGATTGCACATAACGGCATCAAAATCGAAATTGACAACCAGAATCAAAATCAGAACGCTGGCAATGCAGCGGCCAAAAAGAACCAGATTCAGGGCAGCATGGTCGCAGTTCAGGGTGAAACGACAGTGGATGATCTGGTTGCTGCGCTTAACGCAATCGGCACTACCCCCAAAGATCTAATTGCAATATTTCAGGCAGTTAACGCAGCCGGTGCCCTGCACGGCGAGCTTAAAATAATGTAAGCGAAGCATATTTTTAAGTTTTTTTGTGATTTTCTTGCTATTTTGCATCAGGGTATGGTATTAACTTTGCAACGTCTTGATTTTTTCGTAACAGACAAGATTTCCCCATGTGAGGTTCCCAACAATTATGGTTGCACCAATTTCAATAGAGGACAGGGATCGTGCTAATCAGCACCTGGACCGCTCCATATCGTTTTCGATGTGTGGCAAAATTGACCAGGCCATCGACGAGATCAGAAAAGCAATATCCATAGACTCCGAATTCGCACAGGCCCACAACAAACTGGGCGATTACTACATGAAAAAAGGCATGGTCAAAGAAGCCGCTGCCTCATATAGTCGCTCACTCGAGCTTGACCCGACCAACCAGAACTCAAACTTTGATCTCGGCTGCTCGCTTGCGCACCTTGGCCAACACGACGAAGCCCTGGAATATCTTCGCAAGGCATTAGAGCTTAAGCCTTCGCATACCGAAATTTACGGGCACATTGGCCGCATACTTATGATGCGCGGTGAGCTTGAAGACGCTATTTCTCATCTTAACAAAGCAATAAGCGCAAGCCCCGACGACATAATGTCGAGCTTCACCCTTGCCTGTGCCTACCAGATGCTTGGTCAGACCGACAACGCAACCAGGCTTTTCAAAAAGGTTATCGACCGCTACAACGAGCTGGTCAACGTTAAAAAGCGTTTTGCCGAAGGCCATTACTATATCGGCCGCTCGTATTTTTTCATGGGCAACCTGCCAGAGGCTCTCAAACATCTCGAAAAGGCTGTTGAATACGACACAGAAGATGTAGATTATCATTACAGCTTTGGCATGCTCTACAGCGATGCTGATGCGTTCTGTTCTCTTGCCGAGACCCTGCACGCTCTCGGCAGATTTTCTGAGGCTCGTGAAGCCATGGATAAAGCTATCAAGATCAGTCCAAACAACCAGCACTTCAGCAAAATTAAATCTCAACTTGGAATCTGATAAATGAGCAATTTCTATCTCAGCCCGGCATTGCAGAAAGAAAGAATCACAGAGCTTCCTGATGCAAAAAAAAAGGAGCTCGGCAAGCTGAAAAAGGCCTGCTCGGACTTTGAATCTATCTTTATGCATCAGATGCTGAAAGAAATGCGCAAAACGGTAAAAAAGACCGGCATGGTCCATGGTGGGCAGGCAGAAGAAATCTTTGCCGATATGCTTGACCAGGAAAGATCCAAGAGCATGAGCATCGGCCTTGGTAACATTTTGTTCATGCAGCTTTCGCGCTCGATCGTGCCCCCCGAAAGACCTCGCTAACAACCGGGCGTACCCCGGATATTTCTTTGTTATTCCTTGAAAGGAAAGCTATTGTGGAAAACCCATCATTCACTTATCTTCAGCTCTGCGAAGAACCTGTAAAAAACATCAAGGCGGTTGCCAAGGCGATGAACCTTGAAAACACCGAGAAAATGAAGAAGCAGGATCTGATCCGAGCTATTCTTAAAGGCCAGCTTAACGAACAGGGGCTGGCTCTTTCTGAAGGCGTTCTCGATATTATGCCCGAGGGCTATGGTTTTATCAGAACCAGAAGTTACGTGCAGAATGATGATGACGTTTATGTTTCTCCATCGCAGATAAAGCGTTATGGCCTTATGTGCGGCGACACCATTGTTGCCCAGGTCAGGTTGCCCAAAGACGATGAAAGCTATCACGCACTGCTGCGTATTGAAGCGGTTAACGGCGTAAATGTTGATCGCCTGCGCAATCGCGTGAGTTTTGAAGATGGCGTGCCGGTTTTTCCGACCGACCGTTTCAGACTTGAAACCGATGCCGAAGATGTTTCAACCCGTGTTTTCGATTTGATATGCCCGATTGGAAAAGGCCAGCGCGGCCTGATCGTAGCTCCACCGAAGGCCGGCAAAACCACGCTTCTCAAGCAGGTTGCCAATGCGATAACCGCCAATCATCCAGAAGTATTGATGCTTATTCTGCTCATTGACGAGCGCCCCGAAGAAGTTACTGACATGCGGCGTTCAGTCGATGCCGAAGTAGTCGCTTCGACTTTTGACGAGCACATTACCAATCACATCAAGGTTTCAGAGCTGCTTCTCGAAAAGGCCAAGCGTCATGTCGAACTTGGCCGGGATGTTGTAATTCTGCTTGATTCAATCACACGACTGGCAAGAGCGTATAACATCTCAATGCCTTCTGCAGGCCAGACGCTTTCCGGTGGTGTTAACCCGTTTGCGCTGCACAAGCCCAAGCGCTTTCTCGGGGCAGCCAGAAAGATCGAGCATGGCGGCAGTCTTACCGTAATTGCCACTGCCCTTATTGATACCGGTTCCAAGATGGACGAAGTAATCTTTGAAGAATTCAAGGGCACCGGCAACATGGAACTGCACCTCGACCGCAAGCTGTTTAACAAGCGCATTTTCCCGTGCATCGACGTTAAGATGTCAGGCACACGCAAGGAAGAGCTGCTTATGGACGCTGAAGATCTCAAAAAGATCATTATTCTGCGTCGCGCCTTCGAAGACAAGAGTTCTCAGGAAGTCGTCGAAATGCTGGTCAAAGGCATTTCAAACACTAAAGACAACCGTGAATTTCTTGGCCTGATCAACCCCAACTACAAAAGTTCTACAAGTAAGGGCAACGACTGACCTGATGACAGCTACTCAACCATTTACCAATCGCAGTCGCGCCTTGCTGATCATTCTGGCTCTGCTCCTCCTTCAGATAAGCGTGCCTCATACTGGTAGCGATGCCCTGTGTCTCAGCGCCTCATTTTATACCCCCGAAGATGCCGTATACAACTTCTGGCAACCAATGAAGCAGTTATTCGCAGCAACAGCAGAGCAAACAGCCTGTCTCAAGGTCTCTCTGCTGCCAAAGATGCCGGCTCGCACGTTCAAAATTGTCAGTGTCACCAGCAAAAAAACTACGTCCAGCAAACTCTGGCCGGTCAAGGGCGCCATATCTTCGGCCTTTGGCATGCGGCGCCACCCGGTTACCAAGAAGCGGTCTTTTCACAACGGCATAGACATTAAGGCTCATAAGGGCACAAGCATTCTCTCTCCGGCTGACGGAGTAGTAGTATGTGCAGCACATGCCGGCCTTATTGGCCGCCTGGTAAAGGTTCGCACCAGCGACGGCAAAACACTTTATTTCGGTCATATGAACCAGATAAAATGCGTCAAAGGCCAGCGCGTCAAACGCGGCACTCTGCTTGGCACCGTCGGTCGATCAGGTCGAGCTACCGGGCCACACCTGCACTTTTCCGTGCTTACTGGCGGCCGCTATATTGATCCGATCAAGTATCTCGCCGCAAGATAAAGCATTTCTCAAACCTCCCGGCAGAGATGCCGATATGTTAGATGAATCATATTTTATCTGACGGAGACTGATCAGATGCTTTTTGCCAGCAAATTCTGCCGGGCAGTCTTACTGTTAGCCTTGTTGCTGACAACTTTTCCTGCCCTGGCGATAAACTTCAGCGGAACATCGGGCGAACAACCTGCTCCTGACAAAGCGCTTGCCGCTTACGAAGACGGTTACAAGAATTACCGCAAGGGCTTTTTTAGCCAGGCTGAAGACTGTTTTATCGAAGCGCTGCGCCTCGAACCTAATCTGGTCAAGGCTCACTACTGGATGGGGAAACTTTATCGCGAGCAGGGCCGTCTGGAAGACGCCATTTTCCACTGGGAAGAAGTCGAGCGCCTCAATCAGCTGATCAAATACCGCCGCATCGCCCTTTCACTCGAAAACAACGAGTATCCGTCATACCCGCAGATGCTGAGAACAACCGAGCAGGCCGATAAGGCGCATGAAGCCTTTATGAAGGGACAACAGCTGCTTGATCAAGGGCACTGGGACGGTGCTGAAGTTGAAATACGCAAAGCTGTCGAGCTTTATGGTGGCAATCATCAGTATCTGCTGCAACTTGCCAGACTGCTCTGGGATAAAGGCGAACAGCAGGCCAGCGTAAAATTCTATCGCGATCTGCTCAGTCAGCGAGATGTCAGCCTCGCCCACTTCACTGAAGGATTCGACCGTATGCTGGCTGCCCGCATGGATTACGTTGCACAACCTCTGCTGCTGGTCCACCAGACAAGATTTGCCGGGCAGACAGAATTCGAGAGAATGCGCAGCCTGTTCAAGGCCGTAAGCAACCATGATGTTGTGGCAGCAGGCAAAATAGTCAAAAGAGTTGATGGCCAGGTAATAATCAATCTCGGCATGAATGAGGGGTTGAGTCTGTCTGATGAATTCAGCTTGAGCATGCGTGCATTTAAGGCCGGTACAGCGCTCGCCGACCCGGATACCGGCGTTGTAATCGGGCGAGCGCCCGACATACCTTCAGCCGAACTGTTGCTGACCAAAGTTTATAAAAATACGAGCTGGGCACTGATCCGCAGAGAATTTGGCCCAGGAGTGAAAGCAGGTGACCTGATTGAATTCAAAAAAGCAAGGTGACGGACAAAAAATCATCGCAGCCAACCGCAAGGCTCATCACGATTATTTTATAATCGAAAAGCTCGAGGTCGGCATAGCTCTGCTTGGCTCGGAATTGCGACCATGTCGAGAAGGGCGGGTTACGCTTAAAGACTCATATGCAGAAGAGATTGAGGGCCAACTCTGGCTGCATGACATGCATATCGGCTCGAATGCTTTTTCCAACCGACTAGACCATGAGCCTGAACGCAAGCGCCGCCTGCTTGCACACAAGAGTGAAATCATCAAATGGGGCTACAAGGTTAGAACCAGCGGCATGACTATTGTTCCGCTACAGGTATACTTCAAAGACGGCAAAGTAAAGATCGAAATAGCTCTGGTCAAAGGCAAAGCCAAGTATGACAAACGCGAAGCTCTGCAAAAGAAAGATGCGAAGCGAGATGTAGAAAGAGAACTGGGAGGAAAATACTAATGCTGGCGAATGTTTTTCGAGACAAAAAGCCTTTTCTGGCAATGGTTACAGCAATTTTCATGCTGGCGGGACTGGCCGGGAACGCTCAAAATGGCTATATCAGCGCTCGCAGTTTTGCCGAATCACAGGGAATAGCCTATCAGTGGTTTCCTCTGCAGCGGATTCTGGTAATGAGAAAGGGTCTCAAAACCGTCCGCCTGACCGTCGATGAAACCAGAGCAATAGTGGACGGCAAAGAAATCAGCATGGCGGCTCCGCCAAAAATTGAGCAGGGACAGCTGATGGTGCCAGCAACGGCTTTGAACCGCTTTTTTCAAACCGGCGACGACACAGCCCCGCTCAGGGTCAGCCCGCCAAATATAGAGGTGCAGCAGCCTTCACCACCGCAAACGCCGCTGCCTCAGCCGACAGACAGTCAGCCTATCGCAATAACTCCAGCTCCAGCAGTTCCTCCACAGCCAGTTGCAATTACTCCGGCTCCGGCGGTA
>MFYY01000030.1:10793-10990 GCA_001787855.1 Candidatus Riflebacteria bacterium GWC2_50_8 | reverse complement strand
CGGAGCCAGTAGGTGAGATCCATTGACAGCTTGAAGGTGTAGAGTTCTCTGATGACGTCAAGCGGGTAATAGAAGCTCTTAAAGCCTGCCGAGCTGAAACATTTAAGCTGTTTCCCTTCGAGATCTGAGCTGTTCTGGCCGAGAATCTGCGAGGCGTTATCGAGCATCGAGTTCTGAGCCTGACGCATCTGGGTGGC
>MFYY01000030.1:3291-10771 GCA_001787855.1 Candidatus Riflebacteria bacterium GWC2_50_8 | reverse complement strand
GAGGCGATGGCGTAATAGGTCGGAATGTCATCCTGATTGCTGGTGCCGAGAAGGTAGCACTGGTCGAATGGTGTTTCTTCGCAGACGGCTCCGAATGTCGTGGCGTCATTGCTTTTGCCGACCGGCCCGTAGTTAACCATGAACTTGTTGCGGCGATCCTGATTGATAATATCTTTGGCGCTGCGACTGGGCGGAAAGTGCTCTTTGTTCATGAAATAGAAGGTTTCGACGAGCGAAGCGTAACCGTTGCCTTCGAGACGCCCGGTAGAGTTGACGTTGGGGTCGATGGCGATCTGGGTGAACGCTTCTGGAGTAAGCATGATAGCGATGATACTCGGCTTGCCGCGACCGCCAGAAAGCTGGTAATAAGCCATTTTCATGAGATAGGCAATATCGAGAAACATGCCGGCGCCAGAGCCGCCGCACAGAGAGCCAACGATGTAAAACTCGGGAGTGAGGATCTGACCCTGTTTGTTGGTCAACGGAACGATGATGTCGTCCTGATTGACGTTGCTGCGGGCCATGATCCGGCTCATCTTGGTTTTGATCTGCTGAAAAATCTTTTGCACATCGACAAAGACGCCAAAACGGCCGGTAAACCTGAACTGGTGCGCGCCCTGGCTTATCTGGCCGATATGGTTTTTGAGTTTCTGCGGAAACCACTCGTAAAGATAATTGTAGGTGTCAGAATCAAGATTGCCGGTTATCTGCCCGGCATTTTGAATGTTAATCTGATGATATTCGCTTTCAGTAAGTTTCGCAGCGGTTTTGGCCTCTTCTTCTGACTGACTGGCGTCAAAAATATCGGTGTCGATACACATCAGATCGATAAAATCGGGGAGCGCAGGTTCTTTGTCGCCAGAAAGCGCGAAAGCCTTTTTGATCTGTGGGCTGCTGAGAAAGGTTTCCTTAAAGTTGATCAGCGACTTTTTTCCTGTACCGCCAAGGCCAACGATAAGGGCCGGGTTCAGGGCTATCCTGTTTTCGTAGTTTGTACTCATATTTTAAAGACGCTCCCATATTGGAGATAATTTGCCAAAGTATAGTCTCAGGCTAAACACTCTGTCAAGAAAAGCAAAAATAAACGTTTTACTGAAGTTTTACCTTGTCGGAGCAATCTGTTATACTGGCATGTCTAAAAGTATTAAAACTTAATCTGGCATTGAAGGACGGGAGAATTCTATGAAACCCCTGGAACTCAGTTGCATTGCCGGAGTCTGGAATACGTCTCTGGGTCTTCTCAATGAACACCTGGATGGGGTCGGCAGCGACCTTCAGCTCTGGTTCCCGTGGGGCGGCATCTGGCGCGGCCGCGATCTCGCTGGCAGTCTGCCGCCAACCGATTTCCCTGACGATCTGGTAAAGCCCGGTGTCAGCCGTTTTGGCGGACGTTTCTGGAAGCCTTTTTCAGTTAATGGAACCGGCTGGCTGATAAGTGTGCGCGCTCCCAACTCTGCTACGCCGGAGATGGCGAACTGGGAGTTGACGGAAAAGGCGATCGAGTCGCTGAAAATGCTGGCGGATTTTGTCAGGCTGGAATGTCTGCTTGGCCTGACCATGAAGATTCTCGAAAACCAGTCGCGCGAGAACATCGGGCACTGGGACCGGGTGCGTAATCTGAGCGTGGCTATCGGCTGTGAACTGAAGCTGGCGCAGCGCGAGATCGCCGACCTTGAGATGGCAGCCCTGTTACATGATATCGGCAAAGTTGGCCTGCCCGACGAACTGCTTGAGCTCGCCGGCCCGCTCGACGAGGAAGAACGCAAAAAGGTCGAAGCGCATTCCCTGATCGGATCGGCAATGATTCGTGAAATTCCTGGAATGGAAATGGTCGCCGAGATTGTTTTGAGTCACCACGAAGCGATCGATGGTTCGGGTTATCCGCGCGGCCTGAAGCTTGAAGAGATTCCTTTCGGATCTCTTATTATCGCGGTTGCCGATTCTTTTGACGCCATGACGCATTACCGACCATATGCGCTTGAGCGCACTTACCTCGAAAGTTTTACTGAAATGAGCGGGGAAAAAGGCAAATTTTCGCCTGAAGTTCTCGCTGCGCTTGAAAGAGTGCTTAAGAATCTTGGAATTATTGATACCAAGCCACTTGTTGGCAACAGAGAAGACTGGTAAATCAGCTGGAGGAATTATGAAATTGCGTTTGTTTCTGGTGGTTCTTGCCGTTACCTTTTTGGCTGTTGTTTCGGTTTCTGCCGATACCATGCGGGTTGGCGTTGTGCTCTCGATAGGCGGGCTTGGCGATGAATCGTTTAATGATGCCGCTTATCAGGGAATTATGCAGCTGCGCAAAGAAGGCGACTGCGTTGTTGAGGTTGTCGAACCAGGCAGTATCAGCGGGATAGAACCGGCTCTGCGTTATTTTTGTGAACGCAATATGGATATGGTCTGTGCTGTCGGCATTTTTGCGAATGACGCTGTGCGCCGTGTCGCCGCTGAATTCTCTGAAAGCCGTATCGTGCTTATAGATTCGGTTGTTACCATGCCGAATGTCTTGTCTATTCTGTTCGACGAAGAGCAGGGCTCTTTTTATGCCGGGGCTTTTGCAGCATTAGCCAGCAAGAGCGACGTAGTCGGCTTTCTCGGCGGCATGGATTCGCCGGTAATCGCCAGTTTTGAACGTGGCTTCAGAAATGGCGTAAAGTTTGTCAAACCGCAGGCAACAGTGCTGGCCCACTATATCGGCAGCACGCCCGAAGCGTTCGATATGCCTGAGAAAGCATTTAATCTCGGGCTGGATATGGCAAAGCAGGGCGCCGATCTGATATATCATGCCTCTGGCCGGAGTGGTCTCGGACTGATCCAGGCTTCTCGTCGTGGCAATTATCTGGTAATTGGCGTAGATTCAGATCAGAGCCGCACCGCTCCAGGTAAAGTGCCGGCAAGTATGGTAAAACGCATTGACAATGCTCTGGTTAAGGCCGCCGAAATAATGCGCAAAGACGCTTTTGCTGGTGGCATCTGGACAATGAGCCTGCAAGATCACGGTATTGAACTGGTCCATTCGCGCTTTAACCGCGATCTGCTTACTGTTGACGATCTGGCCAGGCTTAAAGAGATCGAAGAATTTCTGATGTACAAAACGATCAGATAAATTCGAGGGTACAGCCCTTGCGGCTTGCGCACCAGATTCTTATAATCAATACATATTCGACTCTCAACTGGTTTTGTTAGCAGGAGGACATTTATGATGACCATGACATACAGCCAGAGACAAAATGTCTCGACAATGCTTCTTATCTCAATGTTGTTTTCGCTGTGGGTTGCCGTAGCTCCAACCGGGCAACTGCATGCGTCTTTTCTTGCCAAGGCTAAGGATATCGGCAAGTCAATATTCGTCAATGTCGGGGCAGTTGCTGCCGGCATCGGCGGTGGCGCGCTGGGTATGGCTCTTGGCGGCGGTCCGCTCGGTATGGCTGTTGGCGCTATCGGCGGTTTCATTGTCGGTAAGAAAGTCCTCAACTGGACAACCTCAAGTGTTGCTAATTTTGCTACAGTAGCTGGTGCCATCGCCGGTGGTGCGCTCTGCCTCGGCATGGGCTTTCCGATGCTGGCTGTCGGCGTTATCGGTGGTGGTTTAATTGCACGTCTCGCCGTCATGGGCATCTCAAAGCTGTTTGGTAAAAAGACTGTTGTGCTCAAGCAGAGCGATATCGACCCGGCCGCTGCTGCCAAAGAAAGCGCCGAAGCTGCTGATTTTATGGCCAAAATGACCGGTACTTCTACTGTTCCGGTGACAAGCGGCACTACCGTTAAGACTACAAGTGCGGCTGCTGCGCCTGTCGCCAAAGCGCCCGCCAAGGCGGTTGACTCGCAGACTGCATACAGCAACTACCTGGCGGCTTACAAGCAGTATATGGAAGCCACCCAGAAGGGTAACGCCGCTCTCGCCAAGAGTGCATACACCGAGTATAAAACAAACCTCGACCTGTATAACTCTCTGATCAAAGGCAAGTAAGCAGCAAAACCAGAGTTCTTCAAATGACAAAACCGGCCTTACGGGCCGGTTTTTTTATGCGCAAAATTCGTCTTTTATACAAACGTTACAGGGCGAGTAAAAATCAAACAATGGTTTGAGGCGAAGGTTTGATAAGTCTCAGATACCCCATGTGTTTATGCGGGTTATCGACGTAATAACATCTTTGCGGTTGAGAGCTTCCAGGGTCAAGACCGGTTTTGCTGACGGCGCCAGCTGGTTATACCACGAAATGAGCGGTGAATAATCAAGGCAGCCGTCGCCAATTGCCAGGTGCTGATCGCCGGATTTATCGTTGTCGTGGATGTGGCAGACCAGAATTCTATCGCCCAGTCTCTCAAGCCAGTTCTGCATGGGTAGCGGAGAAAACAGGTTGTAGTGTCCGGTGTCAAAGCATATTCCGGCGCTGCTGGTGTCAAGGCAATGCAGCAACTGGTAAAGCCGCTCAGGTGTCGAGTCGTAAATGTTTTCGAAAGCGATCTGCAGATTAAGCTCTGCGGCGCGCTTGACCAGTTGCTTGAGCGGGTCGGTCGCGTGCTGCAGCCATTTAACAAATTCTGTCTCGCTCGCGACATCGCCATAGCCGGGGTGAACGACTATTCGTTGCGAGCCAAGCCGGCTTGCTATGTAGAGAGTCTGCAGCAGTCGTTGCAGGGAACGCTGTCGCAGAGCATCATCGGGCGACCCGATATCCTGATCCATGAATGGGGCATGCAGGCTCGATAAAAAATTATGGCTGGTAAGAAGCTCGCTGAGGCGCGCCAGAAAATTTTCGGTGATGTTGTCGATCGAATGACTGCTGAAATAAAGCTCTGGGAACATACCATAGCTGGCCAGCAATTCGAATGCTTCGCCATTCATATGAGAGGTCGATAAAGTTGCGTGTATCCGTGCCACAGTTGCTCAGGCTTTTTCCGGTTTATCCGGCATTGTTGCCTCTTCTACCAGCATAACCGGAATGTCGTCGCGTATCGGGTATGATCGCTTGCATTCGCAGCAGTTGAGCACGTCTTTTTCTTCGTCATGCACGATTTTGCCCCGGCAGGCCGGACAGGCAAGAATTTCCAGAAGCTCTTTCTTGATTGGCATCCAACAACTCCCATGAAGACTTATGCAGTAACTGCGACCCAGTATATTGCCAACCCCGCCAAAATTCAAGAGCAGAATCAACTCCGGGTCGACAATAATCGGCAGGTCTGATATATTGCCGGGCAACAGGAGATAACATGTCAGGAATCCTTGTGATGCGACTGCGTGGGCTTGGCGATATAGTTCATCTATTGCCGGTTTTGCGTATGTTGCGCGAGCAGAACCCCGGCGAAACGATCGGATTTTTCTGCCAGCGCCCTTTTGGCCAGATAATACCTGCAGAATTGCAGATCAGGGTTGTTGAGATGCCGCCGGGGGCCGGGTTTGCTCAGCTGCTGGAGCTGGCGCGGCAGATTCGCAAGTATCGTTTCGACAAGGTTTTTGACCTGTTCAGCAACCCGGCAACGGCAATAGTTACAGCTTTGTCTGGTATCGGGCAGCGCTACGGTTTTGATTATCGGGTTCGGCGCTGGGCCTATAACCGAACTTATACTCCGCCTGACCCGAACAAACATCTTATGCGGCTATTTGCCGATTTTTTTGAGCATTTCGGGGTGACTGGTGAGCTAAAACTGCCCCAGATCTCTTATTCTTCAGCTCTGATCGATCGTGCCATGGCTGCTTTGCCTGAACAATACCGGGCAATCCGGCCGCTGCTTGGAATCAACCCCCACGCTACCTATCAGTCGAAGGCCTGGCCCGAAGAGCATTTTTGTGAGTTTATCAGGCTCTGGTATGAAGCGACCAGGCAACCAGCACTGATTACCTGGGGGCCCGGCGAGCGTGCGGCAGCTGAAGCGCTTGCCGAAAAGGCCGGTCGCGAACGGGCATTTGTTCACGAAAGTCTGCGGATCGACGAATTTGCTGCATTGTTGAGTCAATTAAGCCTTTTTTTAACCTGTGATACCGGTCCGATGAACATCGCCTGGGCTGTTGACACGCCTGTTGTAGCTCTTTTTGGGCCAACAACCCGCGAACCTGTCTATCCGCGTGGCGACAAACATCTGGTGCTATACAGCGACAGCGTCGATTGTCTGCAATGTCATCGCGAAACCTGCAGCCACAAAAGCTGCATGTATTCTCTGACCCCCGAAAAAGTCTTTGACGCTGTCGTCAAAAAATATGGTTATTGCAAAAGACCCTGAAGTTCTATTATGATATCGTGCTCGTGCTCGTGCTCGTGCTCGATTGCGTTATACAGCAAAAGCCGAACGAGATCAGCGGCAGACATGATTCATTTACTCAATCTGACAGACGACTGGTAGAATGTTGAACACCGTTTAACGAGGTAACGATGCAAAAAGCTGTCTTTCTAGACCGTGATGGCACTCTTAACCCTGATCCGGGCTACATTTCGAATCCGGATGATTTCGAGCTTTTTCCTGGTGTTGGCGAAGCACTGGCCAGGCTGAAAAAGGCCGGCTATCTTCTGATTCTTATTACCAACCAGTCAGGAATATCGCGTGGCCTGATTACCTGGGAACAGCTTGCACAGGTTCATCAGAAGCTTCAGAATTTGCTTGCATCAGCCGGCGCAACACTTGACGCTATTTATTCCTGTCCACATCACCCGGATTTCCCACCGGTGAACGGAGTTTCTGACTGTAACTGTCGCAAGCCCCGTCCCGGCATGATTTTGCAGGCACTCAAGGATTTCGACATCGACAAAGAACACTCATACGTCATTGGCGATCGCAGCAAAGACATAAAGATTGGCCTCGATACCGGAATCAAGCCGATCTGTATCAGAGCACAACCCGCACCGGGTTTTGAAGCTGTGCCGACATTTGCCAGCCTGAATGCGGCTGTTGACTGGCTGCTTGCCGATGCAGCCAATAAAGTTTGACATTTTGCTGCCAATACTTATAATGAGCCGGTCGCTTTGGCGAACACATGATTTTCAAGGCTGAATATGGCTGCGCATGCAGATAACAGGCTCCCGGCCGGTGAGAGCAGTATCACCATTGTTTCGATCGCCTATTTCTTTTGCGTTATCTGCTCTTATTATGTGATTAAGCCGATTCGTGGCAGTCTTGCGCTCGAACTTGGCTCAGAAAACATTCCGGTTCTCAATATCTTTTCGATGATCTCGCTGATTCTTGGCAACGCTGCTTATAGCTGGATTGTTGGCAAATACAAGCGTGACATCTTTATTCCGTTTATTACCCGGTTTTTTGTGCTCTGCCTGGTCGGGTTCTGGGCTATTTTTACCTTTGCTATTCCCCTGGGCGGTGAAAGAACAGGTCCTTCTGCGTTATCTGCTGCGGCATCTACTGCTGCAGCGCCGCTGGCAGAATCTCCCGCGCCAGATTACATAAGTGCTCCAGTCGTGTCGGTTCCTGAAGTTCAGCCACGTCCGGAGATTGCAGCTGTGAAGGTCGTTATAATCAGTACTTATTATCT
>MFYY01000030.1:2105-3259 GCA_001787855.1 Candidatus Riflebacteria bacterium GWC2_50_8 | reverse complement strand
CTCAGTTGAGCAGGGGCGCCGCCTCTATGCGATCATCGGTTATGGCGGTCTGGTCGGAGGCCTGGCTGGCAGCGCGCTGACATCGCTGCTGGTGCAGCGTATCGGCACATCGAATCTTTTCATTGTCGCGATAATACTGCTTTATCCATCGATATGGTGCATGAAGTTTATTCACAAGAACCACTATCGCCCTGAAGGAGTTGTCGGTGCAGACAACAAGCCGGTAGTGCCGGCGCACCCGCCACGGCCATGGGACGGCTTTCTGTCCGTCTGTAAAAACCCGATCCTTATCTGCATGGCGCTCGAAATGTTCTTATACACCTTTTCGAGCACCATGTTCTTTCAACAGCTCAACCGCCTGATCGAAAACGAAATTGGCAATGATGTTAACAGCAAGACCCAGTTCATTGCCGGCATGTATGGTCGCATCAATATTGTCTCGCTGTTTGCCCAGTTTTTCGTTACCCGCCTGATCATGATGCTCTCCAATCCGATCTACGGGCTGTTGCTGCTCAACCTGATTCAAATCGCCGGCACTTTCCTGACGATGTTCAACCCAAGCCTGACCGTGGTTTCCTGGATCATGATCGTCAGATACGCCCTCAATTATTCGACGGGAAGGGCGCTGCGCGAGCTGGTCTATATTCCGCTTGACCGCGAGGCAAAGTATCAGGGTAAAGGATTCGTTGACACCGTTGTATTCAGGGCCGGTGACGGATTATCTTCGATTATTCTGATCGGCGGCCTTGGATTTTATTCTTATGGCACCTGGATCGACTATTCAATTCAGGTGGCAATGCTGATACAGTTTTATGTTATAATCAAAACCGCCGGCTTGTATGGTCAGCGTCTTAAACCCGCTGACGCAGCCACAGTGCCGGTGCCGGCCTCTTAAGCCAATATTTACACTTTCTGGAGGAATAAATGAGCGTTAAGATGATCGTAGTGGGCTCGGTTGCCTATGATTCCCTGCAGACCCCCAAAGGAAGACGCGAAAGAGCTCTCGGCGGCTCAGCAGTGTATTTTTCTACCGTTGCCAGCTATTTTACCAATGTCGGCCTGGTCGGCGTTGCCGGCAAGGATTTTGAAACTGCCCATGTTGAATTTCTTAAAAAGCACGGCGTCGATTTGTCGGGTTTTGATATCAAAAAAGA
>MFYY01000030.1:0-2088 GCA_001787855.1 Candidatus Riflebacteria bacterium GWC2_50_8 | reverse complement strand
CCCCGCCTCAATGTGTTTGAATCCTTCGACCCGCATCTGCCAGAAGAATATCGAAATGCCGAACTGGTGTTTCTTGGCAACATTCACCCGGCTCTGCAGCTGAAAGTCATCGAAAAGGTTAATAAGCCCAAAATCATCGCGCTTGATACCATGAACCTCTGGATCAATACCAGCAGAGATCTGCTTAAACAGGCTATTGCCAAGGTTGATATTCTGTTCATCAACTTTCAGGAAGCACTGATGCTGGCCGAAGAGAAAAAATTTGCGCCGGCCGTTCACAAGCTTTTGCAGATGGGGCCAAAGCGCATCATCGTCAAGATGGGCGAACTTGGCGCCATGACGGCTACCAATGACGCTCGCTTCTTCGTTCCGGCTTATCCCTGTCTTGATATTACAGATCCTACTGGTGCCGGTGATTCTTTCGGCGGCGGCTTTATGGGCAGCCTTGCCCGACACGGCGACTACAGCGAAATGGGTTTCCGCCGCAGCATGCTCTATGGCAGCGCCATGGGCTCGATTACTGTCGAAAATTTCAGTCTCGATTCATATCATGATCTCAAGATGGAAACGATCGAAGAACGCTATCAGGCGCTGAAAAAGATGGCGACCGTAGAATAATATTTCGGTCCACTGATCAACGGGTTTAAAAATACGTAGGGGTTCAACATGTTGAACCCCTACGATTATTTATAACGGTTTTTAAAAGAAATATGCCTCGTCTGGTTTCTGATGGCAGCGACATTTATCGGTGCGCGCAACCGGGATTTCTTTGACCAGGCGCATCAAAATCTTGTGCAGCGTACCGATGCTGTGCTGAAACATCTTAACCACTTCTTTCGTGGTAACTTCCGGCACATCACCGACCAGACCAGCATCGTAATCGGTAATCATCGCAACATTGACGATGCAGATGCCGAGTTCCTGCGCCAGCACGACTTCTGGATACTGTGTCATGTTCACCGTGTGCCAGCCCATGCTGGTGAACCACTTGCTTTCGGCCTTGCTCGAAAAACGCGGGCCATTGATAACTACAATTGTGCCTGACTCATGCACTCTGGCTCCTTCAGCGCGAATGGCAGCGATAGCCATCTGACGCAACTGCGGGCAATAGGGTTCGGCCGCCGAAATGTGCATGACATCAGGGCCGTCAGCGAACGTGTCGTCGCGCCCCTTGGTGCGATCGATAAACTGATCGGTTACTACAAAATCGCCGGGCTTGATATTAGTCTGCAGCGAACCGACGGCGCATGGCGAGATGATTCGCGAAACGCCGAGTTCCTTCATCGCCCAGAGATTGGCACGATAATTGATCTTGTGTGGCGGCAGACTGTGATTGCGGCCATGCCGGGGCAGAAAGGCCACCCGCTTGTCACCAATGCTGCAGATATCTATCACGTCGCTGGGCGCGCCGTATGGCGTTGAAATTTTGACTTTTTCGATCTTGTCGGCAGGCATTTCATACATTCCGCTGCCGCTGAATATGCCGATGTCGGCCTTGCTGGTATTTCTCATGTAAACCTCTTTTCAGTAAAAATAAAACACAGGGATTCGCGAGCGAACCCCTGTGTCAGTTACGTATTCAACGGTCAGGTCAGGCGATCTGACTTTCGATCTTGTAGATGATCTGGTAAGGCTCTTTCTTATCGACGCAGCGCTCGTGAATGATCACTTTGCCGATGTTCTTGTCTGATGGTATATCATACATCAGGTCGAGCATCAGTTCTTCAATAATTCTGCGCAGACCGCGGGCGCCTGTGTTCTGGTCGATTGCCTTGCGGGCAATTGCCTGCAACGCCTTTGGTGTGATTTCAAGATCGACACCTTCCATGCGCATCAGGCGACTGTATTGCTTGAGCAACGCATCTTTGGGGTCAGTGAGAATCTTGACCAGGTCTTCGACCTGAAGATTGTTGAAGGTGGCCATTACCGGCACACGACCGATAAATTCAGGAATCAGGCCAAATCGCAACAGGTCTTCCGGCATTATGTCCTTGAGCAGGTCGCCAACCCGGCGCTCGCTTTTGACCAGCGGGGTTGAACCAAAGCCCATGGTTTTGTTGGCCGAACGTGATTCGATAAGCTTGTCGA
>MFYY01000029.1:755-7891 GCA_001787855.1 Candidatus Riflebacteria bacterium GWC2_50_8 | reverse complement strand
GGGCAGTCATGCAGTCGGCGGTTTTTAATACCCGCTGCAGCAGCATGCAGTTGCGAATTTCGAGCATCATGTTTGAGCAGTCATTGCTGGCACTGCCATCGACAGCCAGACTTACCGGCACATTGGCCTTAAGCATCTCAACTATTGGCGCGATGCCAGAGGCAAGGCGCATGTTGCTGGTGGGGCAGTGGGCGACGCCGCCCTGGGCTTTGCCCATGGCAACGACTTCTTCTGGCGACATGTGAACACAGTGTGCGTAAAATGAATTCTCGTCCATCCAGCCGAGGTCTTCCATCAGCTTGAATGGCCGCATGCCGAACTCCTTGATGCAGAATTCCTCTTCATCTTTGGTTTCAGCAAGATGAGTGTGTGCTTTGAGTCCTTTGCTGGTGGCATACTTTTTTGCTTCGATCATCAGTTCGCGGGTAACCGAAAACGGTGAGCACGGGGCAACGATGATTCTGGTCATACCGCCTCTCTGTGCTTCATGAACCTTGCCGACCAGTTCGTCGGTTTCTTTCATGATCACGTCTTCGTTCTGTACGACTGAATCTGGTGGCAGTCCGCCATCTTTTTTGGAGCGCGACATGCTGCCACGGCAGAGATGAAAGCGCATGCCGGTTTTGCGGGCGGCTTCGACCTGTTTATAATAAAGGTTCGACTGGCCGTCGGGCACGAGATATGAATGATCTACAGCAGTTGTACAGCCACTTTTGAGTAGTTCAAGCGTAGCAATCGTGGTAGCGAGACCAAAATCGTCGGGTGTGATGCGCGCCCAGAGAGGATAAAGGCGCACCAGCCAGGTGAACAGTTTGGCATCCTGAACTTTGGGAAAATTGCGGGTCAGGGTCTGATAAAAATGGTGGTGGGTATTGACCAGGCCGGGGATCACAATCAGCTCAGACGCATCAATGTTGCGGGCATCGGCAGCCATTGGCGCCAGTTGCGCGGCATCACCGACGGCAACAATCTGCGAATTTTCGACCAGTATGGAGACGTTTTCCCTTACTTCGGAGTCGCCTCCAGCCCAGAAATACCTGGCATTTTTTATGAAGGTTTTCATACCAGCTCCTTGCATGTTTTCTTGTATATTACTATAGCACCATGGCCGGTTGCATTATTTTTGTGCGCCAGTCTGTAATCAGCCGGCAAGGGGTTTGCCGCAAGTCGTGCAGTAGTATTCTCTGGTGGCATTAGAGGCGTTACAGTGCGGACAGGGTTTTTGCGGGCCACTTATTGGGGCAACTGGTTTGGGCGTCGGCTTAAAGGTGAGGTCTGGCGGCGGGGCAGTATTGCCGATGTTCTCATAGTCGGGGAAGCCGCCTTTTGTGGTGCCAATATTCTCATAGTCAGGGAAGCCGCCCGGAGAGTCATTACCAATGTTTTCATAATCTGGCATGCCTCCTGGTGTGTCGTTGCCAATGCTTTCATAGTCTGGCATGCTGCCTGGAGATGTGTTGCCAATGCTTTCATAATCTGGCATGCCGCCTTGTGATGTGTTGCCAATATTCTCGTAATCTGGCATGTCTGGTGATGCCGGAGTCATTGGTTTTTGGCGACTGCTTTTGCGTGGCTGGCCAGAGAAGGCTGGTTCGGTCGGGAACTTTGCAGCCGCGGTTTCCCGCCATTTTTCTGCTTCCTGTGGGTTGTCGAGGCGGTGAAAGTTTTCGATAATAGCTTCGTAATATGCCGGAACTTCTGGAGCAGCCTTGATCGCACGTTCAATGATCTTGAGTGACTGCTGAGAATAGGACTGGCGCCTGATATAGGTGTCTGCCAGAAAGACCACAGCATCACTGTCGTTGGGATTGATCGAGATTGCCTTGAGAATGAAGTCCTGGGCCATCTTGTGGTCAGCCTGTTGACGAATATAGGTTTGAGCAAGATAGTTGATGACATCCTTGCGGGTTTCGTCGATTTTCAGCAGACCCTGAATGTGTTCGAGCCCGGTAGGTGATGTGTCTTCGAGCAGAAGACATGCTTCTCCGGCAATACGCCTGGCATTTGGATTGCGGTTATCCTTTTTGAGCAGGGCCGAAACCAGTTCGTAAGCGCGTTGCGGGTTGCCGGTGCGCAGCACAGCTTCGGCGAGCATCAACGCAACCTGCTTGGTATTCGGCACGTCTTCGCGGTCGAAGCGCTCCTGAAGAAACGCCATATTTTCTTCGTATGTACCGGTTTCTTTAATCTTTTCGATTTTGTTGAGCAGTCTATTGCTTCTCCAGGTGGAGAGCATTTCTTTGCCAGTTTTTATCGCCGGAAAAAGCATGGCGAGCATTAGTATATAGATACCCATCTGGTATTTATACAGGTAGATCCAGAACATGGTGGTGGCCACGTCGGGTCTGAATCCTGATTTCAGTTTGGCGAAATGCTCGAGTGCCAGGTTGTTATCGCCCTGCTGGTAGGCAACCATGCCCTTAACGTAATTATAGATGTCTTTATGTTCTTCAGCGCCCTCAATTTCGACAAGCGCTGTACTGGCTTCGTCATATTTTGCAAGGCGCAGGCAGATTTCTGCGAAGGGCGGTGCTACGGTTTTGCGATGTTCTTCGAACTCGGCAATAAGCCTTTTGCCCTTTTCATAAGCCTCGGCAAACTTGTCAACCTTGAAAAGATTGTCGAACTCGGCAAACCCGACTGAGAAGCTGTCCTGACGAGCTTTTGCCTGTGTCGACTTCTCTTTCAGTTCAACGATTTTCTGGGGGATCTCTTTGTCTTCGGGCCGCAATTTAAGGGCGTTTTCGTAATCGCTTATGGCGATGTCAAAACTGCCGCGTTTTTCTTTTTCACGGGCTTCTTTTATGAAGTTGTTGAACTGTCGGTTCAACTCCTGCAGTTTTTTCTTTTCTTCGATCTGGGCGAAATTCTGCTTGGCCTGCTCCGCCTGAATTTTGTCAACCCTGGCTGAAACCTTTTTGTGTCTGCTGGCAAGGCCCTCGTCATCAGGAAAGTTAGCCATAGCTTCGTTTAATTTTTCGAGCGCTTCGGTAAGTTTTTCTGCCCTGATCAGGTCGTCAATGCGTGCCAGCGATTGTTTGAGACTAGCTTCTTTTTCGATCTTTTCGATCAGTTCGGCAATCTCTGTCGGCTTGGCCCCTGGCATTTTGTTGGCAATCTGCAGAGTCTCAAGAGCCTTGCCATAGTTGCCTTCTTTGTAGTGGTTGTTAGCTTCGTCAACGGTTTTTCGAAGATTCCCCTCGGCTTTGTTGCGAATTTCTCGGCGCATGGCGAAAAGCTCATCATTGGCATGTCTTATTCTGGCTGCGGCGGCCAGGTATTTTTCGGCGCTGGCATGGTCGTTTTCTCTGAAATAGGCTTTCGCAACTATGATAAGCGAGCTTTGCAGGCTTTTGTCGTCGCCCTGGTCAAAGGCTATGGTGTTGCCTTTTACGATCAGGTCGCCTTCCTGCTTGATTTTTTCAAATTCGCTGTTTCTCCACCAGTTTTCAAGAAGTGTCTGCCAGATTTTGGTGCCGCCAGGGTAGGCGCGGCAGGCCTTATGCAGATACTCGTTCATCTCGTTGGGCTTGCCAGCATTCTGCGCATCCTTGGCCAGGTTAATGTAGATGGCACCAAGGGCCTTTTGTATGTCGAGTTCTTTCGGGTTGAGCTGAAGGGCCTTGACTAGAAAACTTTCTGCTTCGACAGGGTTTTTCTGGCGCAGAAGAACAGTGCCGGCAAGGAAAAATGGCTCCCAGTTGTCTGGTTCCTGTTGGATTGCCTGACGAAGAAGTGCCAGTGCCTGATCATAATGAAACAGGGCAATGTGGTCGCGTGCTTTTTTAACAAGCGATTCATTAGCACCCTGCGCCCTGGCGGACGAGGCAAAGCCACAAAACAGCAGCAATGTTATGACAAGGCAGATAAGAGTATTTTGTTTCATTTTTTTACCCGTTTTTCAGGCTTTTAGAATAAACTTTTCTGGCAGCATAGTAAATAAAAATTTGAAGCGGCAGCTGATCTTGATGTAAGATCACTGCATTACAAATTTGCAGGTCAGCAAATATTCATTGACTTGCCGGGTATGCTTGAATATAATACGTGTCTACTTTGGTCGACCTCAGCAAGGGAGTTTCTGTAAATGAAGAGTAAACATAGTGTCAAAATCATTGTAGTATTAGCGGTATTGCTCTTTTCGCTATTCTATACACTGCCTTCTACAAAGATGTGGGATAATGCCTTCGGCACCATTTCCCCGGCAGAACAGTATGCTGTCCCGCAGCGGCTGCTTGAATACAGCGCCGGTGACGATGGGGCATCGGCCCTGATAAAGTTTCAGGTCGATCGTATGGCCGAAATTTTTAATCGCGTTAAAGATCCCGCCCGCACCGATGACGTTCTTAACAACGTCGTTGATACTGCAAGAAAAGCCCTTGTCGACATGGGCGCCGAAGTCAGGGTCTTCAATCCTGACTATGTAAACGGCAACGTTTCTTTAAGAGTAGCCGGCAAATCCAAAGACGAAGCACAGGCTCTTCTGAATGGAGCCAGGCTCTATTCAAAGTTGCCGCTCATCGTCACTTCGCTGTTTCCAAGATCGAAGATTACCCTTGGTCTCGACCTCAAGGGCGGTATCGACCTGGTTTACCAGGTTGACCTCAACTCGATCCAGGAAAATGACAGCATTACCGATGCCGTCAGCAGATCAGTTGAAATCATCAGAAACCGCATTGACATGTTTGGCATTGCCGAACCCAGCATTAAGTCCCAGGATGGTAATCGCATCAGAATTCAGCTGCCTGGCGTTAAAGACCCGGAAAGAGTTAAGCAGCTGATTCAGAATACTGCCATGCTGCAGTTTCACATGGTTAAAGATCAGGCGCTTACTGCCGCTCAGCTCGAACCGATCAGCCCAGAAGGCGAAATCGTTCTGATGCAGCCCGGCACCAACCGTCAGCAGGCCATGTGGTTCAAGCTCGTGCGCAAGCCCGAAGTAACCGGCCGCGACCTCAAGTATGCAAAAGTTTCTTTTGACGATATGGGCGCTCCCATCGTACACCTCGAATTCAATGCCGAAGGTGCTGCCAAGTTTGCTCAGGTAACTGGCTCACATATCGGCGAACAACTTGCTATCGTGCTTGATAACAAGGTTCACAGCGCTCCGGTTATTCAGTCACGAATTACTGGTGGCATGGCCCAGATTACCGGTCGCTTCAGCCTTGAAGAAGCCCAGAACCTGGCAATCGTGCTGCGTGCTGGCGCACTCCCCGCCAGTCTGATCGCTCTCGAAAGCAGGGTTGTTGGCCCGACTCTTGGTCAGGAATCAATAAAGGCCGGTTGGAGCGCAGGTATAATTGGCACTCTGCTGGTTCTGCTGTTCATGGCGTTTTTCTACAAGTTCTGCGGAATACTTGCAGATATGGCAGTTCTTTTTAATACTCTGATTATCTTTGCCGTTCTCGTTTTCTTTGGCGGCACACTGACTCTGCCTGGTATCGCCGGTCTTATTCTTACCATCGGCTTTGCTGTTGATGCCAACGTAATCATCTTTGAACGCATCAAGGAAGAATTCCGCTCCGGCAAAACAGTCCGCGCGGCAATCAATGCTGGCTTTGACCGCGCTTTTACCTGTATCATTGACTCTAACGTAACAACACTGCTTACCGTCGCGATTCTCTACATATTTGGATCGGGACCGATTCGCGGTTTTGCCACCACCCTTGGAGTAGGCCTGATCGCCAACGTCTTTACCGCAATCATTTGTGTAAAGCTGGCCCTTGACCTGTATTACAGCGGTGAACGTGCCCGGACACTCAGCATATAATCAAGGAAGGGTAATAAAAAAATGACATTTCAGTTCATGAAAAATAGATATACGTTTTTTGGTCTTTCTATCACGCTGATCGTGATTTCGATCCTTCTGCTGGCTGTTAAAGGCCTCAATTATGGGATCGACTTCAAGGGCGGCAGCATTTTGCACGTTCGCTTTGTCGATGAATCAAACGAAACCAAGATCAGAGATACCTTCAAGCAGATCGAAAAAGATCGCAAGCTTTATTTTACTTCAGACCAGATCGTTGTTCAGTCGGTCGCTGGTGGCCAGAACCGCGAATTCATCATTCAATACCCGTCAGCTCCGCTTGACACCGCTCAGAATGCCGAAGTTCATGACCACATTCTGTCAGACCTCAAACGCATGACACCATTCTCTGATGAGGCTCTTGAGGTTTCAAACGTTGGCCCGACCATTGGTGATGAATTGAAGAAACAGGGCCTGCAGGCTGCCGTGCTCTCTGTAATAGGCATTCTGCTCTACCTGGCTTATCGTTTTGAATTTCAGTCGGCTATCGGTGCTATTATCGCTCTTGTCCACGACCTTATTATCGTTCTTGGCGCGGTATCTCTCATTGGCCTCGAGTTCGATGTCACCGTTCTGGCGGCAGTACTGACTCTGCTTGGTTACTCGGTCAACGACTCGATTGTTATTCTTGACCGCATACGCGAAAACCGTAAGATAACCAAAGACAACAGCTTTGCGGCAGTTATTGACAGTTCGATCAACCAGACCCTTGGCCGAACCCTCAATACTTCGATTACTACCCTCCTTGCCCTGTTTGCTCTTCTGATTCTGGGTGGTATTTCGATCAAGGGTTTTGCAACGACTCTCACTATCGGTTGTATAATCGGTACATATTCTTCGATCTTTATCGCCAGCCCGGTTCTTTTTGAAATGACCGGCGACAAGCTCGGCAGAAACAAGTAATCTACTAAACGTTCGTATTGCAGAAAGCGCCCTGATCGGGCGCTTTTGCTTTGGAGGGCATATGAAAGCAGTTGTTCAGAGGGTTAAAAAGGCCAGCTTAAGCGTTGAAGGCCAGTTGATCTCGTCGATAGACACAGGACTTATCTGCTATCTCGGTGTTGGCAAAGGCGATAACGAAAAAGACCTTGCCTGGCTGGTGCGCAAGGTTGCCGGTTTGCGCATTTTTCCCGACGCTGCTGGCAAAATGAACCTGTCATTGCTCGATTGCGGTTTTGCAGCACTGGTTGTTTCTCAGTTTACGCTGTATGGCGACGTCAAAAAGGGATTTCGGCCGAGTTTTATCGATGCCGAAGATCCTGAACGGGCAAGAATGCTGTATGAAAGTTTTTGCGCAGAGCTCATCAAAACAGGTGTTGCAAGAGTGGCGCAA
>MFYY01000029.1:0-740 GCA_001787855.1 Candidatus Riflebacteria bacterium GWC2_50_8 | reverse complement strand
GACATGCTTATAGAACAGGTTAACTACGGTCCAGTGACAATAATTCTCGACAGCAGACAGGCACCTGCGGCTGACGCAAAACCATGATAACGCTAGTTGTCCACCAGGCGGCTTCTCTCTGACGGGGCATCTGTGAAGGTAATCAGCTTAAAACGTTTTGAAAAGCTTGCTTTTGAGCTTGAGCAGGTGCTGATATCTGCCATTCTTTTCGGGACTGTCGCCCTGCTCAAGCAGTTTAATTTTAAATGCATGTTCGGCCTTGCTGAACGCCTCGGCATCGATGAAGATGTATCCTGGCTTGACACCATAGGTAAGAGCTATTTCGAGCAAAAAATCACGGTCGAACTCTTCGAGCCCTTTTTGTAATCTGACCGTGTCGATAAACTCAAGATCCTTGGCGGGGATAGAATCAAAAAGAGCTGCCGAGGAACGGCGGCTGCGCAGGTAAAACATGAAGATAACCAGCATGATGAACGGCAATATAAGCAGCAGCAGCATTTCGATCTCATAGTTGGTCTGGCTGAAAAAATCGCTTATACTACGTAGAAATTCGCGGCCACTGAGTTTCATTACAGCACCTTAAAGCTGAGTTCAGTGACCAGCTTGCGGATCTTGGCGGCTGGGTCTTTGCGCAGATTAGGCAGGTATTGTGACAACATCTGTGGATTGATGCGACTGATAGCCTTGACCGCGTTAAAGCGCAGTAGTTCTTCGCGATCGTTAAGAAATGGAAAAATATA
>MFYY01000028.1:17238-17555 GCA_001787855.1 Candidatus Riflebacteria bacterium GWC2_50_8 | reverse complement strand
ATCTGGCCAAGCAGGTTTTCTTCGTTCAGAAGCGCCACATCACGAACATTGTTCAAAGCCTGTTGCCCCAGATGGGTTTCAAGAACCCTTTCTGCCGAGCGCAACGCGAGAAACGTCAGAGAACCAACACCAAAAATCGGCAGTATGACAATAAGACCCAGTATCATCACCAGCTTGCGCCTGGTTGAGAGCTGAAGACTGAATCCAAAAAGCCAGAAACGAAAAGACCAGGCTGAATAGAAAATCAAAACTATTGCTGATGCGAGTCTGAACAATGCATATTGTGCTTCAAGGGTCTGAATGGCAGGCTGATGCCG
>MFYY01000028.1:9694-17091 GCA_001787855.1 Candidatus Riflebacteria bacterium GWC2_50_8 | reverse complement strand
CTCTTCTGCAGATCTGGTTAACGAAATAGAGAATCCTGGTTTTATGATGCTGACCGCGCGTTTAAGTATTGCTTCTGGATTTATTGACCGCTGAGGAACAAATACAGTATAGGCACCATGAAGAGTCACCGGGCTCATGCAGTAGTAGGAATAGCGGTAGATAGACTGCTGTTCGAAGTAGTCCGTATAAAACTCATCAACTCTGTCATGCGCACCAAGCATTTCAGAAAACCTGCTGAGATAGGCAAAAATGTAATCCTTCCTGTTGATCTGAAATGCCTTCTGAAGATTTTGCGGAAGTTTGTAATGACGAGGCCATGGTTTCTGGTATTGCTGATAATAAAGTTCTGCGGCGGCGATGTAATTCGTCATGGTCAGATCCAGGGCAAGATTTACTGGTTCTCTGCACTGACTGGTCAACTCATCTGAATACCAGTGACTGGATTCTTCAAATTCGGGAGTGTCAACATGAATTAAAACTGTATCAAGCCCGCGTTGTCGAAAAGCACGCAAAAGCTTTCCCGGAAGCTTTGAATCGAAAATGTTCTTGCCAAAGTCTGTGACAGGAACCATTCTGATAATATCAGGGGTTACTTGAGGCAGTAACTCGCGGTGGATTTCTCGCGCGACATCTTTAACGAAGTTGTCTGGTTTCATTGCCAACCTGACATTCTCGGCTGTTTGCAGAATCTCTTCGCGCAACAACCCCAGCGACGATTCGCTGGCTTTTTCCAGGGCTGTTTTCAGCAGGCTGTTAAAAAACCATAGTGGTATTACAAGAACCATGAAGCCGGTCAGCAAAAGCGTAAACCGGTTTGTTCTCCGCGCGGGTTTCAAAATTTTTCCGTAGCCATTCTGGTGACCAGCTGCCAACCATTGTCACACCTATAGAAGTTATCTGAACTACCATCGCAAAAGTATTGCATAACTGCGATATTACCACTTCCAATAGTAGACAAACAAACAAAAAGAGTTCGCACACCGGGAACATTCCCTGATATTGCCGCATTACCAACGCATGCGGCGCCATTGCTGTCTGCGACTGCTTTCATTGCTTGAGTCACTTGTAACCGGCCATGCAGGATTCTGAAAGACGTGAATAAAAGCCGGGAATAAAATCAGCAGATTGATAGTTGACAACTGAGCGGGCGGGCAATATAATTCGAGCATCAACTTTGAACTTACGAAACAGGAGGCAGAAAACATGTACAAGAACCTGAACATTTGCGTTATTGCCTCCATCTGCTCAGCAGATCTGTAACTGAAAGCCGTTTTCAGAAGCGGGTTGCCTTATGGAGGCAGCCCGCTTCTTGCGTTTCAGACTCCATCCCGCCATCGCCACTGACAACATCTGGGAGAGCAAAATTATGAACAATTCACGTAAAAACAGTTACGGCTGATCGACAAAAACTGATGCGCGGCTTCTCACGGCCTTTTTAACAAGTATTAAAAAATTATATGACAAGTAAAAACAACAAAAAATCGGTATTTAAAAGACTGTTACCCTACTTCAGTCCTCATCTTGGTCAGCTGGGAATCGTCATGCTGACCATGATCGTGGTAACGGCCGTACATCTTATCAGGCCAATGATTCTGCGCGCGATAATCGACACTGCGATACCACAGAAAGATGTTGAAATGGCGCTCAAACTCGCCGGCTTCTTCATTATCTGCCTGATGTTCGGCGCGGCAACCCTCTATGTAAGAGTAAAAATCATGGCAAGAATTGGTGCCGAAATGATCGCTGACATCAAGCGCAAACTGTTCGCGCACATTATTGGCCAGGGCATGCGTTTCTTTGACCAGAACCAGAGTGGCAAACTGATAACACGCACCGAATCAGATACGAATCAGCTTAAATCTCTGTTCACACAGTCATCGGCGCAACTCTTCGCCAGCGCACTGCTGGTATCCGGAACAGTAATTGTGCTGTTTCGCGAAGACTTCAGAGTTGGAGTCTTTGCGATCATCTCAATGGTGATCGTCTCTCTGCTGATGTTTTTCTACCTGAATTACATCAGGTCTCTGTATACGAAGGTAAGAGAAAAAGGCAGCCAGCTGACCGGTTATCTGACCGAGTACATCCAGGGAGTGCCACTGATCAAGGTACATGGTCGCGAGGCAGATATCATGGCCAACATGCACACCTACAATCAGGACAAGGCTTCTCTCGAATGTCGAGCAGCATTTATTGAATACGCACTGTTCTCACCGACCTTTCGCTTCTGCACTGAAATAGGCTCGATCATGATACTGTTTGCTTACTGCAGCACACGCGTATTTGAAGGCACGATGACCGTCGGAACCCTGGTCATGTTCATCGAATTGATGCGCCAGTTCTTCAGACCGCTGGAAAGTCTCGTTGAAATTCTGGCCCAGATGCAGACGGCACTGGCCGCCGGCGTACGTCTGTTCGATATTCTCGATACCGAGCCGGCGGTGCGCGACAATGGCGAAGCTGCACCAGAATTGCATCTTGAGAAATGCATAAAATTCGAAGACGTAAGCTTTGCCTATGACAGCGAAGTTGTGCTGAAGAACGCATCGTTCTCAATCCCGCGGGGCCAGCAGCTTGCTATTGTTGGCGCCAGCGGATCAGGCAAGACAACCTGCATCAACCTGCTGCTGCGCTTTTACGACCCGACCAGCGGCCGTATCACCGTAGATGGCCGTGACATTGCCAGCATCAAGCTGTTCGACTGGCGCCGCAAAATTGCGCTGGTTCTTCAGGAAATCTATCTGTTTCCGGGCACGATAATGGAAAACCTCAAGGCGTTTCATACCAACGTCGATGACGAATCCGTCATTCAAGCCGCCAGAGAACTGGGGGCGCACGACTTCATCATGAAACAACCACAGGGTTACCAGACCGTGCTGGCTGAGCGCGGCGCCAACCTCTCATACGGCGAGCGCCAGTTGCTGTCATATACCCGTGCGATGGTTAAAAACCCGGATCTGCTGATCCTTGACGAGGCAACCTCGTCGGTAGATGTAATAACTGAGCGCGAGCTGCAGACCTCAATGGAAAAGCTTATGAACGGGCGCACCTGCATTGTGATTGCTCACCGACTCAGCACAATCCGCAAGGCTGACCGCATTCTGGTGTTCGAAAAAGGCCTGATGATGCAGGAAGGCGATCACGAAGACCTGATGCAGAAGCAGGGCATCTATCGCGAACTGGTCATGATTCAGACTGGCAGCGAATTGCCCGGAGAGTTTCCCGAAATTGAGGGAAACGGTGAAATAAAAGGAGCTGTTGCATGAAACAGCCAGAAAGAAAACTAAGAAATAACCGAACCTACTACATAAAATGGCTGTGGAACGAATACCGCACGCACTGGCGCATGGTGATGTTCCTGCTGTTTCTGACCGTGCTGTCGACAATTATCGCAGTGCTGTTTCCTATCGTTCTCAAATACATCATTGACGGGCTGGTCACCGGCCTCGAAAGTTATCAGACCGGAAAAAGTACGCTGGCCGACGCCCAGAACGAACGCAACCGCATGCTGCTGATGTTGCTGGCGATGGGTCTCGGACCGGTATTCTCGGGTATTTATCCGTATTTCCGGGCAAGAATGAATGTGACATTTGAAGTGTATTTCCGTGAAAAGTTTTTCGCAGAAGTGCTTTCGAAAGGACACCGCTTCTTTCTCAAATTCCGCACCGGCGATCTGGTAACACGCCTGACCGAAGACATCAAGACCTGGCCGCCTGGCCTGTCGTGGCTATGCTGCTCGGGTATCTTTCGCGCGGTCAATTCAGCGAGCATCATTTTCTTCTGCCTGATCACGATGATGTTTCTGAACTGGAAACTGGCGCTACTCGCCTGTATTCCGTTGCCGGTAATGCTGTATATCTTTATCAGGCTCGAGACCAGCTTTGGTGAAAGCTTTAAAGAAGTGCAGGAAGGCATGTCAGAAACCAATGACTTTCTTGAAGCCGCCTACTCAGGCATCAAGATTATCACGTCGTTCAACTCGCAGCACGAGCAGACCGGGCTGTTCGACAAACTGATGCAGAAGCGCGTTGGTCAGGAAATCCGCGTTGATACGCTCTGGGGCATGTTCATGGTCTTCTTTGAATTTCTCAATTACATTGGCGAAATTCTGGTGTTGATCTTTGGCGGCATCATGGTTATCCGTGGTGAACTGACTCTTGGCGCTTACTACGCTTTCTTCAGCTATCTCGGCATGATCATCTACCCGCTGATGGATATTCCGATGATGCTGGTAACACTTACCCAGGCCTGCGTTTCAATCGATCGCCTCGAAGATCTGCAGGAAGCTGACCGCGCCTGGCAGGAACTTGACAGCGACGGTAATACCGAGATTGCCAGCATTGACAGTATTTGCTTTGACAACGTCAGCTTTCAGCACAATACGCTCGAGAAACTCGAAAGTGACAAAGAACCTTTTACTTTCAGGGAATTGAGCTTTGAGCTGCGCAAAGGCGAAAAGGTGGCAGTAGTCGGTCAGATCGGCTCAGGCAAGACCACTCTGCTCAACCTGATTTCCGGTGTCATGAAGCCTGACGAAGGGCGCATCATGATTAACGGCATCGCGCTTTCAGAACTTAAAAAGCAGTCTTTTCGCGACAAGATCGGCTACATTCAGCAGGAACCAGTAATCTTCTCAGAAACGATCAAAACCAACATCGATTTCTGGCGAAACCAGCCAGAAGCACTGATTCAATCATGTGCGCGGCTGGCTCAGTTCGAAAAGGAAGTGCTGGCGTTTCCGGGAGGTTATACAGAGCCTGTCGGCCAGCGTGGCGTCACCCTGTCGGGTGGTCAGCGCCAGCGCTTGTCGATAGCCCGCGCGCTCGTCGGACGGCCTGAACTGCTGCTGATGGACGACATCACCGCGAGTCTCGATGCTGCGAACGAAAAGAAACTCTGGGCCGATCTTGCCGCCGAATATGGCGCAATCACCTGCCTGATCGTGACGCACCGCATGGCAACCGCGATGATGGCCGACCGCATCATAGTTCTCAAAGACGGCCGCATCGAAGCAAGCGGAACCCACGCCGAACTTATAGATACAAGCGAAACCTATCGTGATCTCGCGCATGCCTGATACGGCAGCTTAAGTTAAACGTCTTTGTCCGCAGATTAAAAGTATTTGCGCAGATGAAGCAGACAGCTCAGCGAACTCGACGCAGCTGGCGGCAATCGCCGCCAGCTGCGTTTTTATTTACCGCTTCTCCTTCACTTTCTGGCACGGGGTTGTTTACTCTATGTTATAATTTTCATAGTTTTGCGGAGGTAAAAAATGGTTGCACGCACCCAAAGAGACTCACAAGAAGAATTCTCTTATGCCGATTACCTTAAATGGCCACAGGATGAGCGCTTTGAGATAATCGACGGCATTTCGTATGCCATGAATGCGCCGCTGCGCATTCATCAGGAGTTTCTGGTTGAATTCACCAGGCAATTTGCCAATCATTTCAAAAACAAGACATGTAAAGTTTATGTTGCTCCTTTCGATGTTCGACTTGCGAGCAGATCGAAAAGGGATGATGAAATATTCGATGTTGTACAGCCAGACATTTCGATTATCTGCGATCCGGACAAACTCGACGATAAGGGCTGCCTTGGCGCGCCAGACCTGATCATCGAGATTCTGTCGCCGGCAACCATGTCTTATGATAACGTCAGAAAGCGCGCACTGTATGAGAAAACAGGCGTTAGAGAATTCTGGCTGGTGCACCCGACCGATTGCCTGGTGATGGCCTACCGCCTTAAAGACGGCTTATATGGCAAACCCGAAATTTTTGACCGCGAGTCTGGCGCGCAGTCAGCCATTTTTCCCGATCTCAAAATCGATCTGATCGAAGTATTCGGCCCAACTCCAGAAGGATACGTTGTAAAGGAAATTCCGGCTGAATATTTTAGTAAACCGGCATCGAAAAAAAACTCTTCTCGTGCAAAAGACAAAAAAGCCAGGACAAAAACAAGCAATAAGAAAAAACGTGAGAAATAGAGCAATCACAAGGTTTCTACTGGTTTTTCTACTGACATTTGCGGCAAACCTGGCCGCAGCCCTCAATCTTGACCGACTGTTTCCGCAGCCTCTCGAAGACGATTTCTTCAGCGACCTAAAAAGTCATACCGGCAACGAAAGAGCGGTGTTTGTTGAACTGGCGGGAGTAGAAAAAACATTCTACCTGCGCCACACCGGAGAGCATTTTCTTTTTCACTCGAGCCTGTCAGAAGCTGAAGAAAAGCTGCTGCAACCACAGATTTTCGCAGGCAAAAAGACTCTTTTTTCACCGCTCAAACAAAACGGTGAACCACTGTATGAGAAAGGCGCAGCCTGCATTTCTGACTGGCAATCAGATGAAGAGTCACAGTGGCAATTTCTTTATGTGCCCTTCAATGTTGCCGAAAAAAACAACGATGCTTTTGTCAGCGACCTGGGCTATCTCCAAATCACTATCGACGCTGCATATTTAAGATCAAAAAGAGAGTTTGAGGCAATACTGAAAAGCCTGTTCGGTCGCAATGCCAAGATTTGCAGACAAGTCAGGCTCAATCGCTATTATCTGTATCGCGACAACTATTACGGGCCGGTTGAATTCATTCAAGACCGCACTTCTGAGAATATTATCTTTCCGCCAGTGCATAAGGCGACGCTTAACAAAAGCATATCTGACTGGCATGATAAAACAGAAAAAGACCGCGATCTGGTAATCAATCTGATTGCCCGCGAAAGATACCTCTATTCACAGGATATGCGTCTCAAAATGGGCATGGTGCCTGGGTTCGTAAAAATCAGCTGGGAGCACATCGACAACACAGATATTGGAAGTGGACAGAACCATCTGATTTTTCTGTCGAGCGGCGCTGGAATCAATTATTTCGACGACCAGTGGAAGCAGGCCAGGCAAAACGTACCATGCCCCCGGATGTATTTTCATCCCGAACTTGCCAACCTCGAAAGAATACAGCTGTATCCGACTTACAGTATTGAACCGAAAGAAAAGGGAACTGGGCGACTGCTCGCTATAAATCTATTTCAGAATTCTGCCAGGCATCCTGCAGATATGACAACAGAAGTAATCTGGTCAACAACTGATTTTAAGGCCAGAATACTGCCGGCAATTGAAGATAGCCTTTGCCAATACGGGCTTACTAATGACAGTCCCGATCTTGAATCAGGATTTGTCTTTAAACGTTGTTTTTTCAATGGAAATCCGGTTAACAACGAAATACGCGTTTATGAATCAGTTGCCGTGCGCGATTATCTGACCTCTGTCATAGTTCCAGTCGGCAGCGCAGAAACATATTGTCGCTCCTATATGAATGAGCTTGCAAACACGTGCCAGCATTGGGAATACAACTGCGGCATTCATTTTTCCAGACTTTTCATCGAAGCAGCTGCATCAAACGACAAAGG
>MFYY01000028.1:8376-9671 GCA_001787855.1 Candidatus Riflebacteria bacterium GWC2_50_8 | reverse complement strand
TCGACTTCTGGTCAGAGCACAATTCCAGAACAGCGAGCGAGGGCTCCGCACAATAGCCGATAAAGTTTCTGTTCTGGCGGAAAAGGCCGGCAGAGGCTTTTTTATGACGCCTTATTTCGATCACTATCGAAATCTGGATCAACAGAGAAATCGGCTCTGGCTGGACTATCTCGAAGCATATCGTACAGGTGATAAAAAGACAGCTTTAAAGCTCTTTACAGAATACGTTAACTTTTACCAGCATCTGGAGGCAATATGCAAATAAGGGCCATAATTGTCCTGATTATTTTCTGCTGTCTTTGCCCCTGCAGGCTGACTGCAGAACAGCAGCCAAGAGCTGTTATTACCGGGCATACGCTGTTGGACAGTGACAGCATAAGCTTTTATACCGGCACCAGCATGGGCATGTTGATACCGGCCGGTCACAACATTGAATTTATTGTACCCAAACCATTCAGAAACCGGTTGCCAAATTTTGCCAGAATCAGGCATCGCAAAGACAGGGCGTTTCTGTGCGCAGCTGCTGACGGGCGCGATCCTGACAGTCCCTGGCTGTCAGTCTCTTTTCACAATCCACAAACCGACGAATGGGTGGTCTGGCAGGACCAGTTTGGCCCGGAAAAGCGCGCGGCGCTCTATCCGCCCAATGCGCCAAAGCAGAACACCTTATACAACCTTCCTGAGTATGTCGGTAACTTTGCGCCTGACCGCATCAGGGTTTTTAACCGTGGCGAAGGTGACCCGACACGTGCTGTCGCTTCGCTGCATGGCCTCGAAGTATTTTATCTCGGCACAGACAATTGCAATGCGGCGCATTGTCGCGTAATAAGCGACTTCACCAAGATTAACAGTATCACTCTCAGATACACGCTCGACCGGAAACAAGGCCTGAAATTGAATCCCGGAGAGAGTCTGGAATTCGAGTTTCCTGAGGAATTCAGGCAACGCGATATAATTCAGATTGTTCTGAAGCATCGCAAAGACCCGGTTTATGCAGCCGACCCCAGCAATCTTGACGCCTTCGATCCGAACGCCGCCTATATTCTCTGTGAGGCCCGCAGTTCGCTGAACCGCCAATGGTACAAATGGGCCGACCGTTCGAGTATTGCCAAGTTTTCTGAAGTAAGGTCGGCAGACAACGCCGAGAACGAAACTCTGCACAACTGTCTGCGCACCTTTGGCGCGATAAAACCAGACCGCTTTCGCCTGACTAATGTCGGAAAAGGCGATCCGGCAAAATCTGTCGCCAACATACATGAACTCGAAATAATGTTTTTGCCGGCGGGTTCTGGTGA
>MFYY01000028.1:8037-8369 GCA_001787855.1 Candidatus Riflebacteria bacterium GWC2_50_8 | reverse complement strand
TTTTTACGCCAGAAACCACTTTCAGCGACCTGGCAAACAACAAGCCGGTGCCACTTATCGGCGGCGGACCGAGACTTGGCGGCAAATTTCCCGGCGCTATCCTGCTTGGCAGAAATCGTAATCAACGTTTGCAGCAACTGCAATTGCTGCCAGAACAGCACAGATTTGAACTCAGCACGGAGCAAGGCGTAGATGGCAACCTGCGCATCGACCTGCCGACCAGCTGCTGTGTAGAACTTGTCGAAATGGCAATTGGCGATCTCGATATTACCAGTCTTGAATACAACAAAGACGGCTATTTTGGCCGGTCGGGGCAGGCGCAAATTTCGATA
>MFYY01000028.1:4961-8024 GCA_001787855.1 Candidatus Riflebacteria bacterium GWC2_50_8 | reverse complement strand
CCGCAGGCAAAACTCTGTCGCTCATCAGCAACTACAACGTCGGTATGGCCGGCATCATCACCTGCGGCGGTCCGGCTGACGATTACATCACCAGAACAGGCGACCGGCTTTTAATAAAGGTCGACAACGACGCAGCCTTCCTCATGGGTTATAGAATAACACTGAGTCAGAAAGCCGATAAGCATCAGTAATGCGGGGGCTTCTCGTCGTGGGGGCGATCTTCATCGACTGGCGAAGGTGCGGTTTTGGGCTGCAGACGAGAAAGCTCCCGGTTGCAGCGATCTAACTGCCGCTGTTGATCGACGATTACCTCATTCAGTTCTTCAACGTATTTTTCGAGATAGGCCATGCGCTTTTCGAGTTCAACTATTCTGGTTTCCATGGTTTGAGGCCTCTGGGTTGTGAATTATCAGCAGGCTTATATCATCCCTGCATTCGCTGCGACTGGCAAGCAGAAAATAATTATCAAAGCAGTTTTTACAGAACTGCTGCGGGTCAGGATCGACAGAGTTTTTGATCAGATCGACGATTTTATCATATTCAATAAGCCCATGCCGGCAAAAGCCGCTGCTGAAACAGACCAGACTCTGCCCAACCGGCAACTGCAGTTCGATTTTGCCAGGCTGGAAAACGCTGCTGCAACCAAGCGGTACTGCCGGTATGGCGCAAGCCGACGCAGTAAGTTTCAGATGGTCAATAACCAGCGGATATGGTAACCCCGCGTTAGCGAGGCTGATGCGATTATCATCAGAGAAACGCAGATACTGGCAGGCAAAAGATTTGCGCTGCCCCGTGCGACTGCTGTTAATAAGCACCTGGTTAAGACGCTCAAGAAATCTTGCGCTATCCGTACTGTGTTTGTGCAACTGCATAACCGCGGATCTGACAAAAGCAAGAATAAGGCTGGTGGCGACTCCGTGGCCAGCGACATCGCCGAGCAGAATACCAGGTTTATCATCAGCGGCAGCGAACAGCTCAAAATAATCGCCGCCCATTCCCGACAATGAAATCGTCTGCCCAAAAATCAGGAGATCGCCACATTTGAGCGGCTCTTCCATCTGAGTCATGATTTTTTCCTGAACGATTCTGGCAACATGCATTTCTTCGAGATCAACAAGCGTTTCGTTAAAAATTCGCGCAAGATGACCGAATTCATCGCCGCCAAGATCAGGCAGACGGTGGGAAAAGTCGCGCTTATGCATGGCTTCAACACCAGACTGCAGCGTAGCAAGCGGACCAACAATGCTCCCAGAGACGAACAATCCCAGTGAGACTGAAACCAGAAAACTGACAAGCACAAACATAAGCAGCAGGCGTCTTTTTCCGGAAACCTCCTTATCGATGTGCTCGACCGGATAAAGCGCGAGCAACCGCAGATTTTCCATGAATATGCATTTATGCCCGACAAGCAGGTAGTCTATGCCTTCGATATTGCAGAACTCCGGGCGTGTTATGGTTCGATCGCGCATTTTCAGAAGAAAATCTTTAAGGCGCTGGTTCTGCAGGGCTTCAGGCGGAAAAGCCGTTTCAAAGCGCTCGTCAACCGCAACAATTTTAAGACCGAACTCGTTGCGATTGAGATTGTGGTAAATCCGGTTCATATACCCGATTTCGAGATCATACGACTCCCACAGGTAAAGAAGCATGTAATCGTAGAGACCGGGATCAAAAATCTTCAACATTTTCAGATAGGTTGGATAACTCTTTGTTCCCAATGCCCATTGCCAGAATGAATCAAGTTCGATAAACATCTGTATCAGCTCTATCGGGGTTCTCTGCATGAGGGTTTCAATGACAAACTCAACTTCAGTGCCAGCCTTTTTGGTCACCGCCCTCCTGTTAAGAGTGTGTAACACGTAGCTTCCCAGTTTATGCACTGCATCAGCGGTGTTGAGCTGAACATCGTCTTTTTTAAAGCCCTTGGAAAAGCCTTCCAGCACTTTTCCATTTTTCAGAATGCCGCGATGACCTGCTATAATACCGCTATCGCTGGCAACCAGAAAAAAGCGATACGGCTGTGGCGACTGCTTGTCAATAAACCCCCTGATCGAAGCACGATTTATCTGATTTTTCCTGAGCGCGGCAATAAGCTCGGGTTGCGCTTGTTCCATGCGGTCTTTTTGTATGGTCAGTTCACTTATATAAAGCTCATCAATATTCTGCAGATAACTGCTGCTTCTATTAAAAGAATTGCTGACCAGACCTCTTCGCAACTGTTGCAGATAATCCGAACCGATTACCAGCAGTACAAAACCCGGCAGTAGATTTGACACAATGAAAAGAAACAGCAGCTGACGGGTCAGGCGCACTGAAATGCTTATCTGTAAGACAATCAGACGGTAAGAAAGAATGGCAAACACCAACATGACAACTACCATGACTGTCAGTGCAATGTTGAACCATGCCGAAGATTTGTGAGATTCAATCTTAAGTGATTTTACTGCGCAAAAACCGGTCTGCTTTGGCGAGATAAAATTAGTTACCAGTTTATAGCCGGCAATTTCATGAATGTGGCTGAAACTGCCCTTCAAGCGATCCACATAGGGCTGCAATTCTTCGGCCAGACCAGGAACCCCCGTCATCACCCTGTCCCCATCAAGATATCCGAGCATCAACTCATGTTGTTCATTAAAAACAAAATTTTGCAAACCACAACTGTCTTCAATCACTTTGTGTTCTAAGAAGATACACAGACCATAACTATCAGCAAAGTTTGTCCATACCAGCGGCCGGCTTTTTGAAGCGTCAGTGCGTAACAACGAAAGAAAGCGTCCAGAAAAACACATATTGTAATAACGCGGAAAGAAGTGCGGGCCAAGAATCTGCCTGAGATTAAGCAGCGACTTTTCAGGCATTTTTCTCGCAGCAGCTGGCCGATCTATTACATCTCGCATATCCAGGTAAGCCTTCTGCCAGTCGCCGGTAATCGCCTGCCAGTCAAAATTACTGCAATACACACTGCCATCACCAGCCCAGATAAGATAACTCGCCGCCAGTTGATGATTTTTTATGAACTGCTCAAGTTCAATTTTAAGCGACTCGCCGCCAGGATTGCGGTCAAAT
>MFYY01000028.1:0-4951 GCA_001787855.1 Candidatus Riflebacteria bacterium GWC2_50_8 | reverse complement strand
GCTTTCAAGGAGCTCACCAGCCTCGGTTTCAAAATCTTTGAGCCTGAGTTCCCGGCCAAGCGCAGTCATATACCAGCTACCGACCAACAGAATAATTGCAGGCAACAATAGAGTAGTAGCCAAAAGCTTCAACCAGGCCAGTTTTCTCTGTTTCATCGGCTGCCTCCAGATCGACGCAGCATCAGAAAGGTCAGGTCGTCATCCTGGCTGACAGCCCAGCGCTTGTAGCCCGCCATTATATTTTCCCAGTATTCTTCAAGATCCTCCGACCATGCCGCCCGCAGCAATTCTTCAAAGCGCGAATAGCCAAACATCTCACTTTTGGCATCAGCAGCTTCGACAATTCCGTCGGTGTAGAAGATCATGGTGTCGCCAGGGCCAATTTCACCCGAAATTTCTGTATGGGCTTTTTTGCTGGCGCTGCCAAGCGGCATGCCGGTGATCTGCAGCGCAATGGCAGAAGAGCCATTTTTGCCAACAATATAAGGATAACAGTGTCCGGCACTGGCGATAACAAACTGTCCAGTCTTACAGTCTATATCTACAGCCTGGGCGGTCATCATACGCCGCCAGTTCCGCTTTTTAAGCTGCAGTAGAATCTCATTGGTGCGGCCAAGCAGATCGGCAGGGCCGGCATAATTATCTTCAATACTGCTGACAACAGCTTTTGCCATTGACATGATCATTGCCGCAGGAATGCCATGTCCAGCGACGTCACCGAAAAAGAGACCGAGTCGCTCATTGGCAAGATCAAAATAATCGTAGTAATCGCCGCCCATTTTGCTCATAAAAATTGAGCGCGCAAAGAGCTCGATATCGCCACGCCGGTATTTTTCAGGCGGCAACAGGCCGACCTGAACTGAAGTGCCGAGAGCAAGATCCTGCATATCATTCATTGTTTGATTAAAGACTTTTACCAGTTGTCCAAGTTCGTCATCAGACTTGTAATCAACCCGAAACTTAAAATCACGAACCCTGATCCGGCCGATTCCTTCGGCGAGTGCTTCAACCGGCACCAGCAGACGGCGCGAAAAGAGTCTGACAATCTGCAGCAAAACCGCGAATACAACCATAACAACCAGAGCAATCGCCAGTTTCAGGCGCTGGATATGAGATTCTATCTTTGCCTGCGGGTATAGAGCTACCAGGATGCCCTCTGCCAGTTCATTGCCCGAAATCGAAGTAAACAGATACCTTTGGCCGTCGATTTCAACATCCTGTTCGGTCACCAGCTTGCGGCTGCTGGTCTGCCGCATCAGCCTGCGGGTCAATGGCGTCTCGATGTTTCTGAGAGCAAAAACTCTTTCTGTCTTTTTATCCATAATCGCAAGATGGCGCGGAGCAACGCCCGCTTCGTTCTTCTTCAGCTGCCCGGGCGCGAAAGCCTGCAGGAATCTGGGACGGTCCCATGAAACCGCGAGAATCCCCCACATATCGCCATTTTTCTGGTCTCCAGTAAATTTGAGATAGATGTAACGTTCGCTGGTGCCAGCTCCAAGAATTGCAAAATGGTCCAGCATCGAAAGAAAATAATGCAGCATCAGATCGTCAGAAGACATCTTTGCCAGCATAGAATCACGTTTTACCACCTGCGTCACCGGCTTGCGATTAAAAAAGACGAGAGCGCGATGCATCATTTCGTTAATCAGCCGTTCGGCACGGTCTGAGGAATTCGACACATACAACAAACGTTTACCACCAGCCTGAAATAAACCGGCTTCCTGCGGCGCGATCTCAAGCAACAGCTCATGCAACTTCGCAATTTCATGATCGGGCCATATTTCTGCACCATACAGCTTGTTTCGTTCATCGATAAAAGAATTCAGTTTCTGGGCGAGAGCATTGGCAACTTCTGGAAAACGCAGGTCAAACTCGCGCAGAATGCGCAGGGATTCTTGATGGGCAGAGTTGATAAGGTCGTTCTTCTTTTCTCCGAAGAACTCGTAACCCGTTGAAACAAGAACCAGAAAAGGTAGTCCGTTGGCAAAAACGAACAATAAAAGCATTTTCTGTTGAACCGACAGGTAAAAATCTCTATGCCTGAGGGAAAAGCAGTAAAGCATGTAGCCGATGACAAAAAGCCATCTGCCAAGACCTGCCATAATGGCAAAAGCACGTTGTTCAGGTTCTCCAGCGCTTCTACTGGCAGCGTAGCTGAGCACAATCAGGTCATGTGAAACCTGGCGAATGTTTACCAGAAAATCTTTGCTCTGACGCCTGGGCACAGCGTAGTTCTCAAATTTGCGCACTTCGATCAACAACTGACTGGCAAGCCCGCGATCTCGCGGCAGTCCAAAATTTTTGTAGGATCTCGTCTTCACATACGCCAGCTTTTCTGTCTGCTGGCCACGGTTGAACCGGTTTATTATAAGCTGAGAGCCTATCTGCCGATGCATAAGAGCTTCGTCAAAAAAACAGGCCAGAGAAAAATTGTTACCCGGATAATACCAGAGAAGCTTTCTGCCACTGTCGTCGCTTACCGTAAGACATCTGCCGAGATAGCCTGATCGAAGCGGCGCAAAAAGATGAGCAGGCAGCAGATATGGGCCAAAATAGCCGCGCAACAGATTTATGCGCTGATCAATCTTGTCAAAGCTTGACGGATCGGCAAAAGGATCGCTGCCAAAGTATTCTTTCAGCAACACCATAACTTCGAACATCGTCTTGAGGATGTATTGAAAACGTTTTTCTTCGGTTAAACTGCGGTTTATCGTACCGTCGGCGGCATAAACTATGAAGCTGATTTTGTTACCAAAAAGCTTTTTAAACGCACGAATCTTACTTTCGAGTTCCAGTTGCGGCAGTTCTGCCTGGTCAGCCATGACAAAATTTTTCTGCAGAAGCGAATGCAGAAAAGCTCTGTCGCTATGGAAATTCTCAAGATTATCAAGCGCCAGATTCAGTGTTTCAAAACTTCTGGCAATCTCGTTTTCGCGCTGAACCGTAAAGTGAGAAATAAGAATCAGCCAGACCAGATATGCCGGGAGAATCAGGGCAAAAGTAAATCTGGCCAGAAACACCGTTACTCTTTTAAGGCTCTCAGACAACATTTTGGCTCACTGCATGGTTATTGCTACAGTTTACCACAACAAGTGTCATATCATCATGGCAATTCCGTGCGCCAACGCGACTGATAACTTCTGCCATGATCGCCTCACAGTATGTCTTTGGGCAGCTGTCCTGAGATTCGGCAAGCACTTCAAGAAAATGCGCAAAACCAGCATCACCATTGCGATACAGCCCGCCGCTATAGAGAATCAAGCTCTCACCTTCGGCGAGTCTAAACCTGCCGACTCGACAATCAGTCCTGCTGCCAGTTCCAAGTGGAGTCGACGGCATATCGGTTATTTTTAAACTCTGATTGATACGGTTAATGATTACGGGAAAACAGTGCCCGGCATTGGCAATGACAATTTCGCCGGTCTTGCTGTCAAGCAAAGCGCACTGCATGGTCATGAATTTTCTTGCCGAGCGACTATTAAGCTCACGCAACAGTTCGTCAAGTCTTATCAGCAGTTTCTCCGGCTGATCATATAACTCACGAAGCTGCAACAGGCTTGCCTTTACAAAAGCGGTAATAAGACTGGCGCCAATACCTTTGCCGGCGACATCACCCGTGAGAATCATTATTTTCTGATTTTCGAGCAACTCGATCGCCAGATAGTCGCCAGCAAACTGTCCCTGCCCTGAGCTTACCCCATACCAGGTCAGCATACCTGCCTGCGCTGGTTCAGTCATGCTGTCGCTGAGCTTTTCCTGAACTGTCGAAGCAACATGCAACTCTTCGAGATCAATGAGCGTTGTATTGAAAACTTTGGCGAGATTGCCAAATTCGTCGCCACCAAGATCAGGCAATCTGAAAGAAAAATCTCTTTTCTGCAGAGCCAGAATGCCGCGCTGCAGCTCAGCCAGAGGCAGAAGAATCGAGCGTGACACAAACAGCCCCATGGCCAGAGAAACCAGAATGCTGACAATCGCAAGAGCCACGAAGATCCAGGTTTTCTGCTGCACCTGACGGTCGATAGCGGCTGCCGGATATAATCCAATCAGTCGAATTGTATCCATTGACGTGCATTTAAGACCCATAAGAAGGTATTTTTCGCCTTCCCAGTCGCAAAAATCTATTTCAGTGCCGGTTTTTTCACGCAGCTTGGCTGAATACATGCGTATCTGCTCATTATCCAGCAACTCCTTTGGGTTGGCATAGAAAAAATCTTCATCAACCGCCATTATCTTGAGTCCAAGAGGATTACGGTTGAAATCGGTCAACAGCTGATCGACATAGTGTCTTTGCAGATGCTTCGATTTCCAGAGATAAAGAAACACATAATTGGCAAGCCCGGTTTCAGAATGTCTGAAGATCTGGATATATGCCGGAAAGGAATTAAGGCCCATTCCCCACTGCCAGAACGAGCCGGTTGCCGCAAAGAACTCCTGAAACATTTCGAGCGGACGTAGTTGACCAAGCGACTCGGCAATGAGTTCGACCTGTGCCATCATGATCTCAGAAACAGTATCACGGTTGAGCAGCGACAAATAATAATGACCAAGTTTGCCCATTGATTCGACAAGAGTCTGCATCGACTTATAGCGTGCCCAGTCCATATTGAGCTCTTCAATAAACTTGCCATCCTTCATGATACCAAGTTCACTGCCAATATAAGGCGTATTACTACCAATCAAAAACAAGCGAAAAGGATCGCCAGACTGCTGGTTCAGAAATTCCCTTATCATATCTTTATCTGGACGACGCAGAGTTAGCTGCCCCTGCAATTTTTCAAGAGATTTTGACATACGACGCAGCTGACGTGAAAATTCGCCAACAAACATTTCGTCTATGCTCTGCAGATAAGTTACGCCTTTGCTGAAACCCTCTGTCTGCAGATACAGCCGATACTGGCCTATATAATCAAACCCGATCAGAGCCATGATCAAAAGAGAAATAGCATTT
>MFYY01000027.1:8078-10382 GCA_001787855.1 Candidatus Riflebacteria bacterium GWC2_50_8 | reverse complement strand
TCGTTATTTTATACAATATGGTGCACAATTACGCAAGACCGAAAAAAAATATCAGACTTCGGGCGGATTGTTGCGTTTTACCAGCAGGTCGTTTAGTTTGCGCAGGCGCTCATGATTGCGCTCAGTTTGCGCCTGGCCATGTGTTTGCTGGTTCTCTTCGGCGCCTGCTGCGGATGGCGTCTGATCTGTTGCCGGCCGCAAAAATGCGAACAAGCGTTCCATGCCGGGCAAAGGTTTGTTATTCTGCAGACGCAGCGCATCGAGAGTGTCTTTGTCAGTGACTTCGCCGAGCATGTTTATGTTGCTGTCGGTTACCCCGAGTATGAGAACTTTTCCCATAACGTCAACCAGATAAATCATGCGGCGATTATCAAGAGGCAGAATACCGAGCACCTTGCCGAATACATTTCCGCCAAAACCAGCTTTCTTTTGAATCAGCCATGACAGGGCAAAGGCAAGAATGATAACTGCGAAAAGGGATGAAACAATGCGTAGAGTTGAGCTTAATGGGTCTGATGCCGGCAGATACGGGATAGAGGCAACCGGGCCTTCCATGTAGAATGGGAGCGGTGCTTCGGCTGCGCTGGTCGCTGGGCCTGAAGCAGTAGCCAGATAGTCGGGCGTGGCTGTCTGATCTATTGTTGAAGCAGCTGTCTCTGTAGATAAAAACCCGTTGCTGGCTGTAGCAACGGGTTCGGCTGATACAGAACAAATACTGACAACTAATGCAAACAGTAATGCTCTGAAAAATTTATGCTTCACGATAAAAAATAAAAAACGACAGGATAGGCTTCAGCGCAGTGCTTTTTGCACAGCTTCTATAACGCGATTCGGCTGGAAAGGCTTGACGATAAAATCGCGCGCCCCGGCCTGAATGGCATCAATAACCATGGCCTGCTGACCCATTGCGCTGCACATGATGATTCTCGCTGCGGGATCAAGCTTTTTGATTGCTTTTACTGCATCGATACCATTCATCTCAGGCATGGTGATGTCCATGGTTACGAGATCCGGCTTGAGTTTTTGGTAAAGCTCAACCGCTTCCTTGCCTGTCTGCGCCTCGCCAAGGACTTCGAAGCCATTCTTGCTTAGAATGTCCTTGATCATCATGCGCATAAAGGCTGCGTCATCTACTATAAGAATTGTTTTCCCCATACTAACCGGAAGTCTCCTTAGAGAGCTTGTAGTCTATCTTGTGGATTGATAATGCTGGTAATTCTGACCGCAAAATTTTCGTCGATTACAACGACTTCGCCCTTTGCTATCAGCTTGTTATTAACAAATACCTCCACGGATTCACCCGCAAGTTTATTTAACTCTACTACAGAACCTATACCCAATTCAAGAACATCTTTTATTAACATACGGGTTCTGCCTAATTCAACTGTTATTTGCAAAGGTACGTCGAGCAGCAGGTCAATATTAGACTGTAGACCTACTCCCATCGGCATTTGCAACATACCAAATTCTGCAGGAGAACCTTGCATCATGCCAGGCATACCCATGCCCGGCATTCCCATGCCTTGCATGCCCATTCCTGGCATCTGACCCTGCATACCCATACCTTGCATACCCATTCCTGGCATTTGCCCCTGCATACCCATGCCTTGCATCTGCCCCTGCATACCCATACCTTGCATACCCATTCCCGGCATTTGTCCTGGCATACCCATACCTGGCATTCCCATCCCTGGCATCTGGCCAGGCATTCCCATACCGGGTTGGCCCGGCATCTGCGGTGGCATTCCCGGCATTTGTGGTGGCATCTGTCCCTGTTGTGGTCCGCCAAGACCTGCTCCGGGCGGCGCCGGCGGCGGCGCTTTTTTGGGAGATTCTTTTGGCTTGTTCAAATCGGATGCCATCAGCTTGGCAAATTCAGATGGCAGCAGCTGGACCATTTCGGTTTCGGCCAGGTCACCAATTTTAAGACTGTAGCCTATGCGCAGAAATAGTGCGTTTGGGCTGAAATCGGGCATGGCTGGCGGCCCGTCGTTGAAGTTTACCACCAGAACCTCTGGTGGAGAAATGTCGACTCGCTTTTTAAAGTGCTCAGACAATGCGGTTGTTGTTTTGCCCATCATCTGATTCAGCATTTCGCCTACGGCCGAAACGTGCATTTCCTGAAACTCTGCATCTACTCCACTGCCGCCCATCATAAGGTCGCCAATAAGAGCCGAAATTGTCTTTTTGAGCATCAGGTATGAGTTGCCGTCGAATCCTTCCACGTAAGCGATTTTGGCAATTACATATTCTTCGCCGCCACATTCTGCGGCCAGATCGCTGAAACCTACAACTCTGACCTGC
>MFYY01000027.1:1537-8067 GCA_001787855.1 Candidatus Riflebacteria bacterium GWC2_50_8 | reverse complement strand
AGTGCTGCTGCCTCTTTCTCTTCGGCAAGCTGGTCAAGTACTTCCTGAGAGAAAGAGGCAGCAGCACTTGCGCCTCCGGCATTAGCAGGTGCCGGAGCGTTTGCCGCCGGAGCCTCGGCTGCGGGAGGTTCTGGGGTCGCATCATCACCGCCGGAGCCGGCGTTCAATAATGCGTTAATTTCTTCTTGCGTCAGTATATCGCTCACGTCAATTCCTCCTCCTGGTCAGGGGGGTCAAAAACTTCTGTAATTGTGATGGCCATTTTCTTACCCAATACCCCGGGACGGCCGCGAAATTTCACCCGGTTTCCTACTTTGATATTGAGGTCATTCTTGAACAGCTGGTCAGTAACCATAATGTCCCCGGGCTGTAAGCCGAGGATATCCTGCAGGGTTACTATGGTAGCTCCGAGCTCTGCTATGAGTGGCAGATGCACTGATTTTACCTGATGACTGATTGCGTCAACGTTGGTCTGTGCGGTTTCTTTGCGGACAGCGGCAAACCAGGATGCTGCGTTGAATTTATAAACGATTGATTCAACTGTGTTGTAAGGGATGCAAAGGGTCAATATTCCGGTTACGTCGTGAATTTTGATCTCAATGGTAATAGAAACAACAATTTCGCTCGGTGGAACAATCTGTGCAAATTGCGGATTAGACTCGACCAGTTCGATTACCGGGGCGAGGTCGATAATGTTGATCCAGGCTTCGCGAAGTCGGTCAATAACCCCGACCATTATTTTCTGCATTATCTGCTTTTCGACTTCAGTAAGTTGTCTGAGAATACCGAGCGGCGTGCCATTGCCGCCAAGCAGACGGTCGAGAATGGTGAATACGACATTGAGGTTTATGTCGATCAGAGCTTTGCCGTCAAGATTGTCTGACCTGAATACGGTTATAAAAGTAGGATTGTATATGGACTGGATAAATTCTTCAAAGGTGCGTTGCTCAACCGAAACAATGGTAGCTTGAGCGTAAGCGCGCAGTTTGGTGGAAAGATCTGTGCCGATAAGCCTGACAAAGGCCTCATGGATAAGCTGGATAGTGTTAAGCTGCTCTTTGGAAAACTTGGTCTGACGCTTGAAGTCATATTTACGCTCAACCTTGCCGTCTTTGCGCTCTTCCGGCGAGCTGCTGAACATTTGAGCCGCAGGCTGGGCCGCCCTGGTCTCTTTTGCTGGTCTTTTTTCGGCAGCACCATCTGATTGCACGGGCGGCGGTGGCGCTGAATCGTCTTCTTCAGCTGGTCCCAACGCCGAAAGCAGTGCATCAATTTCGCTCTGCGAAAGGGTGTCTACCATTCTGGGGCTCCGGTTCTATGCAACATCCTGTTTAACTCAGTTGATCAGAAAGGTCGGAATAAAAACACTGACAATGCGGCTCTCAGATGTTGATTTACCCAGAATTCTGTTGAGTTCTCTTTCTATGTCTTTATGTAAAAAGCGGTCGATATAGTCTTCTTTGGCTCTTTGTATGTTGAGTTTCATCAAAATGTTGGTTATGCAGTCGCGCAATTCTGCTTTACGTTCTTCAAGTTCCTTTTCCAGGCTGCCAATATAGCCAACTTCGACCTGGATCTTGATGTAGTGTAGTTCTTCGTCGCGAGAAGTTGCGATGAATTCGCCAAGATCAAACCTGCCGATTTTAGGAGCTGTTTCTATTTCACCCTGCAACGGTGGGGGAGTCTGGGCTCCGTCCGGGCCGGTAACCGCCTTTTTGCTGGTCACATAAGCGATACCTACGACGGCCAGGGCGATAATCAATACAACTAAAATAATCAAAACCAGTTTTGTTTTGGGTGACATAATTTATAAACCTACCATGAGAAAATCGGCCAAGTCAATGCACAAAACGACTTTTTTAGCCGCAGTGCTTAACGCGAGAGCATCCTGCAAACTTATTTCAGGCAACAGTACCAGAAGCTTTTTTTCTTCTGATCCTGTGTGTATGAATTCGACGCTTGTAACAGACGATCTTATGGATTACCTGCTGAATCGAATTGGCAACCATTACCGTTTTGCCGGTATGTAGAGTGATGACAGTGTCAGGAGACGACTCGATCTGTTCGATGAGTTCTGCGTTCAGATAGAAAGGGTTCCCATTGATGCGCGCAAGCTTGATCATTTCAAGTCGTCTCCATTACTGCCGTTCATTAACGCTTCAGGTTTACTACTTCCTGCAGCATTTCGTCCGAGGTGGTGATTACCCTGGAATTGGCCTGGAAGGCGCGCTGGGTAATAATCATGTTAGTGAACTCTTCTGAGATGTCCACGTTGCTCATTTCAAGAGAGGCAGCCACAATGACTCCTCTGTCCATCATGCCTGCTTTTCCTACAACCGGCTGTCCGGAGTTCGGTGCGTAAGAATAGAGGTTTTTACCGTTCTTCTCAAGACCTGCCGGATTGTTAAATGTCGTCAGGGCGATCTGACCGATCGGCTGTTTCTGGCCATTCGAGAATACACCTCTGATAATACCGTCTTCCTCGAAGTAGATCTGTTCAAGCAGACCCATTTCGTAGCCATCCTGATACTCAGCCTTAGTAGAGAAGTCGGATTCAAACTGTGTAATCAGCTCAGTAGACAGGGAAACAGTAAGAGGGTTGCTGCCTCTCGGGGTCATGCTGATTTCTGGAATATACGAGCGCCCCTCGTCGATTTTGCCGTTTTTGAAGAAATACATTTTTCCTTCACGATTGGTGAGCAGGGCATCGTTGGCACGTTCGAGATCTTCTTTTGTCGGCTCTTCGGGATCCGCTACGTTGTTGGCGGGATCTTTGAGCCAATGGACAACTTCAGTGTCATCGTCAGAGTAGCTGACCTTGTAGCTCCACTCCATGGTTTCAGAGTTAGTGTGTTCCCAGCTCGTTACCAGGCCATGCTTGCCGCCGAGTGAATCGTAGATGATAATGTTCGTTGCGTGCTTGGCGCCTTCGCTTACTGCGCCGCTGATGCTGAATGTCTCTCCGTTAACTGTTGCCGAGAATTCAAGCATGTTTTTTGAAGGCTGCGGCACCATGATGTTGACTGAATCCGAGGCGCCTTTTTCTTCAGTTGTAACGAAACTCATGGTTTCATTGGGCAGCCAGGGGTTATTGCCTTCTGTCAGTGAGAATTGAAGTCCGCCGTAGTTGAAGTCGCTGACTGCAGCTGTTCCTACATATTCTCCAGCGGCAAGACCGAGTTGCTCATAGCCGGTGCCGCTGATAATAACTCTTTCGCCTGACCCCGAAGCGTTGCCGGTGATGATCAGCTGATCTGGGCTGCCGTTATTATCGGTGTCCGCGAAAGCCGCTGTTGCAGCTACGTTTTCCTGGGCCAGTCTCGAATTGATTTCTGCCAGAATCGCGCCGCGGGTGTAAATCTGGTTGTTGCCGGCCACTATGTCGCTGAAGTTAATCAGAGCAGTGCGGCCGTCGCGGTCGGTGATGGTAAGACTGACGTCACTGGCCGGGTCCCAACGGTCGTTCTCGGGATCGTATTCCATGCTGTTTGCCTGGGCTGTTGCCAGGTCGCTGAACACCTCGGGTCTGGAACCGCCAGTGCCGGTATATACACCGACCGGCATATTAAGATCAGCGAAATCACCAGTTGCGTTGAGTATTTCAAGTTCGCGGTTGCTGCCGACATCATTGCTGACAACCTGAAATTTCTGGGTAATAGCGTCGTAATAAGCAGTCGCGCGCACGCCATTGTTCTTCATGGCTGTGTTTATGTTGTCGACAATTTCTGAATTAGAATAGGTGGTGCCACCAGTAAAGGTAACTGTCGCTACTCTTGGCGGGGTGAACTGATTGTCGGCAATGTCAAAAGTGGTGTCATTGGCAGGTGTCCAGTGGGTGCCAAAGCCTACAGCACTGCCTTCAACGCGAGCCTGAGTGCCGCCGAGAGTGCCGGCTCCGATAAAGCCGCGTTCTGAGCCAACGACGCGATAAGAGGTGGCCCGGGTCGGGTCACCGCCATCAAAGATGACCTGAACTGATTCATTCGCGACTTCGGTGCCCGAAGCGGTTACGCCCGAACTGATGCCGTCGCCGGTATTTGAAATAGCGTTAATCGGCATGGTGGCAGTTGCCGGCTGTGGATTGCCATCAGGATCATAGGTGAAATAGGGCTGGGCTACCGAAGAAGTCGGGCCTGCCGGTTCAACAGTGCTTTCGAGAACGTTGCCATCATCGTCAGTCTTGAGGGTGCCGGTGGCAACATTGCCTTCGGTGTCATCGACTGCTGACCAGATCCAGTTGTTGGCGTCGAGTTTCTTGAACTTGAAAGTCAGGTTCTCAAAGTCGCCGTTGCTGTTTTTGAAGGTGAGCGTGTCAAGACCAAATTCGACATCGCGTTCGTTTGAGCCGCTGTCAAGGTTACAGGAATACTTTATTTCGTTGGTCTGGTGAGCGTGTTTTTTAAGATATTTGGTGATGTTGATGTCGTAGGGAACGACACCGGTTTCTTTCATTTCAAGATTGCCGGTTTTCGGATCCTGGGCTGCCAGCCATCCCTGCATCTTGAACCCGGTATTGGTCATTACCATATCGTAGTTCGGATTGATGTTGAGATTGCCGTCGCGGGTGTAGTAGAGGTTGCCGTCGTAGCCTTTGGTCGAGAAGAATCCGGCGCCTTCGATCGCGATATCAGTCTGCTTGCCAGTGCCTTCAATTGCACCCTGGTCCATAAGGGTATCGATCGCGGCTTTGCTGACGCCGAGACCAACCTGCATCGGGTTGAGTCCGCCGTAGTCGCCAAAGGCCTGCTAACCATGTCGCAGCGTTTCTGAAAACAGATCCTGGAACATGACGCGGCCGCGCTTGAACGCGGTAGTATTGACGTTCGAGATATTGTTACTCAGAACGTCCATTTTGGTCTGAAATTGCTTGAGACCCGTAACTCCCGTGAAAAGTGATCTAATCATAGCACAATTTCCTCTTCTTTTCGGCTTAATGTGCCGTTAACCGCGGGCTCAGTTCCATCATTGCCCCGGTAGCTCCATGAAGAGTGGAGCAGTCGACCGGGAGAGAAGAGCCCGCCTCATGCAGGAATCTCTCGCCGGCCAATCCGCTGGGATTGGCAAAGATCATTTTTTATCTGCTTCCGCCTTCAGTCATTCGGGCGGTTCTGGCTTCCCCGGGAGGGGTCCGGCCATAATTTTCTGGATTTGTTTTTGTTTTTTTGATCTTTGCGTTTTCCCGAACTGTTTGCTTCCTATGTCTTATTGTTTATTTTTGTCATCTCTTTGCTATTGTTCGCTCCTTATCCATACTTCATACTCACACTGTCTATATTGGTCACCATGCCGTTTCGCATTTCATCAATTCCCATCGCCGTTACAAGCGTGCGGCTCGGAACATTCACCACAAAGGCACCTTCCCTGGTAATCACCAGTGAATCTCTGGCACCCTTTGTTTCAAGCTCTGAAAACGCGCGGTTAAGCGAATTTTCCAGGGCAGGGTTCATGTCAATGTTTCTTTCCGTGAGGCGCTTCTGGGCATGGGCACTGATGCGAAACTGTTGAGGTTCTGTTACCGCTTTCTGGAAAAGGTCACCGAAGGTCGCTGCGCCTGGCAGACTGCCGGTTGCGCTACCGCTCTTCGCAGGCCTGATTCCCGTCAGCTGCGGCCCTTGCGGACCGATCATCAGTCTGGGATCCATGATTTGCCTCGTCAAGTCAGATTAAGTTGTCAAAGTAATACCGAATTTCAGGCCTGTGACAGATCGTAAACTGTCGGGCTTACCAGCTGGACATCTTCGAGATTATAAGCCGCGTCGCCAACCTTGAGAAAGGGGACACCCTCTTTGAACCCGACCATATCGACAACACCGGTAACTGCTTCTTCCATGTCAGCGCTCTGGATCGTTACAGTTGTGCCCAGATACATCATGGCCTGAGTCTGTGAATTGGTTGAGAACGTATTTATGAAGGTCTCAAGCGACTTGTTCATGTTCATCATCTGCTCGAGTGAGCTGAAGCTCGACATCTGGCCGATAAAGTCCATGTCTTCCATCGGATTCATCGGGTCCTGGTTCTTGAGCTGCTGCGTCAGAAGCTTGAGAAAGTCGTCTTTGCCAAGATCAGACGTAGGCGTACGTGTTGTCGTGAGATTTAACCCGCCTTCGGGAATGTTTACAGTTTCGATAGCCATCGCGTGCCTCCTATACAGTAAGATCGACTGCCTTGATATTAAGCGCAGCCCGTCTCAGATTCGGCAGAATATTTTTTCTGATAATCGCTTCGGCAGCTTCTTTTTCTGCCACCTGAAGACGACTGGATTTGCCTTTTCCGCCAGACATCTGATCTCTGTTACTTTCATCGGGATTTCTCGACGAAATGTCCACAGTTATTTCGGTCAAATTTACGCCCTGATTAAGAAGCTGCTCTTTGATCTGGGGTGCCAGTTCTTCGAGCTGCGCCTTGGCGAGTGCGCTTTCGGCCGAAATACGAGCTGATACCGTTCCATCCCTGGAGGTAAGTTCCATTTCGAGTTTGCCAAGTTCGCCGGGGTCGAACTCCATGTTGAGAACCTTGCTGCCATTCTGGGT
>MFYY01000027.1:0-1520 GCA_001787855.1 Candidatus Riflebacteria bacterium GWC2_50_8 | reverse complement strand
TTTCAAGCATCTGGCTGAAAATCTGATTGGCGGCCGGAGCTGGCATGGCTGGCCTGGCTGCGCTCATTGAACTTGCGGAAGTGCCGGTATGTGAGGAAAATCCGTTGCCTCCATTACCTGCACTGTTGTTGCTCATTCCGGAATGTCGTTTAATCGCTTCGGGCGAATAGGTTTCGGCTGTTACCGCACGGTCGCCGCCAGAAGCCTTTTCGGAAAACAGAGTGAAAAACTTCTTCACCGTTTCTTCCATTACTGCCTTAGCCTGTTCCTGAGTAGCCGGTTGAGTACCTGTTATCTGGGTGCTGGCTTTGTTTGCAGATAATGGCTCTTCTGTGGTTTCAGTTTGCTGATTGTCGCTGGTGGCTTGATTGGCAGACTGATTCAGGCGCTTGAACTCTTCGCGCAGACTTTCTTTGCTGCTCTCAGGCTCTAAGGATGCAGTTTCCTGTTGCTTTTCGACATTCTTTCCATCGGTATTCTTAGTTGTTTCCTTGTGATCTGGCTGATTCTGCTCTTTATCAGAGGAATCCTTTGCATCTGTCGCGGAACTGGCAACCGCACTGGCGTTTACGATTTCCTGTGCGTCAGCCGCCTGTGCAACATTCTGTGCTTTGGCTTCTTCTTCATCGTTGTTGCTTGTTTTGGCTTCGGTTTCAGCTGGTTCCTGAACGGCAACGAGGTTGGTCGGAATTGTTGCTGTCGACGCGGCTGTGTTGCTCTGCTGATCTGCCATTGCCTGCATCATCTGCAGAAACTCCGGTGATTCAACCATTGCCAGCAGTGCGTCTTTTTCTGCTGAATCCGGCATTTCGGCTACCAGCTCAGTCAGCTTTTGACAGAACTCATCTGGCGATTCCGCAACGATCTTGAGGTCTTCGGGCGAAAGTTGCTGCAAAGCTTCTATCAGTGCTGCTTTTTCTTCTGGAGAAATAGCGCCGAGCAGTTCTTCCAGCCTGGCAATCTCTGTTGTGAGCTCATCCTGACGATTTGTCGCCGTCAGATCGCTTTCGACCGGACTGGTTGCACCTTCTTCGGCAACTGTCGTGGCAAGCTCCGTTGGAAGTTCAGAAGAGACTGCAATTGCGCCTGCTGTCAGTTCGCTGTCAGAGTTGGTGGTTTCAGTGTTGTCAGACGCCTGAGCTGTAGTAGAATCACAATCTGTGGCATCATTCTCTTTGCATTCTTCAGTTGCGCGATCTTTCGATTGCTGCTGAACTTTTTCATCCTTGTCGCCAACTCTGTTTTCTGCCTTACGATCTTCAGAATTGCTTTTGTCAACATTTTTTGCGTTAGCTTTGTCGACGCGACTGGTTTCGCTGGCTCTTGTGCTCCAGGACTCTTCGCGATCAGCTGCTTTTAACTGGTCGTTGCGCGCGCTGTTACCCAATGAGTCCAGGCCAGTCGACAGAAGAGGACTCAAGTCACTGAAGCCGGCAAACGAATAGCTTCGCTTGTTGCTGCTCTCTTCATCTGACATTCCTGCTGCGAATTCATCGTTAATCCGGTTGCGCAGAAGTGCC
>MFYY01000026.1:18158-19237 GCA_001787855.1 Candidatus Riflebacteria bacterium GWC2_50_8 | reverse complement strand
CCCAACGGCATCGCTGTTAAGGTGACCGGCAAAAAGGACGATTGGTACAGAATCGATTACAATGGCAAGGTCAGGTATGTTCACAGTAAATACATTTCTAAGAGTAAGCCGTCTACTTCAACGCCATCACCCAGCACTCCGGTTGCCGGTGGCAACCTGCAGAAGCGCATTGTTACAGAGGCCAGAAAACTTATTGGCAGCACCAGCTTCAGAACTGCTGATGTTGGCTATGGCAATCTCGCCTGTGCAAAGGTGGTTACAACTGCGCTGAAAAACGCTGGCGCGCTTACCAAGGTTCATCTCAACGTCAGATCAACGGTGGCTGATCTCAAGTCCAAGGGCTGGAAAGAAGTCAGAGTGCCGCCGTTCGCCGAGGGAGACGTCATCACCTGGAAGACTTATGACTATACCGGTGACGGCGTAAAAGACCCCGACACTCATGTTGGCATCATGGTTAAAGATGGCAGCAGTTTCAAGGCAATGAACAATTCTTCGCGTCTTCGCACTCCGAGGCTTTCAGATCCTTATTCGATCGGCCCGGTTACCAGAGTTCTGAGAAAGGTTTGATTCTTAATGAGTCGTAGTAAATTCGTAGTATCTGTTATCGTATGTTTTCTCGCCATGGCAGGGACAGCTCATGCTCAGCAATGGAGCCTGCCATATGGCAACGACAGGGAGCAGGTAGCGTTCTACAACTCCACCAGCCCGGGTTTTGCTGAAGACGCGCCTTACGGGCCGATGTCTTTCAGGGTGGTCAAAGACCAGCTCTGGGTTCTTGATTCGGTAGGCGGCAGGGTTCTCGGAATTGGGACGAAAAATGAGATCAAATCTGAAGTCAAAATTTCCGGCTTGCCAAAAAATGCTTTGCTTGAAGATTTTGCTCTGGTGGCAGGCTCATCGGGAAATCCTGAAACGGTATGGGTGGCAGATGCGGCCGAGTGCGTTATTCGCAAGCTGTCTCTGGCCAACAGCCGTGAGCTCATAAAGATTGGCGGCAATGGCAATGCGCCTGGTAAATTTTTGCAGGTCAACCAGCTCGAGGTCGATCGTGGCGGCCGGCTATATGTTGGCGACATCGG
>MFYY01000026.1:17712-18121 GCA_001787855.1 Candidatus Riflebacteria bacterium GWC2_50_8 | reverse complement strand
CATAGATGCGCAAAGTAACCTTCATCTGCTCGACTATCGCGAAAACTATGGCCATCTTCACCGTGTTTACTCGCAGAAAGGTCAGTTGCTCAAAACTCTTCACATCGGTATGCGCAATTTTCAGAACCCCCGAATATGGGGAGTGAACGCTCAGGGCGGCCTGCTGGTGTCCTTCATGCCGGATGGCGAATTTAAAGGGCAGCTGAAAATGTTTGAATTTGCCGGTGACGCCAGTATTCTGCGGCGATCTGAGATGGCTCCAGGCCTTTCTATGAACCGCTTTGTCGCGACTACAGAGCAAAGGCTGTGGCTTGCCGTAGCTGACTTTGCAGCGGCTCCAGCCGGTCAGTTCAGCGTTAAAAGTATTGACTGGGATGTGAAATAATGAAAAAGAGATTCTTATTAACAA
>MFYY01000026.1:15166-17696 GCA_001787855.1 Candidatus Riflebacteria bacterium GWC2_50_8 | reverse complement strand
TTGAGGGTGTGCCACTATTTAAAGTTCCGTTGTCTGCGGATTCTGGCGTCATTGGCATGAGAGTTTCCGGCAACAAGGTTTTTGTGGTGAATGCTGGCGGCCGCTTTGTCAGATACGATCTCGATACCGGCGAAGCTCTCAATGGCCGTGCTCCAGCCGAGAAGATTATTGATTTCGACGTTGTACTGGGGCAGCTGATTTTTCTTGATGGCAACGGCAAAGTCGGTGGCCGTGTTCGCAAGTCATGGCCCAGTCAGAGTTATGTCGCCAGCAAAATAGATATCAGCAACGAAGGCCTTTTGCTTTCTGGTGGTGACCAGGCGGTTTTTCTTGAGGCGAATGCAACAGAGCCTTTTTATCTGCCGGGGCTGACCATGGTGTTGCCGGTAAATAACGGATTTGTCTGGGCGATGCAGATGCGCTCAAAAGACGGCAGCTGGAACGCTGACCTCTATGACTCATTTGGTAACCTGATGCACGAGGTTTACCAGTTTTCAGCAGAGTTTGAGCCATCTGGTCTCGAACTTGGGCCAATCGGCCTCGAAGGCGAGTTGCTGGTGTCGGCGATAGAGAACAATGTGCGTAAACTCTCGCTGATTGGCAATAACGGCTACATGTTCTGGAAAATGGACGGCCCGCCAAAGGCTTTTCCGCGTGATGTGGCGTTTGACAGCCTTGGCAACATGCTGGTTCTTGAACTGCAGAACAAGGATGTGTGGCTGACCCGCTGGGTGCTTTCGCACCCCGAAGGTTGATTTTGCTTTAATACTGGCCGGCTCTATTCGCGTGGGTAAAGAAAAAATCTTTCACGTTCGTGTGCGAACTCACTGGTGCCTGCGCAGCTTTTTTGGATGATTTCATCGGGCTTCTCACCTGCGAGAAGCCCTTTTCTTATCTGATCCGTGCCAGCCAGATAATCAATGAAAGGATGTTCAAGACTGGGCCGATCGGTGAATTCAACCATGCCCGGGTGTGACTGCATAAGTGCCCATAGCGCGGCAACCCCTGTGTAAACCGAATCTTCGATCGGGCGTTCGCATGCGATTCTTACGCCAAAGCATTTTTCTCCGGTGAATTTGCTGAAAGTCGGCGTAAAATTTGTTACCTCTGCTGTCACCTGTTCTGATAGAAGTGGTTTGAGGCATTCAAGCCAGAGCTCTGCGTCAATAAATGGTGCGCCAAGATTTCTGAATGGATAAGCACTGCCGCGACCCTCAGAGATGTTTGTGCCTTCGAACAGGCATGTGCCCGGATACATCAGTGCGGTGGCCGGATTTGGCATGCTCGGCGATGGCTTGAACCATGGAAAATCAAGCTTTTCAAACTCTGTTGGACAGCGGTAGTCCTGGCAGCAAAACACTGACAACTGGTTTCTCATGCTGTTTTTATTATGCCACCACTTAGCTAGTTCGCCTGGGGTTAGCCCATAACGCAGCGCTATCGGCAGATGTCCGACAAATGATGTGAATTCGGCCTGCAGCATCGGCCCTTCAACCGTTTTGCCGCCCATTATGTCGGGACGATCCAGCACTGCCACAGCAGTCCCTGCTTCATCAGCCGCGTCCATGATGTTGCGGAGAGTCGATATATAAGTATAAAAGCGCACGCCAAGATCCTGAATGTCGTATATAAGCAGATCCAGGTCTTTGATCAGTTCATGGGCAGGTTTCTTATTTGGTCCGTACAGACTGATTATATCAATGCCAAGGTCTGATTCTCTACTGTTTGTAACATGTTCACCATCTGGCGCATCTGAGGTGAAGCCGTGCTCAGGGGTAAAGATTCTTTTAAGCTCGAAACGGCGGTCTTCTGCGAGAAGGTTGACCAGATTGCGCCCGTGTCGGTCACGCCCGGTAAAATTGGTGACGGCCGCAACCCTTAGTGGAGCTGATATCTGGATGCTTTCAAAAAAAAACTCGATGCCGGGTTTAAACATTTTTGTTAAAAATCCTCAAGGCATCTGAAACAAGATAGAGCGAGCCTGTTATCAGAAGGGTTCCAGCCTCTGCCTGGCAGAATGCACAGGCCTCTTTTAATGTCGGAAACCATTGCCATCCCTGACTTTCAATGGTGCTGCCGAATTCTTCGCGGGTAATAGTACGGTTGCTGCGTGGCGGAACAAAACACAGCCGATGTCCAAACTTTGCCAGCCTGGCTCCCATCTCGACGAGAGGTTTATCTTGCAGTGCGCCAAAAATTATGTTCAGTGGTCCGGCAGGGGGAAATTTTTCGAGATAGCGGGCCAGTGTTTCGACCCCTTCTGCATTATGTGCGCCGTCGAGCAATATCGGAGGTGTGCCTTGAATCCATTGCAGACGCCCTGGCCAGCGTGCCTTGCTGATGCCCTCGGCAATTGCCTCATCAGGAATCTCAAAACCATTTTTGCGCAGCTGCGTGACCAGTTCAAGCGTGATCGCGAGATTATCGAGCTGGTGTTCTCCTGGCAAAGACAAAAATACCGGTTCGCCTATGTTGGGGAGCTTGAGAAGGTGTCCATCAGCACGACTTTCTAACAGTTCGAAATTATTCT
>MFYY01000026.1:12353-15139 GCA_001787855.1 Candidatus Riflebacteria bacterium GWC2_50_8 | reverse complement strand
GCCGGTGATCAATGGCCGCTTCTTTCTGACGATGCCAAGCTTCTCGCGTGCTATCGCGATTTTGCCGGTGCCGAGATACTCCTGATGGTCGGTTCCGATATTGGTGATAACCGACACTTCGGGGTTTGTGGCATTGGTGGCGTCAAAGCGCCCTCCCAGGCCAACTTCAATGATCGCGAGATCCAGCTCTGTCTCTCTGAAGGCCCATAAAGACAGGGCTGCAACCGTTTCAAAAAAACTGGCTGGTCCCAGTGATGCTTCTTTATCGAGCACCTTACAGACTTCCTGCATCTGTTTTACGCCTTCAATCCAGTATTTGTCTGGCAGTGGTCTGCCGGAAAGCTTTATTCTTTCACGGATATCGACGAGATGTGGAGAAGTCAGACTGCCGGTTATGTATTCAGGGCAGCATGCCATGATTGATTCGGTAACCGCTGTGACAGAACCTTTGCCGTTGGTTCCGCCAATAAGAACGCATGCGTATTCGCGGTGCGGGTTGCCAAGTTCTTCCAGAATAAAATTGATTCGATCCAGGCCATAAGGACCGGTGCGGACTCCACGTTGAAACAACCAGCCAACGGCATCAGATATTTTCATGGCGTAACTTCCATAATATGACTTGATATGCGAACTCGGGCGCCGACACAATATAGCAGAAGCTAAGCTTCAAAAAAAGAGATTTGTTGGACAATGTTATAAGAGGCCTTGAAAATGCCGATAACATTAGTGTACTCTGTTAACAGGATGGTGCACAAATGGTTTTTTCAAACAGTCCTGATCCCGACGAAATCTATGATCCGGCTGAAGATGAAGATTCAGAGACGATTACCCAGAAGGTCGTTGGCTGGCTCTGGTTTTTTTTCAAGCTTGGGTTCGTTTTTACTTTTATCGCGATAATCATTATTGCAGGTGCTGTGATTGGCATTGTAAAAGGGTTTTCAGAAAAAATTCCGATTATTTCTGACAGCTCGTATCGCCCCAATTTGACTACGCAGGTTTTTGACTGCAAGGGGCGTCTGCTTGCCAAACTGCATGCCGAAGAGAACCGAACACGCATTTTGTCGAGCCAGGAGATTCCTGCTCACATGAAATCTGCGGTTGTGGCTATCGAAGACGAACGATTTTACAGTCATTACGGCATTGATATTGTCGGTATAACTCGTGCCATGGTTAAGAATATTCAGGCCGGGCGGGTGGTGCAGGGTGCTTCGACTCTTACGCAGCAGCTGGTTAAGAATGCCTTTCTCACCAGTGAAAAAACTTTCAAACGCAAGGCCATTGAAGCGATGATGGCATTTCAGCTCGAACGTAAATACTCGAAAGAAGAAATTCTTACCCTTTATCTGAATGAAATATACTTCGGGCACGGTGCCTATGGGCTTGCCGCTGCGGCTGAGATTTATTTCGGGAAAGATCCCATGGCGCTGACCGTATCAGAATGCGCCATGCTGGCTGGCATACCCAAAAGTCCGGTAGCCTTTTCCCCAATCAAGAATCCCAAGAACAATGAAATTCGCAGATCTCTTGTTCTGGCAAAAATGGTTGAACTTGGCTTTATCTCGCCTGCCGATTATGAAACCGCCAAAAACGAGCAGCCAGCGGTGCGCGAAATTCAGGTGCAGGAGTTTAAAGCTCCTTATTTTGTGACCTACGTTCGCGATCAGCTGCTCGAAAAATATGGCGCTAATCTTGTTTATAACGGTGGATTGAAGATTCATACAACGCTGGATTTCGATCTGCAGGAATATGCCGAGGCTGCCATGGCCTCTGCTCCAATTTTTAAAGAATATCCAATTGAAAAGTATCCTGGTCTCAACGGCTCACTGGTCTGTCTTGACCCCAAGAACGGCCATATAAAAGCCATGTATGGTGGCCGCAGCTTTGAGCAGTCACAATTTAACCGGGTTACGCAGGCATACCGCCAGCCGGGCTCTTCGTTCAAGCCCTTTGTTTATGCTGCAGCTCTCGAAGAAGGAATGCTGCCTGGCGATGCTGTGGTCGATGAATACATTGCCTACACCAATCCCTGGACGCGCAAGGTCTGGGCTCCCAAGAACTATGACCTCAAGTTCCATGGCTCGGTGACTCTAATGAAGGCTCTTTGCCGCAGTTTTAACATTCCAGCGGTAAAATTGATCGATCGCCTTACTCCGGCCAAGGTTATCAGGTTTGCCAAACGCATGGGCATTACCGCCCAGATGGAGCCAAATCTTTCGCTGGCTCTTGGTTCAGGCCAGTTTACTCCGCTCGAAATGGCTTCCAGCTACGGTGTTTTTGCCAATATGGGCATACTTTGCCGGCCACTCTCGATTTTAAAGGTCGAAGACCGCGACGGGAACGTGCTTGAAGAAAACCTGCCGCGTGCCAAGGAAGTAATGAAGGCAGTCAATGCCGCGATGATCTGCGATATGCTTAGAACAGCCGTCGAGCGAGGCACAGGCGTCAGGGCAAAGATTCCTGGTCGTGCCATAGCTGGCAAGACTGGCACTACCAATGATTATGTCGATGCATGGTTTAACGGAATGTCTCCAGACCTGGTTACAGTTGCACAGTTCGGCTTTGATATGCCTAAGACGCTAGGGCGTGGCAAGGCCGGCGGCTCAGTTGCCGGTCCGCCCTGGAAAGCTTTTATGGAAAAGGCGCTCGAGCTTTATCCGAAAAAGGATTTTCCGGTGCCGGATGGCGCCGTCAGAGCTCGTGTCTGCATGATAAGCGGGAAACTTGCCTCAAAAGGTTGCCCGGGAAATGAAGTTGTCAGCCAGATCTTTCCGATCGAGTCACAGCCG
>MFYY01000026.1:10701-12262 GCA_001787855.1 Candidatus Riflebacteria bacterium GWC2_50_8 | reverse complement strand
CAGGCGGGTGCACCCTCAGGCAGCTCGCAAGCTGCTCAGGTTGTTAAACCACCTGCAGTGCAGGGTGAGTGGATATCACGCGACAACCCGGATCGTGCCGTTCTGCAGCGCTGGGGCGCCGACAAACCGATACCCAGCGAAGCCTTTCTTGATGAAAGTTTGGCCGATGCTCCAGCCGTCGAAGAAGAAGACAGCCCCGCTCCGATCAGAGAACCCGGCGTGGTAATCACTCCCCCTGGAGTCGAATTCCGCGACAGTTACCACTGAGCAAGGCAACAGACTGCTAACTATTCACGCTTACCGGCCGGCCTTCTTGTAAAAGACGGTCGGCTTTTATTTCTGGTGTGTTCTATACGAGAATTTCTACCAGAAAAGTTCTTTGCCTTGATAAGGCGTTTGCTGCTGGAGTAATCGCCAGTCTCTTGAGGAATGCTTTTCTGCAGGTCGCATTCGTAGTGGTTAGCGTGCGGCGGCTGAACGAAATGCCTGTTTCTTCTCTTCAAAGCTGATCTCTGCGACTGCCATGATTTCGCGGCCATATTCAAGCATCTGCCCGACTGTCAGGTGGTCGTTAACGCCGAAAACCTCTTCGCCGCGCGAAATATGTACTCCGAGAGAGTTGAGCGCATTTGCCGGCACGGTTAGAAAATGAAAGCGCGGAATGTCAGAATATCTGCTTTCCTGCGAAAAATCGCGGTATTGAAAATCAAGCAGATCAGACAAAAAATGAAAGAGTATTACTGTCGTGCTGCCCCTGGTCATGCTTTTTGTTTTTGAAAAATTATGCAGTGCCCTGGCATAAATTCCGGCCGATTCGGCAGGCAGTCTGGAAACGCCGGCCTCTATCGCTATTGGTCGCAAATGCCTGATCAGCAGATCTACCATGCTGGTAAGATCAGCCAGACCAGCCTGACGATGCGGATCAAGCGACTGGCGCATTTCTTTGAGATCAGCTTCAAAACTCAGGGCGAATGGCTTGTGGAATTCTGCTGAATGGTGTTGATTGATTGTCGTGATGGTAACAGGCAGTTCGATGTCAGCCCGCATACCCATGGAGCCAAAAGCAAAAAAGGCCAACATTCCACCAAAAGCGGCTCCAGCTGCAAACTTTCGAATTTTAACCTTCTGTAGAAAATTTATGTGTCGGTTGATTGTCTGTTGCAGTCGCAGCTTGAAAGAGGTTGCTCGCCCGCAGCCACCACAGTATCTGGCGGTAGGAATATTGTAATGGCCGCAGTCCTCACATTTTTCGCGTAATGTGTAACCACACTGCAGACATTTGCCGGTACTGTCGAGTTTTCCGTTTTCGCATCTAGGACAGAGAGAAAACATTTTGCTGCCTCATATTGAAAAATTACTGTTCTATATATCGGCAGATGACCGGTGGGGCAACATAAAAAAAACCGCCTTGCGGCGGTCTTTTTAAAAACGTTTGGCGGGAGTCTTTTTTGGTGGCGGTGGGTCTTCGAAATCTTCGTCGAAATCCGGAAACGGTCGCTTTTCTGGCACAGGTGCGTCAGCAGCTGGTCGACGACTGTCGCTGAATCTTGGTGCTGGTGCC
>MFYY01000026.1:2653-10566 GCA_001787855.1 Candidatus Riflebacteria bacterium GWC2_50_8 | reverse complement strand
CCGGTTTCGAGGATTACCTCGACCTTCATGTGCTTTTTGCGAGCCTGCGATAAAAACTGGTTCTGAACCTGTGACTTGTATTGAGACATCCCATACTCCTGTGGGTTAGAAATCCAGCCCTATATTACCTGTTTTCTCGCGAAATTACAACAGCCGATTTATTATCCGGCAATTGCTTTTGTTTTGGTCTGCAGATCCTGGAGCAGGCCGTCTATCTTTTTGGCTTCCTGGGCGGAATCTTCTGCCAGCTTTTTCATTTCAGCGGCAACTACCGAGAATGCGCGACCGGCCTCGCCAACTCGCGCCGCTTCAATTGAAGCGTTCAGCGACAGCAGATTGCTTTTGCGCGCAATTTTGGTGATAACGCGGATAACGTCTTCCATTTTATTGGTCGATGCTTCGAGTTCTTTAAGATGAACGTTGGTGGCGCGAAGGCGCTCAGTAGTAAGTTTAAGAATCTGAAAGGCAATTTCGGGTACGTTTGCCAGCAAATTGCGAAAGTCGTCTTTAGTGAGGATGAGGAAGGTGGAATCCTGTATGGTGGCGACAGAGGCAGATCGCGGTTGTTCATCTATAATCGCCATATCGCCGATAACAGCGCCCTTGCCGAGAGCCACCAGAATCGAGTCGATGCCGGCGCTGTTACGTTTAAGAATGTTTACTTTGCCGCTTTTGACAATATAAAGCGCATCGCCCTTGTCGCCTTCTTTGAAAACAGTAGTTTTAGAAGGAATCTGCTGCTCAATTGTAACAGCCGCCAGGTCCAGCAGTGCTTTGTCTGAAAGGCTTTTAAACAGGCCAACCTGTTGAAGAAATTGAATTTTTTCAATACTGGATTCAGAAGCCATGAAACCTTCTCGGGGTGGTTTGGATGAGTCTATATCCTAACACCGTTGGAATATTGTGTCAATCGGCGTTTGCCCAAGAATTCATTAGCTTTGTAAAAAAACAAATTTACGCAGCAAAAAAGTCACTGCCGGTTTTCAGCACCACTTCAGGGTTTCGCTCATTACACAGCGCGTGGCGTAGCTTCGCGGCATTGGCATGACTTTTAAGATAGCCAAACAGATGCACTCTGAACAGAGGAACTGCCGCAGGGCCATGTTCCATAAGCATATCGATCAGATGGTGGCGAAAAATTTTCCATTGTATTTCGCGCTGCTGATAGAAATCGTGGCCGAGCAATTGTGCAAACAGCCATGGTCTGCCAACACAGCCTCTGCCGATCATATAACCATCACATCCGGTAAGCTCTGACAGCGTTTTTAGATGCCCTGGCGCTGCGATGTCGCCGTTGGCAATAAATGGCACTGATCCGCACAGATCTTTGATGCCCTGCAGATGCTGCCACTGTGCTGTTCCGGAATAACCGGCCTGTCTGGTTCGGGCATGCACGGTAACCGCCTGGGCGCCGGCATCGAGAACGGTTTTGACAAAATCGAGAACGTTTATACTGCCCTCGCTCCAGCCGATGCGGCATTTTATGGTTACCGGCAAGCTTACGGCCTGTCTGACAGCTTTAATTATGCTGGCGGCGAGATCGGGGGTTTTCATAAGTGCTGACCCGGCGCCTGTTTTAACGACTTTGGGTACCGGGCAACCCATGTTAAGGTCAATAACGTCGCAAATTCGCAGTTCTTCAATAAGGGCAGCAGCCTTCGCCATAATCTGCGGCTCAGCGCCAAAAAGCTGCACCGCATATGGCCTGGCCTGGCCCTGAAATCTTACCATGTCGATGGTCTGTCGGCTTTTCATGGTAATCGCTTTGGCACTGGCCAGTTCCGAAACAGTAAAGCCGACGCCAAGTCGAGAACATAGCAGGCGAAAGGAGCCGTCGGTTACCCCGGCCATAGGCGCAAGAACAAGGTTGTTAGGGAGAGTCAGAGTGCCAATCTTTATCGGCTTAACCAGACCACCTGTCTGACTGGTCGGAGTTTGCAAAGCAGAATCAAAGGGGGCGGCAGGGTGTTCAAGCCACTGCAGCCCTTCTGGAAAAGAGCGTGTCGGCATCAGGGTTGGGCTTTTTCGGCGAGGCTGTCTTCGTAGATGAACGAGCAGTTGCGACCGCGGTCTTTGCATTCATAAAGAGCCATGTCGGCCTTTTTAATCAGAACGCTTTTGACGCTGGCGTGGTCTGGGAATGTCGAGATACCTAGCGATACGGTAACCTTGAGAGCTTGTTCCTGACCCTGGAAGTCGTAGGCTTCAATCGTCTTGCGCAGTCGCTCTGCAACCAGGTGTGCGCCTTTGGCGTCGGTTTCTGGCAAAATAATGGCAAATTCTTCGCCGCCATAACGGGCTGGAATATCTACGGTTTCGCGGACGGTTTGTTTGACAAGTTTGGCGACTTCGATCAGCACTATGTCGCCCTGCTGATGGCCGTAGGTGTCATTAAATTTCTTGAAATGATCGATGTCGAATAGAATGAGCGAACAGGCGGTATGATAGCGTCTTGCGCGTACCATTTCTTCTTCAAGCCTGCCCTGGAAATATCGGTGGATAAAGAGTTTGGTAAGACCGTCAGTAATCGCAAGTTCATAAAGTCTAGCATGTTCTACGGCCATGGCTGCCTGCTGCGCCAGGGCTTCAAGCAGTCGCTGATCTTCTTCGGTGAATGGCTCGTCGTTCTGTTTATTCACGCCGTTGATAACACCGGTTACGCGGTCTTTAATCTTGAGTGGCACTGAGATGAGGTTTCTAATAGTTTTTTCAAAGTCTGAGGTGTTGTCAAAGCTTTTGAACAAGGGGTCTTTGTGCCCTTCGTTAACTATTATGCTGTTGCCGGTTTTAAGAACGGTTCCGGCTACGCCTTCTCCTGACTTTATGCGTATTGCGGTCTGTGGAGTTGAGGCTGAGCCCGGTTCTTCGGCTCCAAAGACAATTTTGGTTTCCAGTTCGTCAGTGCCCATGCCGGTCTGCAACATGATCGAGCAGCGCTGAGCGCGAATTGCCTTGCCTGCCATTTCCAGTATCTGCCTGATCAGTTTGTCGGTATCGCTTTGAAAATTCATGGCCTGACTGGCCTTGAACAGAGTTTCTATTTCAAAAATTTTGCGGTCGAGCGCCCGGTTGTTGGCTTCAAGCGCGTCGAGCATCTCGTTGAAGCGATGTGCCAGAGTGCCGATTTCGTCATCTGAAGACGACTTGATGCGGAAACTCAGATCGCCACCTTCGATGACCTGAGTGCCTTCAATAAGATTGTCCAGACCCTTGGTGATGAACTTTGCCAGGACGACAGAGAGAATTATACCGGCGAGAAGGCCCATCATGGCAATCAGGTAAATACGGTTTCTACTGACTTCCTTGGCGTCAGTAAGTCGGTCAAAGCTGAAGCGCAGAATTACCGTGCCGAATTTTGAAGTGCCGACCTTGATCGGTGAGATGTATTCTACGAACTGGCCGTCATCAGAAAGAACTCTTTCTGGTATATCATTTTTTTCGACTTTCTTGCGCACAGAATCAGAAATTACTGTGTTAAACAGGCTGTCTGTGCTGTTTTTCAGGCGGTGAGCAATGTATTTCCCGTCGAGGTCGATTATCGAGATTTCCTGAATGTCCTGGCCACCGACGATAATTCTTTCCGTGTAGGGTATGAGTTCATCGTATGCCTGGCTTATAACCGGTTCCTGGCAGGCAATTGCGAGCGTAGAAGACAGCAGAAGGCCTGATTCATCCATTGACGTGGTCAGCAACGACTCTTCTCTGATAGAAGTATTGATCGAGTTCATAATGATGATGAGCCCGACCAGCAAGGCAATGCCGAAAATGAACTTTAGCTTCAGCGAAAATCTTGTTGAGTGTTCTGGTTTTTTCACTTTGCGTTCCAGGATGTTACAGACTTACTTGTTCTGTTCCAATAATGTCTGAACTTTCTCAATATAGTCGTAATCAGTGTCTTTAACTGGCAAAAAGCCCTGGACATCGGTAAGGTCATCAAGGATTTCTTTGCCTTCCGGAGTCTTTATGCTCAGATCAAGCAGAGCCTGCTTGATTTTCTCGATCAGATCAGGTGGTAAACTCTTGCGGACAACTATCGGTTCGTTTGATATGTCTTGTGTAGTCGCGAGAATGGTCAGCTCATCCATTTTGGTCTTGTCTCGAAGAGTGTTGCGCGCGTCGTCATAGCAGGCACCAGCGTCATATTTGCCGAGAAGCACATTAAGAACGACGGCATCGTGTTTGTTGAGAAAAGCTTTGTCAGAAAAGTCATTTTCACTGATCCCGGCTTCAAGCAAAAGTGCCTTGGGAAATGTGTAGCCCGAGGCAGATTCTGGCTCTACCCATGCGAATTTTTTGCCTTTAAGGTCTTTGAGGCTTCTTATGCCGCTGTCCTGACGGGCGATGATGATACCGCGATAAGAAGTAGTGCCAAATCTTATTGGCTTTACCAGAATCTCTATTTCAGGGTTTCGCCGTGCTTCTACTGAAGTCATTGTGGCCAGCCATGCGATGTCGATGTCGCCTTTGATCAAAAGATTCATTATGCTCGTATAGTCTGATGCAGTCTGCAAGCGAATTTCCTTGACGCCGAGTTTCTTTGTCAGATATTCGAGAAACTTGGTGTGCTTGTAAACCATGGCCGTCGAGTTGGTAAATGGAATGCGGCCAAGCTTGAGAACCGTATTGCTGTAGGGGGAACTGGAAGTGGTTTCTGCCGACCCGGTCTGCTGTGCCGGCTTAACTGCATCTGGCGGTGTCTTGGTGTCTTTGGGTTTTTCGCCAGAGTCACCACATCCGGGCAGTAACAGAGCAGAAATCATTGCAAGCAGCGTCAGAATAAATGTGAATTTCTTCCCCATCAGAATTTCTCCCTTGTACAGAACTATCAGATATGTATAACACAAACCATTTTTCAAAGGCTACTACTTGTTTGTGCAAAATCGTGCAAAATTTAAGAGTCGCTTATGATCAGTGCTTTTCCTTGCTTCTGACTTCCTTTAAAGGAATCTCGAGCGAGAATTCAATTGTGGCTGGAGTGGCATGGCTTTTCAACACAAAATATTCGATATCTTCGAGAAAAGTCAGGTTGGTGACCGGCGGTATGCCCTGAGAAGCCAGTATTGGCGAATGTAACAGCTTCTGCAACTGCAGGTTAAAATCTGATGTTCTGATTTTCCAGAACCTTTTGAGTTTTTCGGAAAAGGGCTGCGGCGTCTTTGTGCCTGATTCGACAGCTTTAAGGTGAGCGAGTTCTTTGGCGAGATTGGCTTCGGATGATGCCATTACCAGAAATCTGTCGCAAAGTCCCGCGTAGATGGCTGCCTGCGGCATCATGAAGTAGCTGAGCTTGACCATCGGAAATTCACCAGTCAGGGCTTGTGTAAAGATACCAGTCTGCTGGCAGAGCGTTTTGAATTTGTCGAGATTGTTTCTAAGCTTTTCTATTTCGGGCACCGGGGCGACAAATCTAATATCTGGAATACCGCCATCGCCACTGGGTTCGAGGTTTACGTAGAGAATGCTTTCTCTGGCTGTATTGGCCAGAATGTCTTTTTCAAAGTCGATGCCCGCCGAGGCCACCATATTGATTACCGTTGCAGACTGCGGAACAGCGGCCAGTTGCTTGAACGCTTCTGCCGGGTTTTCTATCGGGTGGGTCTGGCAGAAAAACATCAGCGAATCTTCGTTGATGTATTTGCCAATGCTGATATCATGCTCGATTTTGTCGTTAGCCAGTTGCTTCTTGTCAGAGATGATCTTCAGTCTTCCGAAGCAGCCGTTGCCTGAGATTACCAATGCTGCACCCAGATAGTCTGAAGCATCAAGAATTGGCATCAGTTCTGCCTGAACGCGCTCTATTGCCGCAGAACTGCCACTTTTTTTACCAGGCTTGCCAGCTGATTCGGCAATTGCCTTTTTTAAGGTGGCGCTTTCGCATATTGCCCTGATTACCAGCGCCTGGGATGCAGGTTTGCATGAATCGACGATTTCCTGCAGTTCTTTCTGGCGCAGCAGAAGCATTGCGCTGGCGGCATTTTTTTGCGCCGATGACAGCTGAAGGTCAGTAAGCGGTTTGAGAAACTCCGGGCCGCCAATCTTGCTCGCATCAAACAGCGATGCAACAAGCAATGATACGTTAGTGCTCTGCCATTGACTGTTCAGTGAACGGCCAAGTCGGCGTAGTATTTCAATCGGGTAATTTCCAGGTTCACTTAAAAAATTAGACTCCCGGTCGATCTGATAGGCAATTACAACAGGCAATTCTGGCTGTTGTGCGGCAATCTCCTGGCAAAACATGGCAAGAAGAATAGCCAGTAACGGTAATGTTAAGGCATAGGCGCGGCAAAATTTCATTCTAACTACCTCCGACTCTCAGACGAAAAAACAACCATGACAAACTAACAGCACTTTCCTGCGAATGCAACAGACTTTAGCAATGAGCGCAGCTTAGTTGTTGAAATTTTGCATCATCTTTTGCGATAATATCGTATATAATGTTAAGGTTATAGAAGAAACTTAAGCCCAGATCAAGTGAGTCGCAAATGAGAATTGCCAGTCGTCGCGGTTTCATACTTTACATCGTTGTTACCGTGTTGCTTGGGTTGGCCATACTTGCATTCGCGCTGAATACTTTTAAAACCGGTGCTGTGACCCAGTTGTCGAGAAATGTCGATCAGAACAGACTGGCTTTGATGGCGCAATCTGCCAATGCAGAGGTGATTGCCATGATCAAGAGCCAGGTCAATCTCAACCCTTCGAGCCAGATTTTTTCCAGATTCCGCAGCGCTTTCCCGACCGAGACTGATCCAGCTCCTGATTTGCCTTACACTGTCGATCTCATATCCGGTTTTGAGCCGGAGAAGACCATGCAGCTGGCCAAGGTTGGTTATAACCTCAAAATTCGCAGCAGTGCTGTGTTGACCGTTTATCGCCGATCTTTGTTCAAATCAATGTCAGCTTATAACGGCTATATCGATGTTGTTTCGAAAGCCTGGCGCGAAGGCGCCGGCGAAGTAACCATGGAAGCGCACGAGCGACGTGATGTTCGGCTGCTCGATCTTCGCCACACTCTCGACAAATATGCCCTGTTCGTTAAGAATTATACCAACGATTACAACAGCACCAGCCTCAACCCAGACCCGAATGTGCCTGATGAATATGATAATACCCTTCCTCGGTTGCTTGTCGAGGGAATCGAGGACATGGGCACGCATGATATTTCACGTGTGTATATCGGCACCGACAACTACCCTGAATGCGCCGATCCGCGCAAGGACATCTGGTTCGATTTGTTTTTTCCTGTACACAAGAATCTCAAGGGGTTTGCGCAAATTTTTGGTGGCAACAGCCTTCTGACGTTCCCATTAGCCGATGTGACCCCATCGTCTTACCCGAGATTCGACCGACTGTTCTATCAGAATAAAGATGAGTTCAGGAATCTTGGCGGAGTCGAAGTAGGGATGTTTGTCAAGAACAAGCAGGTAATGAATGAATACGAACGCGTCATGAATATTGCTGCTGATGCCTGTATGGTGGAGGCCGGCGTTGCGACCGAAGCATACGTGGTTGCTGATGAACTTAACAAAAAGTGTAAAAGATCCATCGACAAGCTGGACAATTCTAATTCCTACGCGCAGATGATGTGCCAGGATTTTTATGATAATGCTGTCGACGACGATTATTCCAAGTGTGCAGAATTCAAGAAGCTCCTGCTTACCTGTCAGCAGGAATGGGTATACCGCTGGGGCTACACTGACGCAGCATCTCTGTGGAAGGTTGACGCTTCTGGTCGTGCGCCACGCACAACGACACTGCCCACACGCTATGCCGGACTGGCAAACATCAGTATGGGTTCAGGCAATTTTGGCCCATATATGGCTGAATATCGTGAAGAAAAAGATGGTAAAATATATAATCCCGAACGAGCACGGGTCGGGGTTATGCAGAAGTTCTACGGGCCCGACAATGATATT
>MFYY01000026.1:1350-2638 GCA_001787855.1 Candidatus Riflebacteria bacterium GWC2_50_8 | reverse complement strand
TATCTCGATGAATTCGCGGCAACCGTCCCTTTTATCGTAGAGGCGCCAGTCAATATACGCGTCATTACCAACACATTTCTGCGCAATGACAAAAAGGCAGATACAGACAGTTATCTGCTCGAGCCACTGGGTCGGGAACTTTCACCCAATCAGACCCTTTTCAGTGACAGGCTTATGAAGAGTCGGGCCATCGATACAATGTCGGTTAATGCCCTGTTGGGTGACAAGATCAAATGTTACGACGGTGACGGCCAGCCGGTCGAATATGATCCGATGCAGTCTCCGGCACCGATAATTGAAAAGCCGGCCCAACCTTCCGGCAGTGATGTTGCAGCCACCAGGTTTGGCCGGGCGGTTGATTTTAAAAATGCCAGCTGGAACTACGTTTCAGCCCAGGACTTCCTGGCTGAGCGCGCTCCTGGTGATGGCAAGATTCTTTATCTTGACGGTTTCATGTATATCATGGCAGGAGATCTCGATTTATCTAAGGTTGCTAAGTTTCAGGGCAAGGGACTTATCTATATCGGTCGCGGAAACTGCAAGCTTGGCAGTATCATGCGTTTAAACCTAAAGCCGACAAGTGATTCGCTGAGAATATACCTGCGTCAGGGCGATTTTATAATCAGTAAGGCGCAAGACGAGGTGTTCATAGAGGCTTCTCTTGCCGCCTTTTACGACGATCCGCAGGGGTCTGGCGATCCTTTGCAGCAGGGCAGCATAATATTGAACAACCGCAAGCTGGTAAAAATCTACGGCAATCTTCTTGTAGATTCACTCGATCTTGAGACTTCAGGTGGGAGTGGGCTTGCTGATGGCGGTTTGTTGCATATAGTTCACGACCCCGGCATTTACAACGCATCGGCGACTCTTGATACTACGCCGCTCGATCCTTTTCACGTCAGCATCGGGCCGGTTAAAACCTCTTTTGCCTACAGAGCAGGAGGGGAAGAGAACTGATGGATAACGCCCGCTGGATTGTGGTTCTTTCGGTAATTTTCAGTATGATGGTTACACTGACTTTGCTTAACAGATATACCCGGCAACAGCACGCCGATGTGCCAAAGGCTGTCGAGCAGGTTAGTAAGGCTTCTGCACCACGGGTTGTCGAAGCACGACGTCCTGAAGTCGGCTTGTCTTCAGGAAATGATGTGCCAAAATATAGCAAGATCACCTTTTCCCGGCCGGCAGCACATACTATAACCATAGATCAGCCGAGGGATTTTGACAAAATGAAAGAATCTATTAAAGCCGAAGGCAACATAATCAGATGAAAGCGATAAAATCAGCA
>MFYY01000026.1:0-1304 GCA_001787855.1 Candidatus Riflebacteria bacterium GWC2_50_8 | reverse complement strand
CTTCGCGAACCGATACCAGCAAGGCTATAAATTATCTGCGGGCGGTAGAACTGGCTAACGAAGTAATTGAATGGGCCCAGGCGGTCAAGTTCGAAGATCTCGAAAGCGTTGGTTTTTCGACTTATGTCGGTACGCTGGCTGATGATTCTACGGGATCGATCACACCGATGCCAGTGGGCGCCGCAGCTCCCGAAAACCCAAACTGGGTTTCAGGCAATTTTGCTTCGAATGATCTCAAGTATTCAGAGCAGTATGGTAATGCATTTTTTTATCGAGAGGTTGAATTCGAAGACGTTACCGGAGTTGGCTATTTGAACGACGGAATGATGAAAAAGATGACTGTGCGCGTAAAATGGAACGAAGGCAGCCTTCCCGCTTCTCTTTACAATCCTGAGCGCGACCGCCAGGTTGAGCTTTCGGTGCTTTTGCTCAACGATGCGAACATGAACTATTAGGTGAAAGATATGACAAAATCAGGCCGTCGTTTTACCGGGCGTGGCTTTACCTTTGTAGAAATGGCAATGTCTGTCGGTATTGCACTTATGGTATTTTTGATGGTTTACCGGTTTATGTCGAGTACCAGGCACCATTACATGTATGGTACGGTTAATCTTCAGAATCTGCAGGAAGCGCGCATGGCGATCAACTATCTGCGCCGCGATTTTTCGTGCGCCACGCCTTTTATCAGGGGTCAGGGGCAGGTTGGCTTTTTCACCATGCAGAAAGCCCAGAATTTTGTGTTCGAAACAACTGGCTGGGTAGCCACAGCCGGAATAAATCTTATCAAATGCGACTCAGACAGTATCAGCATTCCGAAGTTCGCCTTCGGGTCACCTGATGAAGAGCCACGTATCGAATACGTCACCTATACCTACGAACCCGGTAACATTCTCAGTCGCAAACTGGTCGATGCAACCGGCGGTCTGAGGAAAGAAGTTAAATTTTCCGGCATAGAAAATGTCGAGTTTAAACTTTATACGCATAAGCTGAATCCAAATGTGCCGGTTCTCTGGGTTAAACTGCTGGTTCACGATAAGACATACGGCACTGGCGAGATCGGCAAGCCACTCGAAGTTACCGCTTCAATATCAAGTCCGTTCATAACCAGCCTGGTGAACAATCGTAACTGGCGATTTGAAACGGGTCACAAAGAATTATAAAATTTTTTTAAAAAACTGCAACAAACTGAAACGGTCGGTCGTAAGTTTGGCAGAGTAACAATTTACCAGGAGGAAGTTTATGAAGCGAACGAAGAAATTAATTTCGGCAGTTCTATGTCTGGCTCTTTTGCTTAATCCGATGTT
>MFYY01000025.1:11697-12424 GCA_001787855.1 Candidatus Riflebacteria bacterium GWC2_50_8 | reverse complement strand
TGTCTGCCATGAACTCGCTTATCCGTAATAAAACTGCTAAGTTCTGGAATTTCTGGCAGCATGCCATAGACTGTGACTCGCTTTATGCCGTTATTCCGGCTATGGTGCTCAAGGATAGCCTGAATTTTTCACAACGCGAGCGTCTTAAGGTTGAGACCAGGAAAATGGTTGATATCGGCGCGCTCAGGGAGATCGATAAGGCGCGACTGTCACGGTTGCTCCAATGTCTTTGAATCAGGAAGCGAACAATGAATACAAAAGTTAAAGAATCGCGAAATGTCGGCGCCTTACGCCGTATGGTCGCACAGTTAGAAAAAACGCCAGAAAAACGTCTCACCAGGGCTGTTTGCGATATCATCGATCTCGGTGGCTATTCGCTGGCAGTTTTGCTGAGCAGGCTCAGTTCGCTGACGATTCCGGTGCAGATCGTTGCTGCCCGCAAGATTGAGGATTTTCTATACTTCCACCCCGAAAAAGGTGCAAAGCTTTTTGATCGACTGTTGACCGCCATGCGAGAGGTTGACGTTGTCTGTCGCCCCTTTTTGCTGGCCGCTCTTGCTGATGTGGTTTCGCATGTGGAAGCTGATCACCTGACCATCGGGAAGCTGGCCCCTGATGCCCTCGACGCTCTTGACAGCAATATGGACTTTGCCCGGATGGGTCGCGCGGTTGAGCTGGTTGCTAAAGCCACCGGAGTTACCGGGATTCCTGCTATTATCAGATTAAT
>MFYY01000025.1:11509-11678 GCA_001787855.1 Candidatus Riflebacteria bacterium GWC2_50_8 | reverse complement strand
AAAGGCTTGGCGGCGAGCCGGTTATCAGATTGTTGGTTAATCCGTCGTCTGCTGATGCTATCCGCCAGTTGCGAATGGAGTGGCGTTCAATGGATCAACAGTTGCTGCAGGATACTTTGGCGGCATTGCAGCAGGTAGATGCCGGTTTTGCTCAGATTATGCTCAAGGT
>MFYY01000025.1:9515-11404 GCA_001787855.1 Candidatus Riflebacteria bacterium GWC2_50_8 | reverse complement strand
AGCTTCAGAGACCCTCAGTCCGGAAGCCGTTACCCGAATGCTGAACGACGAGTCGGCAGAAGTGCGTCTTATGGCGGTTACCTCCTTAGGTGGATTCAGCCAGGAGCAGACCGGTGCGATGCTTGAAGAACTCGCTGCCCGACAGGGAGATTCGCTTGAGATTCGTTTAAATGCTTTGTATGCGCTGTTTGCTCAAAAAAATCGGGCCGCCCTCGAAAATCTGGCGGGCACCAGCAGCGACAATCTCCGGATCGCGGTTAATGCCCAGGGGTTGGCCGCGATGTTGATGCCACGCGAAGATGGCGCCAAAAAGATGCTCAAGGCTTTTGTTGAAACTGGGTCGGATCTCGTCCTGGAGGCGGGGCATTATCTACTTGAAATTCTTGAGCCTGAGGATATCGAAATTTTGATAACAGCGCATGCGTCTGCTGTTAATGAAACTCAGCGCGAGAAATTGATCGATTTTCTGAGAGTGTTCGTTGCTAAAAAAACTGGTCCCAGGCTCGATCAGGCCAGAGGTCGCCTTTCGGAAGCAGAGCAGAAGGCTCTTGCAATACTCGCCCCCGCAAAGCCGTTGCCATCGGCGCCGCACCAACACTGACCTTTCTTTAAAAAGCGTATATTCGCATCGGCAGCATCCTCATAGATGTTGCCGATTTTTTTTGCTGCCTGAAAACCCCGTAGCTGGTGACAGATGTGTCGTGGACCTCTTGGTTTTTAAGAGTAAATCAGTTTGATTGCTTAGTCATAGGGCGTCGGCCAGGCAGTGGTCAACAGGTTTCTGTAAAGCAGCGTTTGTATGAGTTTGCGTTGGGATTTCTAAGCCCGGCTCCGCTTTTCTCGGCTAAGAGAGCTGCGGCATTACGCCAGCGCTCAGTCGAGCAAAGGCTGGAACCTTTTTTTGCCTCCCGTGTTTTGCGCTATCGCCAGGCGCAATTTTGTTTTACCCGAATAATTATCATTATTATGATCAAAACACATGTTTTTGAATATAATAATGATGATTTTATCACAAATAAGACCAAAATTTAGTATAATTGTGCTTTTAAATGATAATGTTATCAGATATATTGTCTATTGTCATAAAATTGATGATGGTTTGCAACTCTCATTAAGCCTGCATTTGCTCAGTCTCTGTGGAGTAAATGTTTGGTCAGGCACGAGTTCGCGAAACAGGTGCTGTTGTGTTGATAGCGTGCATGCATGCGACATTGCTCATGAGCAAGATGTGATATTGAGTGCAAGACTGTTCATGAGAACTTTACGAGATATTTCGTTTGGACTATTTCTCGGGCAAATTGATTATGAGAGCTCTATAGGTTCTCTGGCGCAGTAATCCGCAGATTATTCAGGAGATTTTATATGTTTTTTTCAGTTATCCGAAAGCCATCTGCGCAAATCTGCGGAAAAATGAATAGAAGAGTAAATCGAAGTCCCTCTGGAACTCTCTTTCCAGAAATCAAATGGATTATTACTGATGAAACTGCAGAAGCGCGACAAAATTGCGCTATAGAGCGTAATTGCGATTCTGGGCACGATTTAAGCGCGGTAATCCGTTCTAATCGGCGGTCTAATGTGTTTTAGTCTATTTGCTCGTTTGCCGTCAGAAATTCTTGGTGATAAGTAAACACTGTGCCAACCCGAGGTAAAATCGCTCGGGCAATTCTCATTCTGTGAGATCCTGCGAATTCGCGCAGGATGGTGGTTAATGGTCAGAAACGGCCTTTCCTGATGTTTTGCCTGGCGATCAGGGGAAAGTGTTTGGCTGATCAGTCTAGAAACGCCGTAGTCGCTGCTATTATGCGATCCCCTGCCCTGCCGTCGCCGTAGGGATTGGTCGCTTTTGCCATAAGTTGGTAACTGGCTTGATTGCACAGTAATTCGCTGGC
>MFYY01000025.1:7903-9478 GCA_001787855.1 Candidatus Riflebacteria bacterium GWC2_50_8 | reverse complement strand
TTCAGGGCACCGGTTTCGAGGCCTTCCGGGCGTTCGGTTGATTCGCGCAGCACCAGAACCGGTTTGTCGAGACTGGGTGCTTCTTCCTGGACGCCGCCAGAATCGCTCATGATCAGGTAACTGCGCTGCATGGCCATGATAAAAACCTGATAACTCAGTGGTGCCGTAAGGTGAATACGCGGATGATTGTTTAAAAGCCTTGCTGCTTCGTCGCGCACCTTCGGGTTAGGGTGGATTGGAAACAGAATGCGGACATCAGCAAATTTGTCGACTAGCTCAAGCAGGGCTGAAAATACCTGCCTATGCGGCTCGCCGAAGTTCTCGCGGCGGTGCGTGGTGACCAGAATCAGTCGCTCACTCGTCGCAAAGATGTCAGAAAACTCTTTTGGCGCGCTGAGTTTGCGTTGAAGGCTCCAATGCAGCGCGTCGATCACCGTGTTTCCAGTTACAAAGATGCTCTGGTCAGGTGTTCCTTCATTAAGCAGCATCTGGCGGGCACGTTCGGTCGGGGCAAAATGCAGACTGGCGAGTGGAGTTACCAGTCGCCGGTTTATTTCTTCAGGAAAAGGACTGTAGCGGTTTTGTGTGCGAAGTCCGGCCTCAATGTGGGCAACCGGAATTTTCTGGTAAAACCCGCTTAAAGCACCGAGAAAAGCCGATGTTGTGTCGCCCTGGACAAAGATCATATCGTATTCATTGCGCGAAACGATCTCGCCGATACCCTCGGTTATTCTGCTGGTAAGCTGAAAAAGGGACTGGTTGGGCTGCATTACTGCCAGATCAAAGTCTGGTTCAAGTCTGAAATGCCGAAACATCTCTTCGGCGAGCTCCAGGTGCTGGCCCGTGTGCAGAATCTGCGTCGAGACATTATCACATTTTTGAGCAGCAAAAATGACCGGAGCCATTTTGATGACTTCCGGTCTTGTGCCCAGTATGAATAGAAATCGCCGATGCTTCAAGGCTCAGGGGTCTTTCCGGTACTCGTCCGGGTTATAATCCTTGGGCTGCTTGTTTTCGCCGCTCTGTGGGCCGCCAGCAATCCCCGCTTTGGCAATGGCTTCTACGGCTGCATCTATCGGTTTCGGTAACGGCGGCGGCAGAGGCGGCAGTTCGCGCCCGGCAATGAGTTCTTTAAATTCTTCGCCGTGGATAGTTTCTCGTTCCAGAAGCGATTTAGAGCAGGTGGTAAGCAGTTCGCGGTTTTCGGTGAGAATTTCGGTTGCTTTGTTCTGCGCCCATTCGATCAGCTGTCTGATTTCGCTGTCGATCTTTCTGGCGGTTTCGTCTGAAAGGTCGTTGCGGGTATTGAAGTCGCGGCCGAGAAAGACGGTCTGGTTGTCGTCGCCGAGATGCAGCGGCCCGATTTCATCGCTCATGCCCAGTTCGCAGACCATTTTGCGGGCAATTTTGGTGGCGCGTTCGATATCGTTTTTGGCACCCGAAGTAAGTTCGTTAAACACGATCTTTTCGGCAGCACGGCCTGCCAGCAGCACGCACAGCTGATTTTTGAGGTGGCTGCGCGAAACCGTCAGGCGGTCTTCTACCGGCAGCTGCATGGTCATGCCAAGTGCCATG
>MFYY01000025.1:0-7584 GCA_001787855.1 Candidatus Riflebacteria bacterium GWC2_50_8 | reverse complement strand
AGGCTGGTCAACAATAATGCGGCGGTCAAAACGGCCCGGGCGCAGCAGCGCCGGATCAAGAACGTCGGGGCGGTTGGTGGCGGCGACAAGAATAATACCCTTGGTGTTGTCGAAGCCGTCCATTTCAACGAGCAGCTGGTTGAGCGTCTGTTCGCGTTCGTCGTGGCCACCGCCAAGTCCGGCGCCGCGCTGACGGCCAACTGCGTCGATTTCGTCCATGAATATGATGCAGGGCGCATTTTTGCGGGCCTGCTCAAACAGGTCGCGCACGCGTGACGCGCCAACACCGACAAACATTTCCACAAATTCGGAGCCGCTGATATTAAAGAATGGAACATTGGCTTCGCCGGCAACGGCGCGGGCAAGCAAAGTTTTTCCGGTGCCCGGAGGCCCGAACAGCAGTACGCCGCGCGGTATTTTTGCGCCGAGATCGGTGAATTTCTTGGGTTCTTTAAGAAAATCTACTACTTCGAGCAGGTCTTCTTTTGCTTCAACTACGCCGGCCACGTCTTTAAACATGACGCGTTTTTCGGTTGGGTCAACCATGCGCGCCCGGCTTTTGCCGAAACTGAGAGCCTTTGCGCCACCGCCCTGCATTTTCTGCAGGATATAAAGCCATGCGCCGATAAGCAGGATGAAGGGGAACCAGTTGATCAGAAGGTTCAGCCACCAGGACATCTGTGCCGGCGGTTCGGCTTCGATGATAATGTCTGAATTGCGTATGATTTCCATCAAACCGGGATCTTCGGGGACAACAACAAGAAAATGCGTGGGCTGCACTTCGCTGCTGGAGCCGAGTGTGACCTGTTTCTGGATGCGCCCGGAAATCTCGCGGTCGTTGATTTTGATGCGCAAAATCTTGCGGCTGGTGTCTTCGCCTTTTACAATCTTGAGAAACTCAGTATAGTTGAGTCTGTCGACCTTTTTGGTGTTGGCGATATTGGTGAACGCAGTGAGCAGGAGAATCAGCAGCAGCGCATAGAGTGCGACTGTTTTCATTTTTGTGGGTTGTTCTTTCATAATCCTGTGCCTGTAAGTGGTTTTTCAGAAGTTCGCAAATATGAGTGCCATGCTATCACAAGCCCGGCTACTTATCAATTTAATGTTCGAGAGAGGTCAGGGGGTCTTGAAAAGCCGTTTTTGCTTGGTTTTTAACCAGCTGATCCATCCTGAGGCCTTGAGAACCTGTTGTTCGAGAAGATCCAGCAGCATTGACGCATATTTTCGGCTCTTTTCGCTCTGACCGTTGAAGGCGAGAATAGTAGAAAGCGCTCTTTCGCCGATTTTGGCGACTTTTCCGGCGACCAGTGCGAATTCTTCGTCGTTGTCGAGGGTTTCGAGCCACCACGGGATGCATTCAACGCCATTTTGTCGGAAAAGCGCCTCACGGGCGTTCTGCCTGATTTTGGGGTGTGGATCGCCAGCCATGTCGGCGAGCAGCTCAAGACGCCCGGGAATATTGACCTTGTCAAGCACGAACACTGCCGAAGCTTTCATCCATGGGTTGTCGTCGATGGCCATAACTTTAAGCGCTTCAAGCAGCTGGTCGTGGTCTTCTTTGTTCCAGAGGGCTTTGATAACGTTTGCGCGCACCCTGTTGTCTTCGTCGTTGAGCATTGGCAGAAGAAGCCTGGTGACATCAGGAAGATCGAGCTTTTCGATCGATTCAATCGCGTTTGCGCGCACGCGGGCGTCTTCATCCTGGAGCGCTCTGGTTAGAAAGCTGACTATATCGTCGTCTGGCAGTGCCAGTCGCCCCATGGCGGATACTATGCATGCTTTCACCCGTGGGTTGACATCGGCCTTGTAAATATTGCGGATCGCTCCAAGATTGCTTGGGTCACCGATTTTGCCGAGAGTTTCGATTGCCAGTGCCACCAGCTCAGGGTTGGAATGTCTGAATACGCCTATGATCTGCGAACTGGCAGCAGAATCTTCGATTTCGCCTAGTGCTTTGAGGCTGTTGTAGACTATGTCTTCGTCGGTTGACGAAAGTTTTCTGGCGAGCTCATCAATGCATTCTGGTGTTTGCGGCATGTCGGGCAAAAGTTTCCAGATGCGGACTCCTTCGCGCTCGATGCTGCGCACCCACGAGGCGCTGTTATAATCAGCGTATGATTCGAACTCGTGCTCGGCTTTTCTTAACGCTGATTCTCGATCTACGGCTGCAACCGTGTATTCGATCTTGAATTTCTTGCGCGGATTCGCCGTTTCACTGTAAGGAATGATTACTTTATAGGTTTTAGCTGCCTGCATATCGTTGTACATGTTAGCAGATATTGTGGTCATTCTCAACTGACGCTTGCAAGGTTTATTGGTGCTGTGCTTAAATAACTCCAACGACGAGTTCAAGGAGATCATATTGATTCCGGAAAGTTATATCTGCCGAAACTGCGGTTGCAACAGTAAAATCACGGTTGCGCATCGCGATTTTCTTGAAGAACACGGTTGTTCGCAGCCGCCATTGTATTGCAGCGCCTGTTTTGCAGCAGGACTGAGCCAGATATGGGAAATGCCCGGCGAGAGGCGGGTTGCTGTCTGCAGCGAATGTGGCGTCGAAACACGCCTGCATTTTGTACCTTCACTGGACCGTCCGGTATTTTGCCCGCAGTGCCATAAGAAGCGAAAAAACGCCTAGTTTTGCTCGCCTGTCAGTTTGATGCTGACGGTTGCGACCGGTAGTTCCATTGGTTCGTCCAGCTCAAGGCTTTCAGTTGCTGGTTGCGGGGTGGACTGATCAAAAATAGAGAAGGCCGCCTCTGTTTCGAGGTCGAGATGATCGTAGCCGTATTCAAGTGCGTTTTCTGCTTCGTTTTCAAGTTTTTCGAGAAGCTGGGTAGAGCGGCTGATATCAACTTCGCCCTCTTCAGGTAATTCGACCGGGTATAGCTCGCTGAAGCCACGTTTTATTACGTGCATAAGAGGCGTTACCGGCTCGGCTTCGTAGTGAAAATGTAGCAATTCACCCGGCATGTCAGAATGCTCGAGCGGGTGTCTGATAATCTGCGGTTGCCCATGCCGTGGCAGTCGATGCCAGCGCGAAACTCTCTGGGCGCAGGTTGGGCTGAGCAGACTGACCAGCATGATTATCAGGATAAACTTTGTTTTAGACGGCATACCACACCGGCAGGTTGTCGAAAACCCGATACTTGATTTCGCCGTGCTTGTGCAGCGACGAGAGATAGCCATTGACCGTGGCGCGATACAGAAAATACTCCCAGTTGGTTTTTTTAAGTCCATAATGATCGAGAAATGCTTTTACCACGCGATCCTGTGGCATAGGCGTCTTGAGCAGATCGCGCATGAAAGAGAGCGATTCATTGAGATGGCTGAGATTATTGGCGATAAGCGTGCTGATCGAGTTCTGTGGTAAAAAATGCCCGCCGATATAGTGTTTGGCTTCAATTTTTCTCAGTTTTTCGAGAGTCTGGGCATGCGAATTCGGGTCGTAATTGAAAGGCAGGCGCTGTTTGTTGAAGAAGTTATCGGGAAACAGCGTGTCGGCTACAAAAGCCACGCCATCGACCAGAAAACCTTTCTGGTTAACTGAATGGCCTGGCAGATCGAGAATCTCAATCTTGAGGTCATCGAATTGTAGTTCGTTGCTGGAAAATACTTCAACCGGACTGGGATTTGCCATGATGAAACGGTTCATCAGGTCGCTGATCGGTGCTCCAGCAAAGAGAACAGCACATTGAATCAGGGGTTGTTTGATCGTCGGTGCTTCGAGGGTTGCAGCCATGATTTTGCAGCCACACTTTTCATGAAAGAAGCTGTTGCCGGCAATATGATCGGCATGTGCATGGGTGTTGAGAATCATCGAGACCTTGAAGCGGTAATCAGACAGCAGGTCGAAAAGCTGTCTGGCAAATTTTATATCACAACCTGAGTCGATCAGTGCAACCTGACTGTTTTCAAGAACAATGACGCCAACATTGGCCGGCCCTTTAACCCAGAAAACCCGATCGGTCAGTCGTGCCAGTTCCATGCTCAGGTAGTGGCGGCCGGTCGTTCTGAGTCGTCAACCACAACAAAGCCTTCGCTGCAGTGGCTTAAAATCTCGATTGAGCAGTTCGGTTCACCGCTGAAACCTATCGATGGCGCAATAACTTCGATGTAAAAAGGATTGTCGTGATAGGGAGAAAACTGTGCCTTGTAGATCCAGGCTTTTACCGGTTTATACCCTTCTACAGTTATGCTGCAGCGCACGAATTTAAAAACCTCGCCGCCCTTGACAACCTTGAATGCAGGGTGCCATGGCAGCGGAGCGCTCGTAAAATCAGGGGTGAGGATCACCAGAGGTTTTTCGAGAAGTATGTTGATGGTGCCTTCCTGGCAGCTTGCAACTTCCGGAAAGCATTCGCGGAAAAATGGTATTTGCTCGTGAACCGTATTTTTTGACTCGCCAAGCCCTCTCTGAATCTTGCCTTTGATTACTCCCATGCGGGTAACTCTCCTTCACAAGTTCTGTACCACAGCATAGAACATATCAGCAGATTTTTACAAGCAAATAATAAACCTCCAGCCCAGACCCTGAATCTACTGCATTTATGCGAATGCTCTGAACAGGCTAACTGCTATTGGCTGATTTTTTTAATCATCTGCAGGCATGGGTTACCATCACCCCAGAAAACCGGGTATATCTCGATTGGTATAAACCCGAGTGCAAGGTAAAATCTGCGGGTTTTCTCGTATTCTGGCCAGTTATTTGAAGGGCTTACCGTCTTAACCTGCATGTATTCTACGCCATGCGATCGGTAATACTCGGTAACCGATTCGATCGCAGCCCGGCCGATACCATGCCGGTGAAATTCTGGCAGGAGACCAAGCACATAAAGCTCGACCGATTCTTTAAAATGTTCCTTGACGCTTATAAAACCACAGTTCTTTTCATGCATTTTGACAAAAAAAGTCGGCAGGCTGTCTATTTCTGTGCGATACCCGGCCAGAGCCTCTTCTATGCCAAACCATTCTGGCAGTTGTCTCAAAATCTTTTCGCATTCCTCACCAGAATTCAATACTGGTCCCTCAACACTGAAATAATCTGATTTCATACATTGGACACCTGGTTTCCTCTGGAAAATGAAAACAGGTCTGCCTCAAGAGACAAACCTGCTTTGATTAAGTTTTTAGAACTTGCTGATTATATCACATTATTTTCTTCTGCGGTTAAAATTCGGAAGAACTGGATCCTGTGCTGGTGGGAGAGGCTGACCACTTACTGCTGGCGCACTGGTTGAGCCTGAAGATACTGAAGAACCGGAGGACTTCTTGCCGCCTTTTCTGCTTACTTTGCGGAAGTGGCCTTTGGTGTGGCTTTTTGAACCTTTTTTGTAGTGACCTTTAACCCAGGTCTTTTTGGCTTTTTTGCCGGTGATCTTGGATTTGGCTTTTACTGCGCCATCCATGATCTTATTGGTAACTGAAGAACCTGCTTTAACGAATGCGCGTTTGGTTTTCTTGCAGGCTTTCTTGATATTTCTTTTCATTTTGCTTACTGCTTTTTTGAAGAATGATTTGTTGCATTTCTTCTTAGCAGCTGAAACTTCATTAACTTCGCCGGAAAGAGCGAAGAAGCCAAAGGCCAGGAGAAGGACTGCGAGGGTTTTATACACTTTACTCATAACTTGTAACCTCCAGTTGGTTTCTTATGAATTGCATGATTTATGATGTTTTTGAGTATAAGAATAATTTTGCGACCCCGTAACCCCCCCTTTCAATATTTTTTTAAAAAATGTGTACACAGTCGCGGGTCGCGTTGCGAAAAGGCACTGAGATTGTGGCTGAAAGAGCAAAAGCAGCCTGGCTTCGCCGAAAATCTGTCATAAGCAGTATCTCAAAAGGTAATTATCAAGATCATCTTTGGCATGGGGCCAGCCAAAGGGGTGGCGGTTAAGGAGCAAACTTGAGCCTCTGGCTCAAGTTTTTCTTTAGCTTGGCCTGGCAACGTGATATCTTGCCCTTGTATAATTTTGCGTTCGGAGGAACTTCGATGACTAGACACGATGGTCGCGCATATGATCAACTCAGACCGGTAAGTATAGAGACCGGATATGTAAAATACCCGCATGGATCTGCCCTGATTTCGTTCGGCGACACAAGAGTGCTGTGTACTGTTCAGGTCGATGAAAAAGTTCCTCCTTATGTTGCCTCAAGAGAGGTGCCGCAGGGCTGGATTACGGCTGAATATGCCCTGATGCCGGCGGCAGGACTTGTTCGCAACGACCGCGCCGGCTACGGCAAAGCAACCGTTAAAGGCCGGGTTCACGAAATTCAGCGCCTGATCGGGCGCTCGATGCGCTGCGCACTCGATCTGAAAAAACTCGGGGCCCGCACGCTGATGATTGACTGTGATGTTATTCAGGCTGATGGTGGCACTCGCACGGCATCAATTACCGGCGCCATGGTTGCTCTTGAAATGGCTGTTAAAAAGCTGATGGCTGAGGGAAAGTTGACCGAAAATCCGATTATCAACCAGATTGCAGCTGTAAGTATCGGAATCGTAGATGGCAAGCCATCTCTCGATCTTGATTACGTTGAAGATTCCCGCGCCGAAACCGATCTTAATCTAGTAATGAGCGCGAAGGGCGCTTTCATAGAAGTTCAGGGAACCGCCGAAGATGGCACCTTCAGCCGCGCTGAACTTGATGAGATGCTTAAGATGGGTGAAGCCGGGATCAAAAAACTTTTCGAAATGCAGGCTCAGGCGGTAAAAAACCTCAAATGAATATCTGGGTATCAACCAGAAACGCTCATAAAGCTGAAGAAATCGCGCATATTCTCGGCCAGACCTGCAGAATAAGAACCCTTCTTGATCTGCCGGATTTTCCGGATATCGATGAAAACGGTGATTCATACCGGGCTAACGCCGAATTAAAAGCGCGCGCCCTCTGGGAAAAAGTGCAAGAGCCGGTTTTTGCTGATGACTCAGGTCTTGAAGTCGATGCTCTCAATGGCCGGCCCGGTATTCATTCTGCCCGTTTTTCAGGACTCGACACCAATCACCCGCGCAATATCGCCAAACTCCTTGCTGAACTCGGTGAACTGCCGGTTGACAAGAGAAGTGCCCGATTCAGATGTGTGATTGTTTACATCGATCAGCACGGTTTTGCCCATGAATTTGTCGGCACCGTCGAAGGCTATATTGGCTTTGCATGCCTTGGTGATGGCGGATTTGGCTATGATCCGGTATTCATGCTTCCTGAGCGCGGCTGTTCGGTAGCCCAGCTGCCTGCCGCCGAAAAAAATACCATCAGTCACCGCGCCCGTGCCGTAGAACAGCTCAAGGCCTTTCTGAAGCTTTAACTGCAGGCTATACTTCTGGCGAAGCAGACTGTGTGAGCCAGCCCTTCATGCGCACCAAAGGCTTATGAAAGCAGATTTTCGCGCTGTAACTGAACCGCTGCAACATCAGAATTTTTACTCTTTTTAATTTTACTGTTTTCTGATATATATAAAATCTCGTTGCAATACCGCTGAATATATTGCCGGTATTGTTAAGAGATGCTTTCGCAGCACACTTAAACAAAAAAAATACCTTAGTGCAAGGAACTGGACAAGATGTCGCAAATATTGCCGCTGATC
>MFYY01000024.1:59252-65806 GCA_001787855.1 Candidatus Riflebacteria bacterium GWC2_50_8 | reverse complement strand
GTCACAACAACCGGCACTTTTAACGGCCTTTTTAATGCGGGCTATCGCCCAGAAAAGGTTAACCGCTGTCGGCCGGGTCGCGGCCAGCAGATCGCTTATTGCCTTAAATGCATCAGAAAATGGTTTTGAGTGATTCTGTGGATTGTTAAGACCGAGCACGATACCGTAGGCTGCTGCTACGCCAATAGCCGGCGCGCCGCGCACCTGCATGGTGACGATGGCCTTAGCCGTCTCATGTTCGGTGTTGCAAAATACCATGCGGGTTTCGACTGGCAACAAGGTCTGGTCGAGCAGTTCAAGCCTGCTCTGTTCTTTGTTGAATACTACAGCTTCGACCATTTAACAGCGCCTCACGAAAAAAATGATTTAAATAAAGAAAAGGATGTTTTACGCCGCCGATAATAACAGACCTGTACTGTATGGTCAAGGTTAACCACTATGGTGAACACAAACGATGCGTTTAATTTAAAAACTGTCATTTTGCGCGTAGCAAAGTGAAGTAGCAGAATCCATGCCTGCTGCCTTGCCGGGTTTGAAGATAAGCAATGCGGATTTTTTACCGAGAATTGCAGTTCTTTTCGGATGTTTCTTGACGCTGTGAATGTGGTGGGAGTATTTTTGTGGAGAGTAAGGGCTCAGATTAAGGCGCAGACAAAGAGGATCATCATGACCGGAACACTTTCTGAATACGGTGATATCGGGTTGGTTTATGCGTGGTTGCTGAGCGATCAGGCGGTCGCAGAAAAATTGCAGCGTGAGCTGTGGTTGGGTTTTCACCCGTGCAGCTGCCGCGGTGATTTTTCTGAATGCCTGAAAGATATGATTCCAATTGTGTTTCGTATTTTTTTGCATCTGGTCGCAGATTGTGACGATTTTGTCGCGCTGGCCAAGCGCCTGCCCGATATTCTCGAATCGTTGCCCTACGAAAGTTTTGGCCATCTCGACGGTACCTACTACGATTTCGCTACGACAAAACTGCAGCAGCGCGCCATGCAGGCAAAAACCGCCGCAGAATTTCTGGCCGGTTCCTCGAAAAAACGTGCGATCGCCTCTGTGGAAGCTGCCGAAGCGTCTTCGCGGCCGGATCTGACCGCTTGGCAGACCGGATTCGCAGCAGAAATCGAAGAACTCGAGCAGCTTGGGTTCTATCTTGCCGATGAATCCGGCAGCGATCTCAGCGGAAAAATCTTGCAGCGCTACTCACACAAGCTTATACCAATCGTTCACCAGAACTCTGATCTGCAGAATCTTGTTGCAGTGCTGCGCGATGCTGCTGACTGGCACAAAATGTCAGGCGATTACAAATGGCCGGTCCGGGTTCTTGAACAGGCTGTCGAGGCCATGCCCGACCCGGTGACGCAGATCAAACAGCTTTTTCCCGAAGACTCCGTTCTGGTGGAAAAACTTGCCGGAAGCCCGGCGCAGTGTCTGCGTTTACTGGCCATGCCCGACTCAGGTCTGCTCAGACAGGTCAGAATTCAGTTGCCGGTTCTTGCGCCTTTGCTGAACAGTGATCGATCGGTGCTGCTTTTGTCGATCTGCTGGTGTTGATGAATTTTAACTACAAAATTTATTTCGGCATCTTTTTGTCTGCCCTGCCGGAAATTGCAGCCGCAGTCGGGCACTCTGAAGACGTTACGACCTTGGTCTTAGCTCGTGAAGTGCTCTTAGCCGGGCATTATCTGCGTGATGTCGCAGACTGGCTGCCGTCGATATGCGAGATTGCCAGTGCCGTTCCGGGAAATAGCCCTGCTGTGCTCGCAGATGCAGCCAGACTGCTGCCCTGTGGCGAGCTGGTCAGACACTGCATGCCTTTGCTCGAACATGGCATCAGCTGGTCTGAACTCCGCGACAATCTCTGGCAGATGTGGCAGAGGCTGCGCAAAAACTATACTTACGATCGTGATGCCCGTCAGGCCCTCGCCGAAACCTTTGCGCGCGAAGTGCCGCAGATCACCAATCTTGCAGACTTTTCGGTATTCTGCGGCATGTTTCCTGACGCGCTCGCGCTGTTGTCAAAGCCGCGCGGTCGCTTTTTCAAACCGCGTTTTCAGTCTGATCCGCCAGAAGCAATGCCGGGCGCAGACCCGATTCCGGCAGACATGTCGGTTCGCCTGCTCGCGCCTTACCCGAAAGAGGTCGAAAGAAACGGATTCAGGCATGTCTCGGTATGGTGGAACGGCCGCACCGGCGCGTTCGAGTTTAACGAATTGTCTTCGGCCATTTCAGGCAATATCCGCGATGGTTCTTTCAGCCTTTTCGGATCTGATGCATGGTCGCTTCGCAACCTCGCCGGCGAAAAGTTTCCGCCCGCAGGCAATGACGCGGCACTTGAACTCACCGCCCGCACGCTCGGCATCACGCTGGCAAAACTGCGCGACCTTCTCGAAAAAAGCCGCAGTTACGTTTTTCCCGAGAAAGGCCAATACGACGACCGCTGACCGGTTCAATCTGCTGCTCAATTTTATTCTGAGACAACAATTGCCGGTCTGCACAGCAAATCTCTTTTGCAGAGAGCGGGTTTTCTGGTATTCTGTGACCAATGATTAACCGATTGCGAAGAAGTTGCAGAGTTTTTATGGCGTGCCGGTGGCTGTTGCTGTCGGCGATATTTCTGCTTCTGACACAATTGCCAGTTGGCGCCAACGGAAGTGGTTTCTTTAAATTTGCCACGATTTATTCAACTCTTGGCCACGAGAAAGGCCGTTTCAACCAGCCGGAAGGCATGGTTTTCTCACCAGACGGCAAATATCTGGCGGTCTGCGATACGCACAGTAACCGTATCCAGCTGTTTTCAGTCGATTCGACGCCTTATGCTTCAGCGCCGCTGACTCTCGAAAGAGTCTATGGCGGCCTCTGGCCATGGGATGACCGCACCCGCCCGATCGACTCGCACGATGCTTACCGTGAAAAAGATTTTCTTTCCGGCCGTAACCAGAATTACCTCATCGGTCGCGCCTATCAGCATGGCCAGGGCCACACCAGGCCTGCCGAACACATTCCGATGGACCACTTTAACCTGCCGGTCGGCATTGCCTGGATTGGTACTTCGACGCTGTTGATTGCTGATACCGGCAATCATCGCCTGCTCGCGCTTGCACTAAATGGCGAAGTGCGCTGGGTTCTTGGTCAGGAAGGCTGGAAGGACGGCTACTTTCATCATCCGCTCGGCATCGACGTCGACTGCAGCGGTCAGATCTATGTTACCGAACCGCGCAGCAAGTATATCAGGGGGCTTGGGCTTGATTTCGCTCAGCGTCAGCGCGTGCAGGGCAATCGCCTGCAAATTTTTGGTCGTGATCTTAAGCCCTCTAAGCGGCTTGGCCACATGCATCACATGTCCGGCCGTGATTATCGGCAGTTCAAAGATCTTACCCGCGTCTGGGCCGGCACCGACGGCAACGTTTATCTTGCCGACAACGGCAACCACCGTATCATGGTTTTTGACCGTGATTTGAAAAAGAAGGCTGAGATATTCAAGTGGGAAAAATACCGCATGCATCACCCTAACGGCATCGACGTTTCGCTCGACGGCCGCCTGGCAATCGCTGATACCGGCAATCATAAGGTATTGATTCTCGACAGCAATTATAAACTGCTGCAGGTTATCGGTCGTTTTGGCGCGACGCCCGGCCGTTTTGTGCGGCCTCACGAAGTGCGCTTCGGCCCGAATGGCGATTTATACGTTCTCGACACCGGAAACGCGCGTATCCAGATTTTCAGGGGTCCGCAGATTCGGCAGTTCCCGCGCTGTCCGGCACCTGAGCCCGAACAACCGCCGCCGCCGCAGAAACTCGAAGAGCTTCTTCCCCCGCCTGCACCTCCCCAGGACTCATTTTAGTCCTCTGCCACAGATGAGTTCAAGAGTTCATACGACTATATTTGACCGAGAATTGCTGGCGTGACAAAGTGTGTTGCAAATTTTTGTAAAGATGTGTGACAAGCAGACGTTTTGTGATATAAATTGGACTTGAGGATCAGAAATAAATAATGCGCTTTGCGGACACACCCCTTGTTGAAGGGATGCGTGCCGAGTTGACATTGCCTGGGGTTGGAAGGACTTTGTAGCAGCAAATGCAGAAGAGGAGTATGTTGTGGACAACAATTCAAAAAACAACAAGGGTCCTGGTGGTTCAGACGAGATTAGAGTAATTGAGGAAATAGTAGAAGGCTACTGGATCTGCCCGAACTGCGATGCTAAAAATCGTGGTGCCGAGCAGCAGTGTGATGCCTGTGGCGCGATTCGCAGCGAGAATGTGCAGTTTCATTGTGACAGCGATGCTCCGGTAATAACTGACGAGGAAGAGTTGAAAAAGGCCAAGGCCGGTCCCGACTGGATCTGCCCGTTTTGCAGTAATACCAGCCCATCATCATCGCCAAATTGCACCGGATGCGGCTCAGCACGCGACTCTGGAAAGAAGCGCGCAGTTAAAGAAATTCCGCCCGGTGGCGCACCCGCGCAAAAGGGGCCAGGTCAGCCCAAAGCACCGGCTCCACCAATGCCGCCCGCTTTCAAAATCGGCTGTGGCATTATTGTTCTGTTGTTTCTGATTTTTTCATTTTTAAGTTGCCGTGAAACGCCTGATAAGATAGAAATCACCGATAACCAGTGGACGCGCGTCATCGAGCGCTCAGAATATAAGACCGTGCAGGAAAGCGCCTGGCAGAATGAAGTCCCGCAGGCTGCAATACGGTTGTCGAGCAATCGCGAAATCCGCGACCATAAGCAGATTCCCGATGGTTTCGAAAATGTTCAGGAAACCTATACCGAGAAGGTTAAAATAGGCGAAGACAAGGTCGAGGATGGCAAAATTGATCTTGGCAACGGGCGTTTTCAGGTCAAGTATAAAATGGTGCCGAAATATAAAGACGAGCAGCGCACCCGAATGGTCAAGCAGCAGAAATTTCGAAAAGAGCCGATTTACGACGAAAAGGTTACCTATAACATCGACCGCTGGATAGATATTGCCCCGGTCGAGCTTAAAGGCACTCAGGATGAGCCAAAGTGGCCGGAGGCCGGTGTTATCAAAAATACGCCGCCGCAGGTTGGCGATGTTTCAGAAAAGGCGCGCAATGAGACCTATGTGGTCAAGGTTAAACGCCTCAGTGACGGCAAAGAGCACGAAGTTAAAAAGATGCGCGACAAAGAACTGACTTTTGAACAGTTCATGAAGTTGCGCAAAGGCACGCAGTGGGATGCCATCTTCAGCGGCCTCGGCGACCTGCGCGAGATCAAGCTCGACCCGGCAGCGAAATAAGCCAATCCGCGGAAGTAAGATAATCCGCAGATTACACAGATTAATGCAGATTACTCGGGCAGGCCGCTGGCCTGCCCGAGTCGCTTTAGAGCGATATTGCAGTCTGGTTTTACAGTTGCTGCACCTGGAAGCGATTTATGCTATAATCATGCCTGCCCAAAAAGCTTTTGCAGTACAATCATGCGGACGACTGATATCGATCTGGTCTGCGCGGTGCTAAATCAGGAGACAAAAATGAAGTTATTCAAACTCACACTGTTAATGATCCTTTCAATAGCCATGCTTACCGGCTGCGGCGGCGGTGGCGGCAGCAGCAACCCGGTTGGTGCAACTTATGACGAAGAGCTCAAGACTGCTTACCCGGATATTTACAGTTCCTATACAACTATGCAGACTGCGCTTGAAAGTAATACCACGGATATTGACTCCCGAATGGCTTCATTTATGTCTGCCATAGCTACTCCTTTTTATGATGCAAACGACGTGAGCAAGCGAAGCGATCTCGAAAGCGTTACCAGGAGTCGCCTTGAACGCTATAATGTTGATGCCTGGTCGCTAGTGCCTTTTGCTCACACAAAAGTCGATGATAATACCGTTAGAGTATCCACCAAGATGGTTCTCAGTGTTACATTGATTCCAGGCAAAGAAGGAAGCGGAGCGGGTACATATAATTTTGGCGATACTACCAAAGGTGAGCCGGCAATCGTATTTACCTGGGTAAAAGAAGCCGATGACAAATGGCGAGTTCAAAGAGGGTTGCCATATCGATCCGACGAGCTGTTCTAATCGTTAATTTATTCTACCGAAATCCGGGGTTGCACTGATGTGTGACTCCGGATTTTTTTTGTTGCTGGCGCGGCTGAATTGCTTTAAGCTTTGATAAAATTCAGCTGCAGAGGTGATCAGATGGGTATTATCGCAAGATACCGCGCGATTCCGATTCTTTATCGTATGCTCGGCGCCTTCATTATTGGCGCGGTAGTCGGCATTATCTGCTGGTATTCCGAAGCGCAGCACGGTGTGGCGCTCAAGGGGCCGCTCGACACATGGTTGTCGCCGCTCGGGCTGGTGCTGGTGAAAATGCTCAAAATGATTGTCGTGCCGCTGATTTTCTTTTCGCTGCTTCAGGGCGCCGCCAGCCTGCCGCTTAAAAAGTTTGGCCGCATTGGTGTGCGCGTAATCGTGCTGTATTTGCTGACTTCTCTGCTGGCAGCCGTCATCGGAACAATTTTTGCGCTTGCCATTAACCCCGGTAAAGACGGCATGGCGCTTGGCGTGGCCGCCGCAGGCACAGAA
>MFYY01000024.1:59060-59242 GCA_001787855.1 Candidatus Riflebacteria bacterium GWC2_50_8 | reverse complement strand
TTCATGAGTATGTTTGAGAATCCTTTTAAAGCGCTTGCCGATGGCAACTTTCTCGCAGTTATCGTATTCGCCATTCTGGCCGGTCTCGCGCTGCGCGTGCTGATCGATGACACCGCTGAGAGCGAAGCCGCTCCGCTTAACCGCGTGCTTGAACTGGCCGCAACCTTTAACCGCATTCTTTT
>MFYY01000024.1:56385-59006 GCA_001787855.1 Candidatus Riflebacteria bacterium GWC2_50_8 | reverse complement strand
CATAGTTAATTTCACCCAGTATGGCCCTGAACTGGCCGGTCCCTATTTTAATATTGCGATCGGGGTCATAGTTGGAATTGGTCTGATGATCGGAGTAGTATATTCCAGTATGATCATTCTGCTGACCCGCACCAGTCCGCTCAAATTTTTCAAATTCGCTCAGGAAGCGATGATAACTGCATTCGTAACCAGGTCATCCGGTGCAACGCTGCCGATAACACTCAAAACCGCGATCACTGACCTCAAGATCCGCCGCGAACTTGCTGATTTCGCGCTGCCGCTTGGTGCCACCGTAAACATGGATGGCGTCTGCATACATCTGCCGATGTTTGCGATTCTCGCTGCCAACATATTCGGTGTCGAACTCGGGTTTTCGGCGTTGCTGGTTCTGGTGCTTACCACGGTTCTCGCCGCAGTTGGCGCCGGTGGCATTCCTGGTGGCAGCCTGATGCTGCTTTTTATTATTCTCAACAGCATGGGTCTCAACGAAATGCAGATTTCACAGATTGTCGCTTTTGCGCTTGGCATCAATCCGATTCTCGACATGTTTGAGACGATGAACAACGTTACCGGCGACCTGACCTGTACATATATCGTCGCCTGCACCGAGGGAATGATTACGCAGGAATCGTAAACTTTTTGCGATATTTCCAGTATTATTTGCTGAGTGGAAATTTTTTGCGCGGTCTGGTTGCGTCTCGTATGCTTTCAGAGCGGATTGTCTGCCTCTTCCGTTCAGGGTGATTCTTTGTTATCATTAAAATACTGTTATTGTCAGCGGTACATTTCCGGTAATTGCTGCTCTTCATTAAGGAGGAGATCATGAAGATAAAGGCGCGGTACAGGTGGTTTATTGTTCTGTTTTGTCTCTGGCTGGCTATTGAGCCGTTGGCGGTCGCTGTCCATGCCGGCGAAGATATGCCTAAGCCGATTCTGAACACTGAAGGCATCGAAGGTATCGTTGACGTAGAAGAGATCGAGGCTCCGGCCGATTATCTCGAATACGTCATGGCACTGCGCGGTCGCTCCAAAGAAGAAGCCGAGGCAAATGCATGGGGCGAATGGATGATGACCATTTCTGGTGCCTATGCGATGATGGATGACGGTTGTTCAGACGTGTTCAGTTTTTACAGCACGCTCAGCGACATGTCGCCACACTTCACCAATACTCCGTATTATTTTAAGGCCGTTGCCATGGCTTCAAGCAAAGCCGCGATGGCCTTTTCGTTTGTAGTTAACTCGGGTCCGGTGATTGCCGGCGTGAAACTGGCTGGTGAGGCTGCACAAAAAACAGGTCTTGCTCGTGGCGCAGCCTGGGGAGCGCGCAAGGTTTCGACCATTGCGAACTGGACCGGCAGTCAGATTGCCAACTCCAGACTTTATCAGAAGGGCGTTGGCTTTATACAGCGCAAGGCCAATCTGATGAACGGTTTTCAGCGCATGGGCAACATGGCTTCCAGCGTTCAGAAAACTTTCAGTGCCAAGAATGTTTCGACTTTCCTGAGCCATTGTGCTCCTCCCTGCGGCTATAAAGCCGGCCCCGGCGAAGGTTTTTATTCATACTGGCGCTGGGTAGCCCGCAAAACTGGCCTCGAAAATCAGGAAACCTACAAGGCTGTTGCTAAAAAAGCCGGCATCAATACTAACAAGGGCGCTGCGGTAATCGGTGATGCCAAAGGTTGGGGTCATACTGTTGGTATCGGTCTTTGCGTGCTCGGTATTGCTCTCGACACCTATGGTATCGTCACTTCCGAAGACCGCAAGGGCGGCCGCTACGGCTCTTACTCACTGGTTAAAAATTATGTTGGTCTGGCGCTGGGTTCTGCCGCTCTGATAGCGATGTTCTGTATTCCGGTCGTCGGCCAGGTCATTGGCGCTCTAGCCCTTATCTGGACTGCATTGACCATAATCGGCAACGTGCTTGGCGATTACAATAAGCGCTGGAAATCAGCCTACAAAGGCTCATACTGGTATCTTTACGAGAATGATCCAGAATTCAAGTCTTTCTATGATAACCGTGGTCAGCTCGATCCCAATGAAAAAGCGGTGGCCCTGCTGGTAACCGAAGCCAACTACGGCGACTTCGTGAAGAACCAGGCTCCCGAAGGCGAAGAGCAGCAGGCTATTCATGAAAAGAACCTGCGCGTTTATGAAGAACTCGAAAAACAGGGCGTGCTTGTCAGCTACTACAGCCGCAAGGGTTTCTCTCTGCCGGATTTCGGCATGGAACGTCTGCAGGAACTCTGGCAGATGAAAGCCGATTACATGTCCTGGAAACCGACTGAAGCCGAAAAAGATAAAGCGGCCAAACGCGGTTTCTGGGGCAAAGTTGGTCATGCCATCAACCCGATGACCTACGTCAGCTGGGCTGGCGACAAGATTCAATCACGTGATTACAAAAAGACCATCGAAGAATACAATATTCTCAAGGTGTTCTTTAACCCTGACTACGTGCTGATCAAGAAGTATCAGAACTGGATTACTGCCAACAACTACCGCGGTGGCATTTTTGATGTTGTCGGTCTGCGTATGGAGCAGTCACCGTTCAATTACATTCCGATGGTTGGAATAGATACCGGTTCCTGGAACGAAGACCTGCTCATTCAGGCTTTTAACGCCGA
>MFYY01000024.1:27286-56363 GCA_001787855.1 Candidatus Riflebacteria bacterium GWC2_50_8 | reverse complement strand
GAGATGATGTATTTCAAGGAACAGATCAAAGCCGCCCGTGAACAGGTGAAAGACGCTATCAAAGACGGCGACAAGATGGTCGATTTTATCCGCAAAGAACATCTCAAGCACTACAAGAACACTCGCAAGGCTCTCGAAAAGCTGGTTGAATGTTATAACACCAATCCTGACGGTGAATCCGGTGATCTTGAGAAAGAGCTCAAAAAAGGCTTTGGCTGGCGCTGGAACAACAGCAATGGCAAACCCACTCCGAAAAACATTATCAGGATCTATCAGGACAGCATTGAACAGGCGTTACTCTACGATCCGCTGTCTATAGCGCAGAAAGCTGCTGATACGGTTCTGATGGTAGCGACGATCAAGAAAAATCTTGATCTTGCCGTGATGATGAAAGAAATGGGTGAAGAAAAACGCCAGGCTTTGAAGGATTTCAGCAGTGAATTCACTAATTATGACATCGCCAAATACCTCAAGGAAGGCACTTTCCTCGATGTTAAGGGTAAAACCTTCTGGGACTGGCTTGCTGACATCTACCCGGCTTATGAAGAAATGGAAAAGCATACCAATCTTTACATGCGTGAAGTGGAAGACTTTACTGATGTGGCTGATCAGTCGAATTCAGATTCAAGAAGAGTCTGGCTGGTTTTCAGCAGAGATGGCTATCATCCGAAAAACCTGCTTGATGATCTCAACGCCGAACTTGCAGCTTACAAGAAGGTTGTTGACGCATTCGCCAAAATCAAGGGTGCAACCGGTCTTAACATGGCCCTGGATGGTAATCTGTATGATGGCGTTTTCTCCGACACTTTCGTTGCAGAAACCCCGGAAGCACTTGATCTTGACTTTGCAGTATCTTCTGTAGCTCCTGCCGGCGATTGATCGACTGATTCTCTGACCTGTAAACAGGCTGTTTCGCAACTGCGAAGCAGCCTGTTCTGCTTATGCGCAGATTTTGTTTGGCCAATAATGAGTCAGGCGATATATAATCAGACAAAATACTGTTCAGGAAAAGATTGATGCTTGATCTGAAGAAACTCGTAAACTGGCTGTCAGGAACTTCTGCCAAAAAGGAAGAAGTCTCTGCTGTTGCTGCCGAGCGCCGTCGTTTTCAGCGTCTGCAGCTCGAAGACTGTGAAGCTACTTTTTTTGGTGGTGGCCCTTTTCCTGTGAGCAATCTCAGTTATGGTGGTTTTCAGGTAGACCTGGCAAGCTGGGCTGCTCTACCCGGCATTGAGAAGAACACGGTGTATGACTGCCAGCTCAAAATGCAGGGCGTGCAGCTTGCCTGCCGCATTGTTGTAAAGAATCTGCTCAACACTCTTGCGGGTTGCGCTTTTTCCGATATGACTCCGGCGCAATCTGGTGTCGTCACCGATTTCATCAGGCCTCGTATTGTCGGTTGCTCTTTGTGTGAAATTAATGCCGCGAAGCTCAAAAACGACAGTCCCGAGCTGAAAATGCGCTGGTTTCAAGGCGAAAACGGTGCGCAGGTTTTTCTCTGGCAGACTGTTGAAGGTGAAAGCGTCAAGCAGGAGTTCTACTTTTTCGATTACTTCATGACATGGGATAACGCTGGCGAAGGCCTGCGGACAGGCAAGGTAAAGTCCGAAAGCCGTGGCAGTTTCGGGCGTATCTCACCCGATTCGGTGATGTTCTTTCGCATTCCGCCCTACCGCGCTTTAAAGCTGGGCCGCACTGTGCTTGAGTGTTCTAAACTGCCAGAAGAAGCGCGTGAGCGTATTTTGCAGGAAATTGCCAGCGAAGAAAAACGCCTGTTTCATCGTTACATCGTCAAGGATGGCGGGGTGGTATTTGTTACTGATGAGCCGGCCGGGCACAAGTTAAGTGTGCTGAACATCAGTATGAAGGGGATAGCCCTCTATAATGCCCCGGAATCGCCGGTTAACTGCGACAATGCATTGTCTGGAAGTCTGGTGATCGGTAACAGGGCAATTCGGGCCACTTTTAAACCAGCTTATACACATGCGAATCTTGTGGGTGGCCGGCTTCTGGTTGGTGATGCCGATAGCCAGCAGCAGTTCGAAGAATTCCTGGCGCCCCGCCTGCTGGCACAGTATCTCGAAGAAGTGCCGTCACCAACTGAAAGGCCGCCTTTTGCACCGCCGAATGCGCACAGTTATCTCTACACCGGCCTGTATAACACACACCTTCTCAGCCTTGTCGAAAATGGTGACAAGCTTAATGCCGGTCGTATCGCCTTTATGGATCGGGCACTGAGTTTTCGCAACAACAAGCTCGCAGAGTATCGCTGTCCGGAAGGCCTTATATTTCCAGGTGACTGGGAACTTGATGCTGCAATTCTGTGGCCGCTTGATTCGGTAGAGCCCATGACCAGAAAGATCTGTCGGGAAATGGTCGACAGCGCTGAACAGATAGCACCAGAGGTAAAGCGGGCCTGGCTGGCAGTTCTTGCTGCCTGAGTCTTTTACAGCTGGGCGAGGGCTTTCTCAATTTCTTCGTCAACAGCCGGATCAGGGTCGTCAGTGGCATCTTCGAGCATTGTCTTAACCCGCTGTTTGAAAGCCTTGAATTCGGTAGCTGTTCTGATGGCAATGATGCGCACTTCCGGATCAGGGTCGTAGAGAAGTTCTTCTATTTCGGTCAGGCCCTTGTCTTCAAGCTTTACAAAGAAGCTGACTGCCGCTCTTTTATCTTCCGGTGTTCCGGCAAGCAGTTTATCGATCTGGTTCTCTATTTCTTCGGTACTGGCGGAAGGAGCAGTTGAGCTGGTTTTTTCAGATTCAGCGCCTTTCTCAGTCGAAGTGGCGACTGCTGCTGCTGGTGCTGTTGACGCAGGAACAGCGGCTGCCTGCGTAGATGAAGATTGCGTGGTCGGCATGGGCCGCGCAGCTGGCTGCGATTGAGCGGATTGAGTCGAGGTCGGTAGTGGCAGAGGTGCCATATCGTCAGGTATGACTGCGTTTTCTGTATTCTCTTCACCGTCTTCATCTTCAGAACTTGCTTCGACAACCTCGTCGTCAGATTCCTCTTCAGATAAGTTTTCAGGCTCTTCTTCGCTGTCTTCTTCAACTTCTTCGACTTCGTCTTCGGACTCCTCAGTATCTGCATTTTCTTCGCTATCAACAGATACCGGTTGTGGTCTTGGTGGCGTCTGCGTTGCCGGAATCATGGCAACTTTCTGTGCTGTGCTGGCGATGGCAGGGCCTGTTGTGGCCGGTTTTTTGGTGGCAGGCTTCTGAAGCGGCAATGGCTCTGCTTTTCTAGCGATCGCGTTGCGGTCTTTTGTGCGGGTTTGCGGCTGGTCGCCATGTTTTGCGATTACCGCGCCAAGCTTCTCTTTGGCTGACTGATAATCGGGGTCGAGTTCAACTGCCTTTTTATAGGCTTTTATTGCATCGGCAGTGCGGTTATTGGCAAGATAAATGTCGCCAAGTATCTCACGCGGCATCGGGTTCTTTGGCGCGGCTTCGGCTGCTTTAATCAGGGTTTTGTTAGCCAGACCGGTCTGGTTCAGCGCCAGGTGAGCCTGAGTCAGTATGCAATAATAATAACAGATGGTGTCTCTGTCCATTTCGCGCTGTGCCATGGTCAGGCCGGGTTCGAGCAGTTCTATGGCACGGTCGTAAATACGCAGGCCGACGTAAATCTCGCCGAGTTCGAGGTAAGCAAAGGTTTCCTGCGGATCGATTTCGAGGATTTTCCAGTAACTTTCAAGGGCAACCTGCACTTTTCCGTTGTCATAATTTTTGCGTGCAGCCTTGAGCATACTGTCGATCTTGCGATTAATCTTGCGCTCGGTAACGCTGCCAGCCAGTACCCTTGCTTCGGCCTGTTGCGGCAGCAGAAGGGTCACGCAAAACGCCAGCACGGTAAGTAACCTATATATAATCGAACCGGATCTGTAAATCGGTATCATTGTCATTCTCCTCGCAATCTTTTACCAATTCTATTTTAAAGCAATTCCTGACAAAATCAAATCTATCTCTGTACTGGAAAAGTTCAGGGCGTTAAAAATCACTGCGTCGATTTTGCCTGCAACCGGCTCGCCGAGGATTGCACGGTCGGCCAGCGCAACAAGTTCGCATAGAATTTTTTCCGAAAAAAGCGGTAGTGGCAGCCTTTCGAGGTCGCCGCGCAACACCTTGCTGGTAGTGAATTTTCTGGCAAAGACAAATTGCAGCAGTTTTGAGTTCATAAGGCACAGTATCGCTTTGACAGGATAGCCGGCAAGTCTGGGAATCAGTATGTTCGCGCTGTTCAGAGTAAGCGACTGCTGGTCGTCGTAAGCGATTACGAGGCTGTTTGAGATAAATCTGTATAAAAGCTTAATTGGTGAGCGGTATTTGGCAACGGGAGCCACCTGCTGAAAATCCGCCGGAACAAAGCGAATGAACGATGTTGCGGGCTGCAATCGGTATGGCATGATGTCGCGGCCGCGGTAAATCGCTTCCATGCCAGGCTCTGCAACAGCCGATAAATGGCGGCGGTTGTCGCCGGTAACTATGCCGAGCGCCCATTCGGCGTTGTCGCGCAGGGTCAGGTGTGGCAGTGAGTAAAGCTTGTCGATAACCCTGTATGCATCTTCAGATATTGAGGTTTCGAATATACTGTAGCTGCTGGCGGCAAATCTTGCCTGCTCAACCGTTCTTTCCGGGCAGTTCGGCGTCTTTAAGCTGATCAACCAGTCAGCGCCAGGTTCTCTTTTGCGCAGGTCGAGCCTGATCGCCGGCGTGAAAACATTTTTAAAAGGTCGGTCGAGCTTGTGAACGGCCAGAACTTGCACGTTTGCCAGCAGGTGGCGGCGAATATCTGAGTGAACTCTGATGTTGAGAAATGATTCAGGCAGAATGAACGATATTACCGCGCCGGCAGCGGCCAGTTCGAGGCTTCTGGCGAGGAAATACGAGAACGATTCGCGCGACTTTATTGCCGGATAGCGTTTGCCAAGCCTTGTCAGATCATCATCGGCAAAGCTTGCACCCCACGGCGGGTTGCTGGCGATCAACGCAAACTCTCTGTTCAAGCTGTTTGCGTCGAAAGGCGCCGCATTGGTATTTTGCAGCAATGCGTCGGCGTGATAAACCTGCGGCGAGAAAGTGACTTCGGGAAAAGCCAGCAGCAGATTTATCCGCGCTATTCTGACAGCACGACTGTCTGAGTCGATGCCGTAGAGCTTTTGGGGGTGATCATACCCCTGCCTTGCGGCGCGCAGCAGAAACTGGCCGGTACCGCAGCACGGGTCAAGAAAAGAGCCTTTCAGGCCGGCGTGATCCTTAAAGATATCGTCGATTATGGCTGCTGGCGTGTAAAACGAGCCCTGGTTCGCCTTTTTGCCGGCCTGCATGAGTGACTGGTAGATTATGCCGATCGTGTCGTCGTGTGATGCATCGCTGAGGGCATCAAACAGCCTGACGCAGGCTTTTTCGGCAGCCATGGTTCGATCCGGGAGTTCTCTGATCCAGTCGGTGAGCTCGTTAGACAGAGGCTTGCGCAGGCCGGCGTGGCAGCTGGCAGCTGCGAATAACTGATCGCTGGCGATTGCCGCTTCCCCGCGTAGAACCAGCTGTTTGAGAGTCAGTGCATATAGTGCATTGTCGATGTCGACCGTATCTTCAAGAAAAATTGCTCTGATAGTCGCAAGTTCGGCGCTGAATGCCTTATTATCAAGATATTCAGCAGGTATAAACGAGGCGCTGGTTTTCTTTTTATTGGCGCGGCGTCGCATGCGATCTATCTCGCCAGCAGCTATTTGTTGCTTGAGCAATTCGACAGCGGTTATCGCGAACCTGCCAATGCTGCCGGCAACAGGAGCAATAAAGCCATTTCTGACCCAGTTTCTGACCGTAGCTTCAGAAACTTCGAGCAAACTGGCCGCCTGTCTGGTGTTTATAACCTGCATCATGCAAGCTTAACACTTTTCAGTCTCAAAAAAAATGCCCGCGTTGGGGAGTCTTTATTGAAGAGCTTTTTGTCGATAAACCTGGAGACGTTCAAACTAATTTTCTATCGCAGTTAGTGGATAAATTTACGTCTGGCTATGCTCGCGAAAGATCAGTTCTTCTTAATTGCCTCGTCACTGATTTCGTGCGGTTGCCGCAAAGATTTGTGCAGGCAGGCTTTCAGATCCTTTTGTGCGAATTCTCTGTCAGCTGGCATGAACTCAGCAATAGGAATCTCATTAAATGCAAACCAGTAAAAAGTTTGCTTTCTGGCAGGGTTGGTTTCCTGCGGTTCTTCTTTGTCGCTGCCATTCAACACAACAAAGGCGATCTGCATGCCGGACTCATTTGTATAATGAAAGGTCTCAACATGTCTGACATTCTGCAGACCAGTTTCTTCTCTCAGTTCACGAATTGCCGCTTCTTCTGCACTTTCATCAGCGTCTACCGAACCGCAGGGAAATTCGTAAACCATTCCCGAGTTTCGCCTGTAACGATGCTGAACCAACACTTTACTATTTCGTATTACTACCGCGACTGCAATAGACTTTTCCACACTTTTCCTCATTACTGTCGGCATTGCTCTAAAGATATGGTTAATTGCTGATTTATCGTTGCTTAAAAAATCACGGTGCCGGCGGAGCATAGTCGACGATCATGTTATCAGCGATTTTGGGCTGGTGGTCGCTATCTTTGCCGGCAAAATCGTAGTTGTCATCGGAATCCGGTATATCAAAGCCAACCGAACATTTCCAGCCGGTTCGCAATTGATCGAGTCTGCCGGCATAGAGATGATCACTGAGGCTTTTCACCAGAATCAGCGTATATTTATGAACAATAAACGGGCGGAGACTACCATCTTTCTGCAGCACTGTCATCATGCCCTGAATCTCAGGGTCAGCGCCTTCTCCGGCGAGTATTATTTCATGAATGTGCCCTTCTGAAACATCTCTGGTGGCCGGTGCAACTTCAAAGTGCAGGCAGTTGAACTCTGATTCTGCAGGCTCTACGATGACCTTGAGGATCTCACCGACTCGAACAGCACGGATCGAATCTTTTTTGAATCTGGAAAAAGACATGTTTATCGCAAAACGGACCGGCATTCTTTCAGACGTTGAAAGATTCTCAACCTGAAAAGTTGTGTCAAGACAATCGTGTTCTGCCGATAAAACCCTGATTACGCAGGAGCCAGCCAGCAGCGAATTCGCTACCAGTATCAGGGTGATAATCATCAGTCCGGTTTTCTTATACATCAGGTTCCGCACGGTCGGTCCATATTTTCAGATCCGATCTATTATAAGGCGCGCTTTTGCACTTTACAATTCATATGTTTAACAACTTCTGATAAACGTTTGCAGGCTTCTGTCTGACATTGTGCAATCCTCTGAAGGCATTATAATTGATGGATAATATTTAAACAATTTTGCGGTCTGCTTTGCTGTACAGAAAAAACCGCAACATCATGTCGAAGTGATTCTGGCTTCATTGCCTGCTTCAACAAGAGCAGTGGCAGCTTCTTTGCAGATTTTTCGTATCTGGGAAGGATCTATGTCAGCTGGAACTACTGCCAGCTGCATCTTTGCTTTTGCCGGTACAGAGCTGGCCTGAATGTCTTTGAACCCTTGAGTTGATTATCTACTGTAACATTGTGTGCGGCTGAAATAAAAACCCCCGGCCAGGTGAAACCGGGCCGGGGGTATGAGAAGCGAGTTACCAGTTATTTCTTTTTTGCAGCCTTTGCTGCGGGTTTCTTTGTAGGAGCCGGTTTAGCTGTTTTGACCGGCTTCGCAGGCGTTACTGCCTTTTTAGGGGAAGCTTTTGCCGGTTTGACTGGAGCGGCTGCTTTTTGGGGTGCTGCTACTGGCTTGGCGCTTTTAACTGCTTTTGCCGGTGCCTTTACCAGTTTTGCGGCAGGTTTGGCAGTCTTGGCTGGTTTTGCCTGCTTGACCGGAGCAGCTGCTGGTGCAGTTGCTTTGGCGGCCGGTTTTGTGGCCTTGCCTGTCTTTGTGGGCTCTGGTTTAGCTGTTTTGGCAGGCTTTACCACGGCTTTGACGCTGGTGTCTTTTGTGCCGGCCTTGAGTTCTTTGATGGCTTTGAGAACCTTTTCGGCATTGTAAGGCGGGTGGGTCAGGCGCACGCCGACGGCGTTTTTGATCGCATTGCCGATAGCAGGCAGGGCGCCGTTGATGCTGATTTCGCTGACGCTCTTGGCGCCGTAGGGGCCGGTTTTTTCATAGGTCGGCACCAGGAAGGTTTCGATTTCGGGCAGGTCACGGGTGCCCCAGATCTTGTAGTTGCCGAAGTTCGGGTTGAGCATGCGACCGTTTTCATCGAAGATGTACTCTTCGGTGAGCGCGAAGCAGATCGAGTTCATTACCGCGCCCTGGGTCTGTCCGTCAGCAAGTGCCGGGTTGATGGCAGTGCCGCAGTCAACGCCGGCCACATATTTGAGCAGCTTAACTTCGCCGGTTTCAGTGTCAACTTCGACTTCGGCGAAATGGGCTGAGAACGGTGGCGGTGAAGCGTGACTGATATGGCTGCCGATCGCGCCGATCTGGAACTGCTTGTGCTCATAAAGAGCGTAGCGGCAGACCTGCCCGAAAGTAACTTTGTTCTTGCGGCCTTTGCCGTAGCAGACGCCATTGTCGATGGTGATGTCGGTCATCTTTTCGCCCATCATGCTGGCAGCAACCGCTTCGATCTGTTCTCGTACCTTTTTTGCGCAGTTGATGACGGCGCCGCCGGTCAGATAGGTGGTCGAACTTGCGTAAGCACCAACATCGAAAGGAGTCATGTCGGTATCTGAACTGTAAACCAGCATGTCGGTAAGCTGACAGCCAAGGGTTTCGGCGGCGATCTGCGCGAGAACGGTGTCTGAGCCAGTGCCGAGGTCAGTGGCGCCGAGCAGCATGTTGAATGAACCGTCGTCGTTCATTTTGATGAAAACTGCGCCCATGTCGATTTCGGGAATCGAGCTGCCCTGCATCAGGCAGCACATGCCGACGCCACGGCGCTTGGTGCCGGTGCCTGGTTTGCCGTATTTTTTAGCCCAGTCGATGCGCTTCATGCCTTCGCTTATGCATTTTTCAAGGCCACATGAACCGATGCTCATGTCAACGCCTTCGCGGCCTTCGCCGAGGGCTTTAAAGATCGGTGATGATTCGCCTTCTTTAATATGATTTTTCTGACGGAACTTGATCGGATCCATGCCGATTGCTTCTGCCATTTCGTCCATCTGGCATTCCATGGCGTAAGCGGCCTGGGTAGCACCGTAGCCGCGATAGGCGCCGCCAACCGGCAGGTTGGTGTAAACGGTGTCGCCGATGAATTCGATATTGTCAGCGCGGTAAAGTGGCAGAACCTTTGAGCCGCAGTTGCTGAGAACGGTAAGCGCGTGTGAACCGTAAGCGCCGGTATTGCTGAGAACGCGCATTGAGATGGCGGTGATAGAGCCGTCATTTTTAACGCCACTTTTGATGATAACCACCATCGGGTGGCGGGTGCGGGCTGACATGAATTCTTCGGCGCGGGTTAGCGCCCAGACGCATGGTCGGCGGGTGCGCAAGGTTACCAGGCCGCAGACATCTTCGAGCAGGACTTCCTGTTTAGTGCCGAAACCGCCGCCAATTCTAGGTTTGATGACTCTGATCTTTTTGACCGGAACGCCGAGGGTCTGGGCGGTAATGCGGCGTGAGTGAAAAGGCACCTGTGTTGAAGTGCGCAGCACCAGGCGGTCATACTCATCGAGATAGGCGATGCAGATATGTGGTTCGATCGGGCAGTGCTGTGCGTAGTGCGGATAATACTTGCGTTCAAGCACGTAGTCGGCGGTCTTGTAGCCATTTTCGACGTCGCCGACCGCAGTCTGCACGTGTGAACAATGATTGTGTTTCGGATCGTAGAATATGGGGATCGGCACGCGGCAGTCTTTTTCGTCGTGAATGACCGGTGCGTCCTTATCCATGGCTTTTTCGCAGTCGAGAACCGGCTTGAGCACCTTGTAGTCAACCTTGATCTTGTGACAGGCTTCGTCGGCGGCTTCTGCCGATTCAGCGGCTACGATAGCGACGCGATCGCCAACAAAGCGCACTTTGCTGTCGAGCAGGTAGGTGTCATATGGTGACGGTTCAGGAAAGCCCTGGCCGGCAGTGGTTCTTGGCACTCTCGGCACGTCTTTCCAGGTGTAGATGGCGACGACGCCGGGCACTTTCAAGGCGGCGCTGGTGTCGATGCTCTTGATTTCGGCGTGCGCGTAGATGCTGCCGAGAACTTTTACGTGCAGCATGTCGGGCAGGTCAATGTCGGCAACATATTTCTGCTGGCCGCAGACCAGGCCCATCGCGTCGATTTTGGTCAGGCTGTGATTGACCTGGTTGAATTTATCGGGGCGCTCAAAAAACAGCGGTGATTCGGGAATTGGAGAATATTCGGCAGCAGCCTTGGCAGCTGGTTTAGCCGTTTCTTTTTTAGTAGTTTTAGCCATTATTTTTTGCCTCCTGCGCGTTTTGCCGGTTTTTTAAAGGCTTTGGCGGCTTCCAGAACTGCGTCGATGCGCTTGATGTAGCCGGTGCAGCGGCACAGGTTGCCATCAAGAGCGTCTTTGACGTCTTCGGCGGTCGGGTTTGCATTGCTGTCGAGCAGCGCTTTGGCAGCGATCAGCGCGCCGGGATTGCAGTATCCGCACTGGGTCGAGCCGGAGTCGACAAAAGCCTGCTGCAGAACATGTGGGTGTTCCGGGTTGCCCATGCCTTCGACGGTCAGGATTTCTGAACCTTCGGCCATGCCGGCCGGTAAAATGCAGGAATTGCGCGGTCGGCCATCAATCATGACGGCGCAGGCACCGCAGCTGCCTTCGCTGCAGCCAATTTTGACGCCCTTAAAGCCGGCAGTGCGCAAGGCATCTGCCAGCATGGTGTTTGCTTTAACTTCGAGGCAAATATCTTTGCCATTGATTCTGGTATTGATTTTCACTGGCTTTCTCCTTATTTGCCGGTCTTGGCAAAGGCTTCCTGCAGACCACGGCGAACCATTACTTCGAGGACTTCCCGGCGGTAGTCGCTGCTGGCGCGGATGTCGCGGCGGACGGTGATGCCCGATACCGCTTTTTTGGCGGCCGCGGCAAAGAGTTCAGGGGTTGCTTTCTGGCCTTCGAGAACGCTTTCTGCTTCGCGGCAGCGGGTTGGCGTGGCGGTAATTGCATTGACTGCGATTCTGGCCTGCTCGATCCTGCCTGACTTCTGGGTGAGCCTGATGGCAAGGCTGATCATGGCATAGTCGTTCGAGGTTTTGGCGAACTTGGCGAAATGAACGCCGGTGCCTTTGCCATAGATAGGAATCATAATCTCGGAGATAATTTCGGCTTCAGCGAGAAACTGGGCCGCTCGGTTATCGATGAGCCTCTGAACCGGCACGGTGCGTTTGGGCTTGCCTTTGCGGCAGACCACTTCGGCGTCGAGGGCCATGTATACCGGCGGCAGGTCAGACCATGGAAAAAGTCCGGCCAGGTTGCCGGCAGCAGTAATCGAATTGCGCAGCAATGTTGAGCCGATTTTCCCAGCAGCTGTTTTGAGCAGTTCGCCGGAGGGACCTTTTAAATCTTTGCTTTTATAAATATCCTGAACCGGTGTGCCGGCGCCAATGTGGATGTAGGCTGAGTCCTGCCTGATGTAGCAAAGTTCTTTGACCTTTGAAAGATCGACCAGAGCTTCGATACTGTTGTCGCTGCGGAGAACTTCAGAGGTTCCGCCGGCGATCAGGACAGTTTTCTGTTCTTTGTTGCCGAGGTGCAGACAGGCTTCCTCGATGGTCTTTGGGTAATAAAACCGGGTGAGTTTTTTGAGCATTCTCGCCCTCCTTTTCCTTGTGTTACAGTTTACTATTCAACTTAGCTTAAGATTATACTGACAGCCCGACCAATATGCCAGTACAGACAAAAAAAAACAGCATTTTTGTTGCTCAGGTATGCCGGAACGCAGATATGACAGGGTCCAAAAAATGCCTGTCGCTCGGCAAAAGCACAGGCGATACAATGGTGTTGGAATGTCTTCCGGCAATTTTTCGCATGGCAAACTCTGCTGGAGCAAGCTTTTACGAGTGCCTTGGCTTATGTCTTAATGGAATTACCCGGCGCTAAATGCTAGCATATAACCGCCAACTGCTCCGATACCGATTATTTATCAAACAGAGGTTGCAATGCTCTATACCATAGTATTTTTTACGACGCTGTTACTGATTTCAGCCATTTTTTCCGGCACGGAAACAGCCTTTACGTCAGTTAATGAGATCAGCATGGCTGGCTATGCCGGCAAAAGTGGCCGGCGAAAAAAGATTGTGCTTGAAATGCTGCAGAACAAGGGTTCGGTAATTGCGGCCATTCTTGTCGGCAACAACATTGTAAACACTGTTCTGGCGGTTTATGCCGGGGCTTTCTTTGACCAGATATTTGTCGATACCGGTATTTTGTCAGAAGCAGTAGCACCGGTTCTGGCCTCTGTTGTCACGATAGTAGTGCTGTTGATCTGCGGAGAAGTTGTGCCAAAACACATGGGAGTTACCTTTGCCAAAGCCTGGACAATGGCGATGGCCTACCCTCTCTGGCTTATTGTTACAGCAATGAAACCAGTTACCGCAGCCATGGAAATCATCAGCAGAGCATTGCTTGCTTTGATTAAAAAGCCTGGAGAGCATGATAATGCGCCGTCAATACAGGAACTGCTGCTTCATGCAAAACACAGTGAGAAGGCCGGTCATATCGATTCTATCGAGCGCAAACTGATGTCGCGATCAAGCAAATTTAATGACCTGCAGGTCTGCGAGGTCATGGTTCCACGCAGCAATGTTAAAGGTATTTCTGTAGATTCGGATTTGCAGGATGTCCGTGCGGCCTTTAAGACCGACATGTACACGCGGGTTCCGGTTTATAACAAGAGTCTTGATGCAATTCTCGGAGTGTTCAATTTCAAGGAACTGGTCAAGCTTGAGCCGGGAGATGCTGCGCGCTTTGATCTGCGCAAGCTGATGATGCAGCCTCTCTTTGTGCCTGAAAATGTAGCGATTGGCGAATTACTTGAACGCATGAAACTGACCAGAAAGCACATGGCCGTCGTTGTCGATGAATTTGGTTCAACCTCAGGCATTGTTACCTTTGAAGATATTGTTGAACGCGTTTTTGGCATGATCAACGACGAGTATGATGTCGAGTCGGCAGGAAATTTACGCAGTCATGAAAACGGAGAACATGAAGTTTCAGGCAGCATCTCGTTGCAGGAGCTTGGATCTGCCCTGACCATAGAGTTCTCAGAAGATGAGCGTCATCAGGCCAATACGCTGAATGGCCTGCTCACTTTCATCAAAGGCGACTTTCTGCGGGAAAAAGACAAAATTGTCAGAGGTAATCAGGTTTTTATCGTAAAGACCATGGAAGGCCATGTCGCTGAAAAAATACTGATAAAGCAAAAAGAGACGGCAAAGCCGCGCGAATAGTCTGCGCTAAAGAATGATCAGGGGCTTGTGTGCAGCAGCTTTATGCGTGTTCTGATCGCACCGCAGCCGGAGCGATAGGTGCCATTAACCACCTGATTTAAACCGACGAAAATGTCGTAGTTAACTGGCCCTTCTTTGTCTTCCTGACCGTCGAGACAGAACAGATAAGGTGACTTTACCTCGCCGTCGAGCCCTTTGTCGTTTCGCCAGGCCAGGCGGTTGTTGGCAAGGTCAAAGACTAAAGTCGCGCCAGGTTCGGCAAGACCAGTCATGCTGGCAAGAACCTTGGAAGTGCCCTCGGGAACGCAGTCATCGCCTATAATGGTCAGGTCGGCGCCGATAATCTGGGCTTCGCTGTCGTGAGTCTGATCAGCCGAATCGCCGCCATAACCATTGTTGGATCTTGAGTCGCCGATATTCAGTGACCAGCTATCGATCTGTTTGCCATAGAGTATCTCAATGCGGGCTTTGGTGAATTCGGTCGTTTTGGGGTCCAGAGTCAGCTTTATCACAGCTTTACCGGCGCACGGACCTTCGATGAGTTTTATCGCATCTGGTTTGCGGTTACCGAAGCGGTTCTTAATGAGATCAATTTCGCAGTCAATATCAGCTGGAATTTCGTCAAGAGGAATTTCAGCTGGTGCGCTCATTTCTGTCGGCTCCGGTTGCGGTGGCAGGCAGAACTGATCTGACTCCGGCTGGTCGCTGACTATAGATTTTTCAAAAGTCCGGTTTAATTCTGGCGTTACCGCCTGAACTCTGCTTAAATTGCCTGTCCATAATAAAAAGACCGTTGCCATGATACAGAACGTTAAAACACGGGCCTTTTGCAGTCTCATTAAAAACCCTCCTGTAAAGCTGTTGCTACTACGCCAGTGTATGTTATTGCTGCTCAACTGTAAATGACTCCAATTGGCGCAGGCTGCGCCAGAATTGTCGCAACTGGCAGGCGGCGGCGCAGCAAAGTTCCCTTAAACAGCGGATTGTCTTCGATGGTACAAACGTTGCTATACCTGTCATCACCATTATTTTTTATTATTTTATTATGCGGAGGACTGCCATGAATACTGAAAAACGCAGATGCGGGATTACACTGCTTGAGCTGCTTATTGTGCTATCGATTATCGGTGTTCTTGTCGCAATTTCGATTCCTAACTTCAGAAAAGCCAGAATGCAGGCGCGCCGCGGCCTCGGTTTTGCTGTCGGCGGTTCCATGGATGCGCAGAGTTTTCGCGAAAACATCGATAAGGGTTATTTGCCGCTGGCCAGCGCGATAACCACTGAGGGCGTTTATAACGAATACTATTTCGATACCGGCATGAAAGAAGGGGAAGAGGCTAATCAGCTTTTCTACCCGACCTATACCTCTGCGGTGTCGCGTAATCTGGTAACCGGTGAGCTCGAAAACTATATTTCGGTCGGGCTGAATTCGAACCTCGATGAGAGCGAATTTAAACGCCGCAAGCTTAATCTGGTAGTGGTTCTCGACATCTCCGGTTCGATGGGCTCACAGTTTAATAATTACTACTATGGTGGTCAGCAGCCCGCCGCCAATGCCAACCGCAGCTCGCACGGCAATGGCAACATGCTCGATATCGCCGCTACGAACATTGCTAACATGCTTGAACATCTCAACGAAGAAGATTCTTTTGCGCTCGTGCTCTTTGACGACGTGGTGCAAACTCCTTTTTCTCTGCAGAAAATCAGCGACAATTATAAAAACAGTCTGCGCAGCTATGTTAAAACGCTGAAGCCGCGCGGTGGAACCAACATGGAAAGCGGTATGCAGGCCGGCATTGATCAGTATAAAAAATACGCCACAGCAGCCGATAACACCTATGAAAACCGCATTATTTTTCTTACCGATGCCATGCCGAATACCGGCAGAACCAGCAGGCAGGACCTCATGAGTCTTGCCACTTCCGCAGCCAACAACCGCATTCACAGCACATTTATCGGCATTGGTCTTGCTTTTAACAGTGAGCTGATTAATCACATCGCTAAAATCCGCGGCGCCAACTACTTTTCGGTGCAGTCTGCCGAAGAATTCAAAGAACGCATGGACGACAACTTCAAATACATGGTTTGCCCGCTGGTTTATAACCTCTGTCTCAAAATGATTTCGAATGGTTACCAGATCGAAAAGGTTTATGGCTCACCTGACTCTAATATTGCAAATGGCGAACTGATGAAGGTCAGTTGCCTGTTTCCGTCGCCAACAAACGAAGAGAACGAGACAAAGGGTGGTCTCATTCTGTTGCGCCTCAAAAAGACCGGGCACACCGGTGATCTTAGGCTGGTGGTAGATTACGAAATGAATGACGGGTTTGCCTGCAGTTCTGAGGCAAAAGTCGCTTTTGAGGGCGCCGAAGCCGAATATTACGAAAACACCGGTATCAGAAAGGGCATTCTGCTGGCACGTTACGTTGAGACCATGCAGGGCTGGATCAGCAGCGAACGCCGTGCCGGCGGCGATATGTATGAACGCTATCGCAATATCTGGGAAAATGAAGCAGTAAAACTTGTCGCTTCAGAAGAAAACCGCGCGGTATTGCGTCTGCTCAAAAAACACCTGGCAGCCGAAATCGAGCAGATCAAAGATCCATCGCTCAACCGCGAGATAACTCTCATCGAAAAGATTCTCGACAGTTCTGGGTACATCGCTCAGCACAAGGCCGAATACGACAAAGCAGAATCCGACCGGGCAAATATGTAAAAGTGCCAGGTTACGAGAAGGTTTTGCCGATGTCGAACAGTGGCAGAAACATAGACAGGGCCAGCACGAGAACGACGACACCCATGATGACCGTCATGATCGGCTCGATCGCCGACAGCAGCGCAGAAATCGCTTCCTGTACTTCGGCTTCAAAATAGCCGCCAACCTTTTCGAGCATGGTGTCGATCGTTCCTGTGCTCTCGCCAACGCTGATCATAAGAATGACCATGTTGGGAAAAAGCAGCGGGTAATTTCTCATTTCTGCGGTAATCGTGCCGCCGCGCTCGACGCATGATGATATTACCTTGAGCGCATCGGTTACGATGACATTTGGAATGGTTTCACCGGTAGTGGAAATTGCCCGCAATGTCGGTACACCGCTCTTGATGAGTGCGCCAAGCGTCTGGGCGAATCTGGCCAGATATACTTTTCTGAACAGTCGACCGAACAGTGGAATATGCAGCTGGGCAATACAGAACCAGCGCCAGCCAAGTTTTGTCTGCAAAATCATGTATGCCATCATGACAAAAGAAAAAATCGCGGCAAATATCCAGTGGTAACCGTATCTGAGCGTGTCTGAGACCCAGATGACAAACTTGGTCGGTGCCGGCAGCAGATGCTCTTTTCCTGCGAACATCTGCATGAATGTCGGAAAAACATAGGTGAGCAGGCCGATTACAACGCCAACAGCCACAACCGAGATGATCGCGGGCAGTATCATGGCACCGCGAATGCGACTTTTTATCTTTTCCTGGTTCTCTATGTAGCTGGCATAACGCAGGAGTATCTGGTCGAGCATACCGCCTTCTTCGCCTGATTTAACCAGGGTAATGAAGAGCTGGTCGAATACCCGCGGATGCTTGGCGATCGACTCTGACATGGCCTTACCGCTGGTAATGTCACGGTCGATGTCGAGCAGAACCCGTTGAAAATACTTGTTGTCACTCTGCTCAGACAGCGCCGCAATACTGGTTTTCAGTGTGCAGCCCGAATTGATCAGAGTGGCGAGATTAACGTAAAAATATTTCAGTTCATGGCCTGATACACGCTCAAAAAGCGAGCCCAGCTTAAAATTGAAGCCTGAGAGCTTTTTCTTCTGCTTGATATCGATAACCGACAATCGCATGCCAGAAAGCTTTTTGATCAGGCTTTCGGCAGATTCACCATTCTCTTCAGCTTCGATAACCTGGCCGGTATGGTCAATCGCTTTGTAGGTGTATACCGGCATCAGATTTCCTCGTTCGAAGTTACGCGCAGCAGTTCTTCGATCGTGGTAATTCCCTTGGATGCCTTGACGATACCGCATTTTCGCAGTGGCATCATGCCGCGTTCAATGGCGACTCTTCGTATTTCTGAGGCCGAAGCCTTGCTCACGATAAGCCGGCGCATCGCATCGTCGAGTGTCATCATTTCGTGAATGGCAGTTCTGCCCTTGTAACCAAGCCGATTGCAGCTGCCGCAGCCTTTGCCCTTGAAAAACTTTGGCTCTTCTTCAAAAACAAATTTGTCGATCTGCAGGTCGGCAAGCTGTTCGGGAGCAGGTGTTATCTCCTGGGCGCAGTTCTTGCAGATCTTGCGGACAAGGCGCTGGGCAACAGCTGCCAGTAGAGTTGAGGCGATCAGATAGGGTTCAACGCCAAGATCGATAAGGCGGCCAACGGTGCCGGGGGCATCGTTGGTATGCAGAGTTGACAACACAAGATGACCGGTCATTGACGCTTCAACCGCAATTTGCGCGGTTTCTGAGTCGCGAATTTCGCCGACCATGATAACATTCGGGTCCTGGCGCATCAGTGCGCGCAGGGTTCGCGCAAAGGTCAGGCCGATATCGGCCTTAACATGAACCTGGTTTATTCCTCTTACCTGCATTTCAACAGGGTCTTCGGCAGTAGAAATATTGGTCTTCGGACTGATGATAAAGTTCAGCGCGGCATAGAGAGTCGAGGTCTTTCCGCTTCCTGTCGGGCCATTCAGCAGTATGATGCCATTCGGCTGCTTGATAGCCGTCTTAAATTTTATCTGCAGATCTTCTTCGAAGCCGACATCCTTGAGCGACAGGCTCAGTGCGCTCGAATCAAGAACGCGCAGAACTATTTTTTCGCCCCACACGGTGGGCAGGGTGCTGACGCGCAGATCGACATTTCTTCCGCCGATTCTGACCCTGATTCGGCCATCCTGTGGCAGGCGCTTTTCAGAAATATCCATTTCGGCCATGATTTTCATGCGCGAAACGATTTCTGACTGGTTGGCCTTGGGCACCTTGACAACTTCGGCGAGAACACCATCGATTCTGAAGCGAACCCGCAGAGCGTCTTCTTCTGGCTCAAAGTGCAAATCCGATGCCTTTTCATTGATTGCCTGCAAAATCAACTGGCTGACAAAATTGACAACACCGGCATCACCAGATTCAAGCAGGTCGAACGAAGCAACCGAGCTGGCACCGGTTGTGCTGGTCGTGTGCTCCGAAGCGATGGTTTTGAGAGCCTGCGCGACATCTTCTGAAGCAAAATAGCGCCTGATCGCGTTGAGAATTACTGATTCCGGCGCGATACCCTCTTCGACTTCAAGATTGGTCTGATAACGAATCTCGTCGACAACAAAGGCGTCAAGAGGGTCGGCCATGGCCACGGTCAGCACATTGCCATTGATCGATACCGGCAGCAGAACGTGATTGCGAATGATGGTTTCGGGTATGAGCTGCAGGGTTTCCATCGGGATATACTGCTTGTCAAGCTCGATATACGGGATGACGAGCTGCTCTGCCAGCGCCCTGGCAATCTGTTCATCAGTACACATGCCGATTTCTTCGAGCACTTTGCCCAGACGCTTGCCCATCTCTTTTTGTCTGCCGAGCGCCTCGCTCAGCTGTTCGGCGGTAATCAGCCCCGAATCAATAAGCGCGTCACCAAGTCGTTTGCGAATCATTCTTTTGTCTCCCCGTCATCTTCCCAGTGCCAGTAATAATGTCTGGCCAGGTGCATGTTGGGGTTGATCTGTAAGGCCCTTTTGTAAGCGGCCATGGCATCTTCTTTGCGACCCATTTTTCGATACGCCATGCCGAGCTTGAAATGGATGTCGGCGTAATCAGGGTCGATCTGCAGAATCGCTTCCATCTGCCTTATCGCCTCTTTTAACAGCAGGTTGTCGTCGAACAGTATGTCGATGTCATAAGGAAAAGGATTCTTGCTCCTTTTCAGCGCCGCTGGCAGAGCAATTATCTTTTTAAGGCAGGAATTGGCGGCTGCGAGGTCGCCTGCTGCTTCGCAGATCAGTGCTTGTACATAAAGAGCATCTTTGAACGAGGGGTTCTTTTCAAGGGCTATCGCAACCGCTTTTGCCGCTTCGGCCAGTTCTCCTCTGGCAAACAATATTTTGGCTTTCCAGAAATAGCTGTCAGGCCAGTCAGGCTTTTCGGTCAGGGCGCTATCAATGGCATTGAGCGCAGCCTTTAAGTCGCCTGACAGCTCGCAACATCTGCAGATGGCCAGATATGTCGAAGTTTCACCGGGGTTTAGTTCGAGAACTTTTGCGTACATCTCCCTGGCTTCTTTATAGGCCTCTTTTTTGAAATATGCGTGGGCCAGATTACGATAGCTGGCAGGATCGTTTGGCCTGCTTTCAACAAGCTGGCGGCATTTAGAGATGATTTCGTCCACCATTTCCGGGCTGAAATAGGATCTGAAACTTTCTGGCATGGTTCCCTCTCTTTCTCAGGAATTATCAATCAACTGCCGGGTATTGTCAACACGAACGTGCCAGCCAATGTAAAGATTAACTTTCAATGCTGGCGCAAGAAATTTAGTAAAAAACATCTAGTAAAAGTAATTTTTTTACAGAACTTTGTCGACAGACTTGTCGAATAGTAATCTTTTTCGGCAATCAGCCGGAGTGCTGAAGCGACGGAAAATTCCGATTAAGTATGTGTTTGCGTTGACCAGGCCTGCAGTCGGTCAGGGCGCGCTGAGCTGTGGATTGAAATAAACATTTGGAAAAATCGAGGGAGATTAGATGAAAACAGGGAAAAAGCAGTTCATTGCCGGAGCAATGGCTGGCAGCTTATTTTTCTCGCTGGCTTTCGACCTGAAGCGCCTTGACGCAATTCAGGGCAGCGAAATGTGGCATCGCATGGCTCCCGAACTGCGGCTCGGCTATGATCTCGGATTTCTTTCTCCCGAAGCTTTTGAACCATATAACTGGACAGCGCCGATCTCGCGGCGTGACTTTGAGCAGGCTCTGAACAAGGCTATACAGCTTCTGGGCATTTCCGGCAACTTTGATATTGAGGTTCTTGCCAAAGCGAACATGATCAATCATGGCTCGTTCAAGAGAAACATCAAACGGGCAGAAGCATTCGAAAAAATATTCCAGACGCTCATTCTGCTTGAAACCTATGGTTATGTGAAAATGCCAGAGAGCGAGACCAATATGGTCAAGTTCTCTGATTACCGCATTCCCAAAGAGTATGCAAAGGCCATGACCTTTCTGGTGAACCGCGGCATTATCAAAGGCTACTCCGATGGCCGGTTATATGCCAGAAGGAACCTCACCAACAGGGACTGCGTCTACCTGATTTCGCGACTTTACGAACTGTTAGCTGTCGAAAAGCAGAGCAAGATGCCGAAACGCCAGTTGTCGTATCTCGATCTGCCGATGGATCATTGGGTTTTCAAGCAGCTGGAAGGCCTTGATTCGGTTGGTGGTCTTTCTCTTGTGCGTATCGGAGCTAAATTCGATGGTGACTGTCGGTTGAGCGTCGGTGAATGCGCCGGCATGCTTGCCGGTATACTGGTCCATTTTAACCGGGCCGACGTTCTGGCCGAACTTAACGCTGTCTGCGAAAAGGTTGGCCCGAGCAGAACATTTGATCGAAAGCTGCTTGCCAGGCTTCTGGCCATCATGCTGCGCAATCTGACACATCTGTATCCTTCTGTCGATGAGCAGCCCCAGATCAGCTATTCTGATGTCGAACCCGGCTCTGAGCTGTCTCATGACCTGGCAGCAATAAGTTATTATGGCATTCAACTCGGCTATGTCGGCGGGCGTTTTGCCGGGGATGAAAAGATTACCCGATTTGAAGCGGTCGGCACACTATACGCCGCGGTCGCGCCGCTGATTGGCAGTATTCCTGGTCAGGTAACCGCTGACAGTGTCGCGGTGTCTCCTGAAGACAATGATCAACAGAAGTTTTTGTGGGGCCAGACCAGAGTGCTTGATGAGAAGAGGGCAGTCGATATCGACGAGTTTGTCGCCAGAATCAAGGCAAAGCAGAAGAGAATCAGAGATATACTCGATCGCAATAAAAACAGGCCTTCAGGATAATTCAAGATGTCCAGGGAACGTATACAGAAAGTAATCGGTATTGATATCGGCAGCTACTCAATCAAGGCTGTCGCGCTCGATGTTGATGGCGAAGGTCTGCGCTGCCTTGGCGTCAAGGTTGACAAGTTTGAGTTCGCTGTTGAAATCACCGATGATCTTCTGATTGAGAAGCTCAAAGGTATTATCGACTATTTTGGAAACGTGACCAAAAATGTTGTGTTGATCGCTTCTGATCGCGAGCTGCAATTGCGCTTTCTCACCAAACCAGCCATGGACCGGGATACTCTCGATATGGTGATGCGAAACGAGATGAAGATTGGCGATTCAGACGGCGAGATCGACAAGTCGGCTACCGCTAAATTTTACTCGGTAGTTGGAGAGCAGCAGAACGAAAGCAACAAAGAGTTTCATATTTTATCGCTGACCTGCCCGGTTGCCGAACTTTATCGCAGGGAAGCGATGATAAAGCAGGCGGGCGGCATTCTCGTCGGCATGTACCCATCATCTGTCGCATTAAAAGAATGCATGATGGCGAACTATAGCGATGAAATCGCAGACCAGCCGCATCCATACCTGATTGCGCTGCTCAATTTTGGCGCCGATCAGAACCAGATTACCGTCTGCGATGGCAGTGTCTTAAAGCTGGCACGCAGCTTTCCACTGGCAGGAGAAGACCTGACCAAGGCTTTGATCGGAAATTACAACATGCCAGACGGTGTGTTTGAGTTCGATCGCAACATGGCCGAAGAATACAAGACGGCCATTGGTATGCTGTCGCCGGCCGAAGCGATGTCGTATGCCGCCGGCGCTGTCGAAGTAAAAATTTCTCAGATGATTGAACGCAATTTTGAACGCATGACACAGAAAATGCGACTTTCTCTTGATTACTTCAAGGGCCAGATGAAAGTGCAGGTTGCCCGCGCCTTTATTTTTGGCGGCGGCGCCAATATGCATGGCATCAAAGAGAAGCTTCAGGAAGCGATCATGGTGGAAAACATCACCGAGTTTCTGCCGCTGAAATCGATTCATTACGCTCCCGCCGCCGGGGCAGAAGACCCGGCACCCGAAATCATGAGCGCACTCGCTTACGCCGTTGGCGCGGCTATCTGCGCATTTCAGCCTGATCAGTCGTTGAACCTGATCAACCCGATCAAGAAGGACTATGCCAAGATAGTGCGCAAAATGGTCATGGCGGCCATTCCTGTCGTGTTTGCGTTTATTCTGGCGCTGGTGCTGCCGGCAATTTATGCCTGGCAGTTTGTTTATCCTGAGAAAATCCAGCTTGCCCAACTGCAGGGCGAACACGCCTCACTTTCAGAAGAGTTCAATAAAGTCGAAACCTTTAAGAAGCAGCATGACCAGCTGCTTAAAACCAGAACCGACTGGAAAATCAGATCGGCGTTCATCAAGACGGTCATCAATCGCCGAATGTTCTGGTCTGATCTGCTGGTAAAGCTCGAAGACATTCTTCCTGACGAAATCTGGATAACCCAGATGGCTACCGGTGACATGGCTGTGGCCGATACTCGTGGTCGTGGTAACACTCAGGCACCACCACCACCCAGAGGCAGTTCGAAAGTTGCGATCAAGGGTCGCAGTTACTCGCACCAGGCGATATCGCAGTTCGTCAAATCGCTTGAATCATTGAAACTGTTTAGAAACATTGCTTGGGAAGGCAATATTAAAGACAGAGATGCAAAACTAGAAGAAATTGAGTTCTCGTTGACTTTCAATGTGCAACGCAGTGTTTTGCGCAAAGCGAGGAATGAAAAAAAATGAACCGCCTGCTTGCCATTGCTACAATTGTCTCAATAATGCTGGTTGGTTACGACTATGTCAAAATCCGACCAACGCGAAATGCCATGATATTTACGCAACGCGAAGCCAATGCAAAACTGCAGGCTGACCTCACTACCGCTCTCAAGGCGAAAAGCGAAATCGAGGTGGTCAGCAGTGAAATCAATGTGCTTAAAGGGCAGACTGCTGAACTGCTGACAACGCTTCCGCAAAAGCAGGAAGCCGGTATTCTGCTCGAACAGATAACCAGAATTTCCACCGGCAAGGGTTTCTCTATGGAAAAGGTGACGCCCGGAGCCACGCGCCAGGCTGAAGTTGTCGTAAAAGTTGGCGAAGAGAGGGGCAAGATTGTCTGCACCGAAATTGAAATAAATATCGAGATGCTGTCAACGTTCAAGGAGCTTGGCAAGTATCTCGAGAACATAGAAATGCTGCCGAGACTCGTAGACGTGACCGGATTCAAAACTGTTCCTCTCGACGAAGGCAATCGCCTGGTTTCGCAGATGAACGTTAAAACCTACGTTTACGGAGGCGAGTAGATGACAGAAAAATTACGTTATAAGCTTGTCTTCACCTGCCTGCTGGCAGTGCTTCTTTTTGTCGCACAAAACATGTCGGCTCAGGTCGTATCGCGTGGTGGCGCTTCTGGCAACACAAATGACAAGGCTGTGTTTATCGCTGACGCGCCGGGTGACACGACCCGATGGGCAAAAATCAGAGACATATTTCTGTCGCCGGCCGACCGTAAAAAGGCTTTGGCGCCAGGCCTGATCAGGCCGGATGACGAGAATCAGCCAACCGAAGAAGATGAAGCCACAAGCGAAGCTGAAAAGCCCGAGGTTTTGCCCCGGGTCAGTGGCATCATAATCGGTGAAAAGAACGATGTGTCGGCGTTAATAAACGATTACCCGGTTAAAAAAGGCGATTTTGTCGATGATTACCTGGTAAAGAAGATCAGCAGAAGTTCAGTTACCCTTGAAAAAAACGGTAAGGAGTACGTCCTTTATGTTCAGCAATAGATTCTCCAGACAATCCAGGTGGATACTCGCCATGTTAGTTCTGATTCCGCTGTGCATCGGTGCGGCGGGCTCGAAGACTGGCGGCTTTCATCGCCGGGTGCTTGACCGCATTTCGGTTCTTTACCTGATGAATAACGACATGGAAAAGTCTATTGTAGTTCAGCGCCGTGCCATGCAGCCGCAATATCAGGCTGATATCTCTGAAGATACTCCGAAAGACGTTAAAGAACTGGTAAATCTGCTCAGGCAGAATCATGAAGACGACGAAATCAAGGGCTGGCTGCGCGAATTTGAAAGCCTTGGCGGGAAAAGTGCTGCGCCGCCTGCTACTGTAGCGAAAAAGCGTGCGGCCGTCGCTCCAGAAGAGCAGAAAGTCGTCAAAATCGAAAAGTTTGTTGGCAATGAATTCAGGCAGGAAATGCCCGAATCATTCAGATTGCGCACCAGGCTTGGACCGGTTACGGTAACCGAGGTCGAAAGAGTTGCCGAACCAATAGAGCAGGTTGCACCCGAAAAACCAGCTCCGGTGCCAGAAGAGCCAGCGCCTGTGCAGAAAGGAACTGTTTCCGGCGAAGATTCGGCAGAAAATGCCCGGGTCAAAGATTTGCTTGAGGCAAGAATGGATCAGGCAAAAGAGAGATATGAAGAGCAAAAAGCCCGTATGCAGGCAGAGCACAAAGCAAAGCAAAGTCGTGCATCTCTGGTGAAATCTGAAACCAGGGCTCGCGCTATCGCTGAAGCCAAAACCGAAGCAGATATAAAAGCAATGGCTGCTGCTATTGCCAGATCTGACGCCGATGCTGCCGCCAAGGGCAAAGAACGGGCCAGGCAAGAGGCCGCCGCCAAGGCGAAGGCCGAGGCAGAGGCTGCCGCGCAGGCAGAAAAAGAAGCCCGCATCAGAGCTGAGACAAAGGCCCGGGCTGAGGCTGAAGCGATAGCTGAAGCCGAAGCAAGAGCTAAAGCTGCGGCAGAAGCTGCCGCACAGGCAGAGAAAGAAGCCCGCATCAAGGCTGAAGAACTGGCCGTGGCTGAGGCCGAAGCCAGGGCGAAGGCTGAGGCAGAGGCTACCGCACAGGCAGAGAAAGAAGCCCGCATCAGGGCTGAAGAACAAGCCAGGGTCGAGGCTGAAGCGAAGGCAAAGGCCGAAGCCGAAGCCGCCGCTCTCCGCGCCAGAATTGAAGCAGAAGCTCTCGCCAAAGCTGAGGAAAGCGCCAGAGCGCTGGCCGAAATTGAGTCAAGAGTAAAAGCCCGGGCGCAGGAAGAAGCCAGAGCTAAAGCTGAAGAACAGGCTGCGGCCAGAGAAAAGGCTGAAGCCGAAGCGAAAGCCCGCGCCGCTGCCGAAGAAGAAGCTAGAATCAAGGCTGCCGAGGAAGCTGCCGCCAGAGAAGAAGCCGAGGCGAAAGCCCGAGTTGCAGCCGCAGAGGCTGAAGCGAAGGCAAAGGCCGAAGCTGAAGCCGAAGCAAAAGCTGCGGCTGCCGCTAAAATTGAGGCAGAAGCACGCGCCAAAGCTGAAGCCAGTGCAAGATTACTGGCTGATCTTGAATCCAGAGTAAAAGCCCGCGCCGAAGCAAAAGCCAAAGCTGATGCCGAGGCCGAAGCAATAGCCCAGGCCAAAGCTGAGGCAGAAGCCAAAGTTAAAGCCGAAGCAGAAGCTAAGGCAGCCGCTGAGGCTGAAGCCATGGCGAAGGCTGCGGCAGAAGCAAAAGCCAGAGTTGATGCCGAAGCTAAGGTTAAAGCAGAAGCCGAAGCAAAAGCAGCAGCTGAGCTTAAGGCTAAAGAAGAAGTCAGAATAAAAGCGATCGCCGAAGCAGAAGCAAAGGCAAAGGCTGAAGCAGAAGTTAAGGCAGCCGCTGCGGCAGAAGCCAGAGCAAAGGCTGAAGCTGATGCTAAGGCGAAAGCCGAGGCTGCTAAAGCAAAAATCGAAGCTGATGCCAAAGCCAGAGCTGAAGCAGAAGCCAAAGTAAAGTCCGCGGCCGAAGCCCGGGCAAAGGTTGTCGCGGCAGAAGAAGCAAGTGAAGAAGCCCTGGCCATAAACAGGTCTAAGACAGAGGCAAGGCTGCGGGCCATAGTAGAAGCTCGTGCCAGAGCCGAAGCTGAAAGCTCTGCTGTCGCGGTTGAGCAGGCTGCCGCCCCGGCAGAAGCGTCTGCCGGCAAAATCGGAAAAGAAGACCAGGCCGTTGAACGCCGGGTTGCCAGATCGGTAAAAAAACCGGTTCCGGCACAGACTAAGGCTCGCCCGCAAAAGCCGGCGGCAAACGCCGAAGAACCATGGATTCCTGAATACCAGCTGAAAAAGGAAGCGCGCACCAGCCAGGCAAATGCCGAAACCGGCGGTGCCGATGTATATCGCAACTCGAAACCATTGTTTCCGGGTGCAGTAAAAGTTGCCGCTTCTGATCTGCAGCCGGTTAAGCCGGTAATTATATCAACTTCACCCGATGTTAACCAGCTCAAGGCGCTGTCTGACACCAAAGTTTCATTGAAGCTTAAAGATGCCGACCTCGCCGCTGTTATTACTGAACTCGCTTCAAAAGGCAATCTCAATATTGTCAGCAGAAACCCGATTCAGGGCAGTACTACGGTTAATTTTGAGAATATCCATGTCGGCATGGCGATCGATATCATTCTGCGCACCAATGACTACATGTATGAGATCAAGGACGGCGTTCTCTGGATCTTCAGCCGTGAAGAAGAACCGATGGAAACCAGGGTCTTTTTCGTGCGCAATGCCGTGGCGGCCGATATGCTGCCGATGGTTCAGCAGTCACTGGGGCAGGTTCCTGAATTGCTCAACCGGCAGTCGAGTCAGACAGTTGCGCCAGTTGAAGCTGGCAGCGAAAGCCCTTCGGCAGCTGGAATCGTTGGCAATGCCGTGTCGGTTATGACCGGCGGCACAACCCAGGCACTCAACACTTCGTCCGGCTCGACACAGAGCAATGCTGGCAGCGTCAGCACCGGCCGCGGCAGTGTGTATCTCGACGAGAGATCCAACTCTCTTATCGTTACCGCCCCGTATTCAAAACTGCATGATATCTCAAGACTGATCGAAGTTTACGATTCGCGCAACGTCTCGCGCTATGAAGAGAGAGTGTTCAAGCTTATGCATATCGATAAAAAGACTCTCGAAGATGCCATAAAGATGATTATACCGAGTTTTGATTCATCCAAGCAGATGTTTGAAGTGCAGCGTTCCACCCAGCAGACAAACCAGGGCGGATCTGCCGGCGCACGTCGCTGAGCCATGTGACCATTGAAAGGGAAGACTATGAAACAGAATAAAATCAGGCTTGCAGCAGGCAACCTCACGCTCAGAATCGTCTGTCTGACGTTTCTATGCCTTGTTATAATGCTGCCGGCATGGGCCCAGGCACCTGGACAGGCTGGTGGTCAGACCTCTGGGTCGGTACAGGGAAGGGGTCAGCAGAAAGGCTCTTCGGCTGCGCCTGAAATTACGCTGGTAATCAGAGAAACTCCCGAAAATCTTGAACGCATCGAACAGCTGATCAAGACACTCGATATCGCACCCAGGCAGGTATTTATCGAAGCACATATCTTCGATATTTCCCTCGACAACAACAACTCGACCGGCGTCGACTGGTCGGCACTGATGACCCAGATCGGCCGTGACACCCCGCTCTGGCAGTATGATCATACTGTGCTTGGCGAATCCGCCGGTAACGGCACCTTTCGTCTGGGCAACCTGAACAGCGATCATTTCAGCATGCTGCTGCGCAGTCTCAAGACCAACAACAAGGCGCGCTCGCTTTCGAACCCGCGTATAACTGCCCTGAACGGTCAGGTCGCTAACATCATGATCTCGCAGAAGGTGCCCTACATAACCACCAATACCATTGATACAACCGGCGGTCAGCAGCGAACCGAGCGCATCGTCAACTTTGAGGAAATCCCGATAAGTCTTGACGTTACCCCGATGATTTATGACAACCAGACGATCAGAATGAGTGTTACTCCGAATATTACTTCGCTGCGTTCATTCGTTGAGGGCGTTCCCTGGACCGAAGGAAGAACGGCGACCACTGAACTTTATGTTAAAGACGGCGAAACCATTATTCTCGGCGGTTTGATCACCGAGAATCAGTTGGAAGAGCGTAACAATACGCCGCTGCTCGACAAGATTCCGCTTGCCCGCAAGCTGTTTTCGCGTCGCGAAAAGAGCGCGAAGAGATCTGAGCTGGTTGTTTTCATTACTCCGCATATCATTACCAGCAGCCGAACTCCGCCGTCGATGAAACCGAAAATTGCCGGAGGTGCCATGTGAAACAGCCCAGTCGCATTTTTGTACTACTCATGATCTTTGTGCTGGCCAATCTGGCTGGTTGCCAGAACTCGCCCGGTGATATTCTGTCGCCTTCGGCCGAGATTTTTGTCTCGAAGGTCGAGCCTTCGTATATGCAGCCTGAGCTTTCAGAAGATACTTCCAGCGGCGGTTCTGGCGAAAAGACCATATTGCTGCCGGCTCTGGCCGTTAACTTCAACGTCAGTAACGGTGTGTCGTGCTTCATCAATTCATACGTGATCAGGTATTCCACAACCGGCGGCGCTCCGCTCAATGACGGCAAGTTCGATCATTCCGGCGCGGTCTCACTGTTTGTAAAGGCGCCCGATGTTAGCTGGAGCACAACAGCTGGTGACGAAGAACTTCCTGATTCAGCGACCGTGGCCAACCAGACGCTTATGGAAGTCTTTCAGCCCGCTGTCTACACCTTTATGACCAAAGGCAACAGCGTGATAACCGACGATATCACACCGGTCATCGCGCGCATCGAGTTTTCGGGCAAGGATGTCAACGACAAGGCTGTCAG